>JANNDE010000367.1:0-8575 GCA_031387395.1 Hymenobacter sp.
CCTCGTGGGTCACGTCGAAGTCGTTGGCCACGAGCTGGCCCATCAGCACCTCGCTGTCCACGATGTTCTTCGAGCAGCCGAGGGTGATGACGTTTACTTTATTCTGGGTCTGATTTCTGACTTTCACGTATCACGGATTTAGACGGATTCAACTGATTTCGCGGATTTTGCTAGCGCTATTCCGCGGGGCATGAATTCGGTAGGATTAATTTATTTGGATTGAGTTAGCGGAGCGCGCTTAGGGGGAAGGCGAAGCCGGGTAGTACCTCCTCGCCGCTTAGGGTGTCGGCGAAGGACTTCACTACGCTCACCGAGCCATCGGCGCGGAACACGCGGGCGGTTTCGCTTTTGGGGTCAATGAGCCAGGCCAGGCGGCAGCCGTTGGTGATGTATTCCTGCATTTTGGCCACCAATTCGCTCATCGCATCCGAGGGACTGAGCAGCCCGACCACGAAATCGGGACACAGGGGCGGGAATTTCTCCTGCTGCCCAGCCGGCAGGGCTTGCCAAACTTCAGCGCGTACCCACGCCGCATCCGGCGAGCGCACCGCCCCGTTGGGCAGCCGGAAACCGGTGGAGGAATCGAAGACCGGACCCGCATTATTCTCTTCGGCCCACAGGCCCAGGCGCATGATGATTTTGGTATTGCGCTGCCCTGTACTTCCTCCGGTCATGTTCAAATATTCAATGGTGCCATCGGCGCGGCGTTCAAACTTTAGTTCAGCATTACGCTGGCAGAATTCATAGAATTCGTCCTCGCTCATGCGATTGAAGCGCTCCGACAGGCTAACGGCCGGCGTGCCAGCCTCCAGTTCCGGGGCCAGGTCGGCAAAGGGCAGAATTAGGTTCACCATAACCATAGCAACAGCGGTTTAAAGCCAAATGATTCAAGCATCTACTGCACCTACAGCGCCTCAAACTGCCGCAGGAAGCGCAGGTCATTCTCCGTGAACAGCCGCAAATCCTTAATCTGGTACTTGAGCATGGCAATGCGCTCGATGCCCATGCCCCAGGCATAGCCAGAGTATTTCTCGGGGTCGATTTTGGCGTTTTCGAGCACGGCGGGGTCCACCATGCCGCAGCCGCCGATTTCGACCCAGCCCGAATACTTACAGATGTTGCAGCCCGCGCCCTTGCAAATCAGGCAGGTGATGTCGATTTCCGCGCTGGGCTCGGTGAAGGGGAAGAAGCTGGGCCGGAAGCGGATATTGATATCGGCCCCGAACAGCTCCTGCACGAAGTAGTACACCGTCTGTTTCAGGTCGGCGAAGCTCACGCCCTCGTCAATGAAAATGCCCTCCACCTGATGGAACATCATGTGCGCCCGCGCCGAAATGGCCTCATTGCGGAACACCCGGCCCGGCATCACTCGGCGAATGGGCAGCGGCTCGGTTTCCATCACGCGCACCTGCACGGTGCTGGTGTGGGTGCGCAGCAGGTAGGGCAGGTCGGGCGCGCCAATGGGCACGTCGCCGGGTGTGGCCGTGCGCGAGGCCGGGGCCACGAAGAACGTGTCCTGCATGTCCCGGGCCGGGTGGTTTTCGGGGAAGTTGAGGGCGGTGAAGTTGTGCCAGTCGTCCTCAATCTCCGGGCCTTCGGCGATGGCGAAGCCGATGCGGGCAAACACGCGCATCATCTCCTCGCGCACCAGGCTCAGGGGGTGGCGGGTGCCTAGGGCGTGGGGCACGGGGGGCAGGGTGTAGTCGAAATCGGGGTTGGCGGGCGCATTATCGGCGGCGGCTTCGGCGGCCGTCTGGGCTTCGTCGAAGTGGGCCTGGGCCTGCTGCTTCAGGGCGTTGAGCTGCTGGCCCACAGCGCGCTTCTGGTCGGCGGGCACGGCCTTCAGCTGGTCGAATAAATCGGCCAGGCGGCCCTTGCGGCCGAGGTAGGCGATGCGAAAAGCATCGAGGTGTGTAGCGGTGCTAAGGTCGGCGGTTGTAATTTCGGCCGTCAGCGCGGCAATGGAGTCCTGCATCTGCATCATATCCGGCAAAGTTACGGCAAGGCTCGCGCCGGGCCGAACGTTTCAGCCCCGCTTTCAGTTAGCCCCCCGAAACCCTTATATTCCCCTATATCTTCGCCATGAAACGCGCTCTACTCTTTCTGTTCTTCGCCGCGGGGCTCGCCAACTCCGCCGCCGCCCAAAGCGGGTGGGACAACGCCGGTTGGGATGCCCCCAAAAAAGCCCCCGCCAAGAAAACCACTAAATCGGCTTCGGGCAAAGCCAGCGGCCAGCAGGCGGCCAGCAAGGGCGGGGCGGCCGAAATGCCCGCTCCCGAGGCCCCGGCCGCTCCCGTAGCCGAAGCCGCTGCGCCAGCCGCCGTCGAAAAAGGCTTTGGTGGCGGGGGCGGCGGGGGCGGGAACAGTAGCTCCAATACCATTGGCATGTCGGTTGCTCCTGGCGCGCCCATCGTGATGCGGGGTGGCCGCAGCGTAATGGCCGACGATGCTGCCGCGGCCCGCGAGCGCCGCCTGAACCGCAAGGTGCGCCGCGACAAGCCCTGGCCCCCGCGCCCCACCGAGGCCGTAACCATCGCGGCGCCGGCTCCGGCCGCCGCTCCGGCTCCCGTGGCTGATGCGGCCAGCGGCAGTGCTACGCAGGCGGCCGGCGGTGCCATGGCCGCCCCGGCCGCTTCGCCCAAAGCGTCGTCCCCAGCCAAAGCTGCGCCCAAAGCCACGCCCAAGAAAAAGGCCCCCGAGCCCCTGGGCTGGTAGCCACGCCGCAATTGGCCTGGCCAGCGCCGCAAACGGAGCTTTGGCCTTGTTGCGCATCATCTGAATCAGCCCGCTTCCTCATCAGGGAGCGGGCTGGTTTTTTGTGCGTGCCGGGCGGCAGCATCGGTCTCGTTCGCCAGAAGGTAATAGCCTTGGTGTGCGAATTGAATCAGCTGGCCGGGCCGCCGGCACGGGAATGCGGTGGAAAATCAGAAGTTGGCACGCTTTTCGAATTGCATCTTTCAGCAATCGAAAATAAACGTCTTACTCTTCACTCGCCTTCGCCATGTTCCGCACCGTCCTTACCCTTGCCCTGTCGATGTTCCTGCTGGCCGAAGCCAGTGCCCAGACCACACCGGCCACTACCAAAAAAGCCTCGGCCAAAGCCACCGCCCGCACCACCCGCCGCGCCGCCAAAAAAGCCCGCAAGGTGGCTATCAAGTCGGCCCCCGTGGTGCCCGCCCTCAACGACGGCTGGCCCGCGGACGAAGCCCATACGGCCGTGGCCTCGACGGGTACCGTGACCAGCGACGGCTGGGCCGCTGCCGCTGCCGCCAGCAGCAACCGGGGCGAAATCGACAACGCCAACGTGTATGCCTCGCCGGGCATGCCGGTGCACATCCGCACCAGCAATGGCATGGTGCCCTACAGCGTGCGCCCACCCCGCAAGCCCGCCGCTACCACCCAGACTACGCTCGGCAACTAATGTTGTGGCCGCGACTCTGCTTTGCGGGGTCGCGGCCTGGTTTTCTGGTCGCTACCATCAGCAGCGCAAACCCCTCGCGGGTAGCGGGGCGTATGATGGGAGCGGCGTCGTTTTCGGCCCGGCCGAACCGCCGGGTTTTATTTGCCAACCTCTTACTGTTTTTTATGTTTCGACCTCTTCTCGCTTTGCTCCTGCTTCTGGCCGCCGTGGCTGGTAGCGCCGATGCCCAGACCCGTCCGCGCAAAAAAGCCGTGCCGTATTCGGTGCGGGGCCCGCGCAGGAAAGCGGCCAACATCAACCCCCACACCGGCAAGCCCTACGGGGCCGGCGTACCCGAAGACCTTAAGAATGGCTCCGCATCGTACCTGGCCCCGAGCATGCCGATGCGCAAGCAGGTCGGCTACCAGGGCAACGGCGGCTACAACGATAACCGCACCGCCCGCCCGCGCTACGTGAAGCCCACCAACAGCAGCCTGAACCGCGACAACGCCGTGCCGCTGGCTCCCGGCAAAACCAAAGTCAAAGCCAGGCGCTAGGCGCTAGGCGGCAATAAAAAAGCACCCCCGGATTTTCCCGGCGGCCCACCCGAACAACATCGTTCGACGGGCCGGAGGGGAAATCCGGGGTGCTTTTTTGTGGGTTTTTTTAGGCGGCTGCTTCAGCAATGGCTGGGGTAGCCTGGTAGTAGAGCGTGCTGCAGTTTTCGGGGCGCAGCACCAGCTCGGCGGCGGCGCGCACGTCGGCCACGGCCACGGCCTGAATGCGGCGGCTTTCGTCGTTCACCAGGTTGGCGTCGCCCTGCAGCTTGCTGTAGGCCAGGTTGAGGGCCCGGTTCAGCAGGTCGATTTCGCCGAATACGAGGCTGCTCTCGGCCTGGTTCTTTACTTTTTCGAGTTCCTGCGCATCCACGTCGTGGGTCAGGAATTCGGCTACCACGGCTTCTACGGCGGCATCGGCGGCTTCGAGGCTCACGCCCTCGTTCAGCTTGCCGCTGATGACGAGCAGGCCCGGGTCGAGCGAGCCGGTGAGCGAGGCCGAGATGTTGTTGAACAGGGCCTGCTCCTTCACCAGGCGCTGGTGCAGGCGGGCCGACTTGCCCCGGCCCAGCACGTCGCTCAGCAAATCTACGGCGTGGTAGCGGTCGTCGGGGCGGGCGGGCATGTGGTAGGCTTTGTAGAGGGCGCTCAGCGGCACGGGCGCGCTGGCGGTGAGGCGGCGCGGCGCGGTCTGGGCGGGCTCCTGGGGCAGGTGGCGCTGGTAGGCCGGGCCACCGGCAATGGGCCCGAACCACTTTTCGGCCAGGCGGCGCACTTCGGCCTCGCTCACGGCGCCGGCTACCACCAGCACGGCGTTCTGGGGGGCGTAGTGTTTCTGGAAAAACCCACGCACGTCGTCCATCACGGCGTTTTCGATGTGCGCAATCTCCTTGCCGATGGTGTTCCACTGGTAGGGGTGGGTGCGGTAGGCCAAGGGCTTGAGCTGCAGCCACACGTCGCCGTAGGGCTGGTTGAGGTAGCTCTGCTTGAACTCCTCGACCACCACTTTGCGCTGCACCTCCAGGCCGTTCTCGGAAAAAGCCAGGTTAAGCATGCGGTCCGATTCGAGCCAGAAGCCGGTTTCGAGGTTGGCGGCCGGTAGCGAGAGGTAGTAATTGGTGACGTCGGAGCTGGTGAAGGCGTTGTTTTCGCCCCCCACGCGCTGCAGGGGCTCGTCGTAGCTCGGAATGTTAACCGAACCCGAGAACATGAGGTGCTCAAATAAGTGGGCAAAGCCGGTGTGCGTGGCGTCCTCATCGCGCGAGCCCACGTCGTACATCACGTTGAGCACGGCCATGGGCGTGCTGAAATCTTCGTGGACGATGCAGCGCAGGCCGTTGGCGAGGGTAAATTCGGTGAAGTGAATCATAGGTGTAAAATCGGAATAGGGTAAAGGTACGGGCCGGCCGGGGCTGGGTAACCGCCGGCCGGCCCCCGGGGTTTCGGGCCAGCCGGCCCCCGGCTACAGGGTGTCCCGCAGGCCCAGGCTGATGGTGCGCGCTACGGGGTAGGCGCCCTGGTCGAGGCCGGCCTGGCGCGGGTCGTCTTCGGCGGCGCTCACGTTGGGGTCGAAGCCGCGGCCGGCCGAGAGCACCAGCAGGTTGGTGCCGCTCAGGAACACGCTGGCCGAACGGGCCGCCCGCTCGAACCATACAGGAAAAGGAAAAGTGGCTGCGAAGATAGATGCCCCGCCCGGCCGGGACTGCCCATTGCCTGCCGGTGGCCGGTCGCGGCTACGCTGGTTGGCGGGAGCCCCGGAAATTCACCCTCAACCCATTACCTTTCGCTTTCATCTTTCGCTCTCCCCGCCGTTTTCCCATGCCCAAACGCCTACTCCTGCTGTTGCCGCTCGTCGCGCTGCTGGCCAGTTGCGAAGACGCTACCGCCGACCTTTACCCGGCCCTGCCGCCGGTGCGCCTGCCCGCCGCCAGCCAGGTGGGCGCCAACACCTTCGGCTGCCGCGTGAACGGCCAACCCTGGGAAGCCAGCAACTCCCGCACCCTCGACGGCCGCGTGCTCACGCCTACCGCGCACTACCAGCACGGCGAGCTGCGTCTCGATGCCTTCCGCCGCCTGCAGGTAGAAGGCCCGATTACGACCGTCGCGCTGCGCGCCGCCCACGTTAGCGGGCCCGGCGTGTACGCGCTGGGCGGCCCGGCCGAAACCGCTGGCCGCACCGCCGTTCTGGCCACCGGCAACCGCCAGCTGGCCTACGCGGCCGGCACCGGCACGCTCACCATCACGCGCCTCGATACAACGGGCGCGCACCCGGTGGTGGCGGGCCGGTTCGAGCTGCGCACCCGTCTCACGCCGGAATCGGCCCGGGCCGCCGGCTTCCCGGCCCAGGTGCGCCTCGCCGAAGGCCGGTTCGATATTGGGCTGAGCCGCTAGCCTGCTACCAACAGCGGGCGGCGGCCGACAGTCGGGCGGCCTGGCCGGGTTCGGGCAGCAGGCCTTCGCCCGCTACCTTTGCCCGCCCAACCCACCCGTTTCCCCCATGACCCCCACCGCTCCCACTTTAGCCAACGCTGACCTCCGGTTCGACCGGCAGGCCCTCACCAACGACACTTTGCTGTACCTCTATCAGCACCTGCTGCGGCCCCGGCTGATTGAGGAAAAAATGCTGATTCTGCTGCGCCAAGGCAAGGTGAGCAAGTGGTTTTCGGGCATTGGCCAGGAGGCCATCTCGGTGGGCAGCACGCTGGCCCTGGAGCCCGACGAGTACATTCTGCCCCTGCACCGCAACCTGGGCGTGTTCACGGGGCGCGAGGTGCCGCTGGGCCGCCTGTTTGCGCAGTGGCAGGGCAAGCGCACCGGCTACACCAAAGGCCGCGACCGCAGCTTCCACTTCGGTACCAACGAGCACCACATCGTGGGCATGATTTCGCACCTCGGCCCGCAGCTGGCCGTGGCCGGCGGCATTGCCCTGGCCGACGTGCTCGATAAGAACCCCAAAGTGACCGTGACCTACAGCGGCGACGGCGGAGCCAGCGAAGGCGACTTTCACGAGGCCCTGAACGTGGCCGCCGTGTGGCAACTGCCGGTCATCTTCATCATCGAAAACAACGGCTACGGCCTGAGTACGCCCAGCAACGAGCAGTTCCGCTTCAAGTCATTCATCGACAAGGGCCCCGCCTACGGCATGGAGGCCGTGCAGGTCGATGGCAACAATATTCTGGAGGTGTACACCACCATCAAGCGTCTGGCCGAGGACATGCGCCAGAACCCGCGCCCGGTGCTGGTCGAGGCCCTCACCTTCCGCATGCGCGGCCACGAGGAGGCCAGCGGCACCAAGTACGTGCCCCAGAGCCTGATGGAAGAATGGGCCGCCAAAGACCCGGTCGAGAACTACGAGAAGTGGCTGCTGGCCGAGGGCATCCTCACCGAAACCGCTCGGCACGGCATCCGCGAAAAAATCAAGGCCGCCATTGAGGCCGGCCTGCAGGAAGCCGACGCCGAGCCCATGCCCACGGCCGACATCGCCGAGGAAATCGCCGACATGTACGCGGCCTTCACGCCGGACGCTTTGACTCAGTTAAAAGTTAAAAGTGAAGAGTTAAATAGTTCAGTCAGTGCCTTAACTTTTAACTCTCAACTTTTAACTCCGACGAAGGAAATTCGCTTCATCGATGCCATTCAGGAGGGCCTGAAGCAGAGCATGGAGCGCTACCCGGAGCTCGTGCTCATGGGCCAGGACATTGCCGACTACGGTGGGGTGTTCAAAATTACCGAGGGCTTCGTGGCCGCGTTTGGCAAGGCCCGGGTGCGCAACACGCCGCTGTGCGAGTCGGCCATCGTGGGCATTGGCTTGGGCTTGAGCATCAAGCGCAAGAAGGCCATGGTAGAAATGCAGTTTGCCGATTTCGTTACCTGCGGCTTCAATCAGATTGTGAACAACCTGGCCAAGAGCCACTACCGCTGGGGCCAGAACGCCGACGTGGTGGTGCGCATGCCCACCGGCGCGGGCTCGGCGGCCGGCCCCTTCCACTCGCAAAGCAACGAGGCCTGGTTCACGCACGTGCCCGGCCTGAAAGTGGTGTACCCCAGCAATCCGCATGATGCCAAGGGCCTGCTCTGTGCTGCCTTCGAAGACCCCAACCCGGTGCTGTATTTTGAGCACAAGATGCTCTACCGCAGCCTCACCGGCCCGGTGCCCGAGGCCTACTACACCACGCCCATCGGGGAGGCCGCGCTGGCCGCCGAGGGCACCGAAATGAGCATCATCACCTACGGCATGGGCGTGCGCTGGGCCCTGCAAACCTGCCAGGACCTGGGCGTGTCGGCCGATATTCTCGACCTGCGCACCCTGCTGCCCTGGGACCAGGAGGCGGTGCGCCGCACGGTGGCCAAAAACGGCCGCGTTATCATTCTGCACGAAGACACGATGACCGGCGGCATCGGCGGCGAAATCGCGGCCTGGATTGGCGAGCACTGCTTCGAGCACCTCGATGCGCCGGTGCGCCGCGTGGCCTCGCTCGATACGGCCATTCCGTTTGCCCCGCCGCTGGAGGCCGCCTTCCTGCCCCAGCAGCGCCTGCGCGAGCAGGTGCAGGCCCTGCGCAACTACTAGTCCGGCACGGGTTGGCGCGGTTTTCGCGCGTCCACCATATTGCTATTT
>JANNDE010000373.1:0-2047 GCA_031387395.1 Hymenobacter sp.
CGTGGGCCCGAGCGCGCTGGTGACGCTGGACGTAAGCGCGGCGGCGGGCCCCTTCGTGGTGACGGCCCCCAACGCGGCGGGCCTGAGCTGGGCCGGCGGCAGCACCCAGACCGTGCGCTGGAACGTGGCTAACACGACGGCCGCGCCGGTGAGCTGCGCCACGGTGAACCTGCGTCTGAGCCTGGACGGTGGGCTGAGCTACCCACTCACGCTGGCTACTGGGGTGCCCAACAATGGCACGACCAGCGTGACGGTGCCCAACGCGCCCACGGCCACGGCGCGCCTCATGGTCGAAGCGGCCGACAACTACTTCTTCGATATTTCCAACGCCAACTTTGCCATCACCCCGGGTCCGGGCCCGGTGATTAGCAGCTTCACGCCCGCGTTCGGGCCGGTGGGCACGGTGGTCACGCTCACGGGCACGGGCTTCACCGGAACCACGGCGGTGCGCTTCAATGGCACGGCAGCGGCCAGCTTCACGGTAGTTTCGGCCACGAGCCTGCGGGCCACGGTGGCGGCGGGCAGCACCTCGGGGTTGCTATCGGTGACCACGCCGGCGGGCACGGGCAGTTCGGCCACCCCGTTTCTGGTGGGTTCGCCGCCCACCATCAGCAGCTTCACGCCCACCAGCGGCCCGACGGGTACGGTCGTTACGCTCCTGGGCACCAACTTCCTCGGCGCGACCCAGGTAACGCTCAACGGGGTGCCCGTGCTGAACTTCTCCATCAATTCGGCTACCCAGCTCACGCTGACCGTGCCCGATGGGGCCACCACGGGCCTGCTGGCGGTGACCACGCCTTTTGGTACGGGCACCTCGCCCAGCCCGTTCACCGTGCTTCTAGGGCCGGTCATTGTCTCGTTCACGCCCACGCGTGGCACGGTGGGCACCGTAGTAGTTATTTCGGGTCAAAATTTTACCGGCGCGACGCAGGTCCGGTTCGGCGGCATTGCCGCTACGGTCTTCGCGTTCAATCCGGCCACGCAACAACTCACGGCCACGGTACCTACCGGGGCTCTCACGGGGCCGCTCTCGGTCACCACGCCAGTAGGCACGGGCGTGTCGGGCACTTTCTTCACCGTGGTGCCCACGCCGGCGCTCACGGCCATCAGCCCTGCGAGCGGGGTGGTGGGCATGACCGTTACGCTCACGGGCACGGCCCTGGACCTGGTGACTTCGCTCACGCTCAACGGGGTGGCCGTACCCGGCTTTGTTATCGTCAATGCCACGACTATCACCTTCCGGGTGCCGGCCGGGGCCAGCACGGGTAATGTGCTGGGTAAGGCGAGCGGCGGCGACGGCACCAGTAGCGTGCGCTTTACCGTGCTCACGCCCGCCCCGGGCCTGGTCATCAACGGCATTGTGCCCGCGCAAGGCATAACGGGGTCCAGCATTCGCCTCACCGGCACGGGGTTCACGGGGGCCACGCTGGTCACCTTCACGGGTAGCAGCGCCAACACGGTGAGCGCCGCCGCCTTCACCGTGAATGCGGCGGGCACCGAACTGACGGGCCTGGTGGTGCCAAACGGCGCGGTGACCGGGGTACTGACCATCACTACGCCGGCGGGTACGAGCGCGGCCAGCAGCCAGGTCTTCACCGTGTGCGCCCTGCCTACGGCCGTGGCCCAGAGCGTGCAGGTGGTGCTGGGCACGGCCGGCACGGCCGGCACGGCCGGCACGGCCGGCACGGCCGGCACGGCCGGCACGGCCACGCTGGCCCCCACGGCCGTGAACAACGGCAGCACCGCCAACTGCGGGGTGGCGGCGCCCGCTACGTTGAGCGTGGCCCCCAACACGTTCAGTACGGCCGACCTGGGCCCCCCGGTGGTGGCCGGCTCCCTGCGCCTGAACGGCAGCGGCCAATACGTGGCCATTGGGGGCAGCGCCACCGTGCCAACGGGCAACAGCAACTACACCATTGAAGCCTGGGTGAAGCCCGCCGCCACGGGTAGCTACGGCATCATCGGTTGGGGAGCCTACGGCGGAGGCAGCTCGTGCAATGCCCTGCGTCTGAGCCCCACGGGGCTGGTGAACTACTGGTGGGGCAAC
>JANNDE010000386.1:0-23151 GCA_031387395.1 Hymenobacter sp.
CGCTGGAATAACCCGTTTTCGGGTGCCGGGCCCCGACTTTTCTGCTCCAGACTTAAACATAAAAAGGGCTCCCGGCAATGCCGGGAGCCCTTTTCACTTGTGCTCGGGAAAGACCTACTCCTTCACGAAGCGCTGGTGGTATACCTTCTGGCCGTCGCTCACGGTCAGGGTGTACATGCCCTTGGCCAGGCTGCCAATACGCAGCGTGCCGTCGGCAAAGCTGGTACCGTCCACGCGAGCTCCGCGCAGGTCGCTCACCGTTACGCTGCTGATGGTGGCGTTGTCGCTCAGCGACAGGTTCAGCACATCGGTAGCGGGGTTGGGGAACATGCTCAGCGTGCGCAGCTCGGTGCGGGTTTCGCCGGTGTTGCCGGTCAGGGTCGGGGCTGCGATGGTGCCGCCGCTCACCGTTACCGAGTAGTCTTCGGTTTCGCCGTAGCTGTAGGTACCGCAGCTGTTGGTGGCCGTGTTGTCGCTCATCACGATGCGCAGGCGGGTCTTCCCGCTCTTGGCGGTGGTGGGCACCGTAAAGGCAGCGCTGCGGACCGTGGTTACCGCGGCGGTGTTGGTCGACGAAGCCAGCGTCTCACCGGCATCGAGGAAGTCGCCATCCTGGTTCCAGTCGGCGTAGATGCGGAAGTACTCGGCGTAAGCCGTGCCCACAAATCCAGTCTGGTACGAGATGGTCTGCGACGAGCCGGCGGCGACGCCGGTCGTGGTAGCCGAGCCATTGTAGTAGCCCGCATCAGCACCCGAAGTGCGGTTGATGCTGCCCAGCTGCACGAGTTTGATGTATTCGTAAGCCTGGCTCGTGCCTTTGCTGGTGCAATACTTTACCGTAGCGGGCGGAGGGGTCGTTCCACCACCGGCGGCAGCGCCCACACCCACCGCAAACCAAGCGTCGGTGACGGCCGTTACCTGAGCCGAGCCGGCACCGTACAGGTCCGTCGCGGCCTGGATGGCATACGTACGGGCCTGGGCATAGGTAGAGCTGGCGGTCATGTACACACTCTCCATGCGGAAGGTGATTTTAGCGGCGGCATCGAGGCCCACGCCGGTCACGCTGTACACGCCCCCGCCTTCGTTGGTACCCGATTTGCCCACGGCCAGAATGTAGTACCAGTGGTTGAGCACGCCCGAGTTGGTGTGCACACCGCCCTGGTCGTTGGCGTTGGAAGGTGCCGTGGTGGTAGCCACCCAGTACTGTCCTTTGTAGTAAGCCGGCTGGCCCAGCGACTTGGGGTCGCTCATCGAGCGCAGGGCGGCTTGTGCCTTGTCGATTTCTTCACCAATCAGCCAGGTCGATTTCGCTTTCACGCCACCCGAGGTAAAGCCCAGGCTGGCCACGGCATAGGCCTCAATCGAAGCCCCCCAGATGTCGGACAACCCCTCGTTCATAGCCCCCGATTCGTTGGCGTAGGTCAGGTTGGCGGTTTTTTCGCACACGGCGTGGCCGATTTCGTGGCCGCACACGTCCAGCGCCGTTAGGGGGCGGAAGCGCGAAGCGCCGTCGCCGTAGGTCATCACCGAACCGTTCCAATAGGCATTTTCGAAGCCCACACCGTCGCCGGGGGTGTCGTCGAAATGCACGTAGCTTTTAATTTTGGCACCGGCGTTGTCGTAGCTGTTGCGGCCGTGCACGGCTTTCCAATAGTCGTAGGTAGCCTGCGCCCCCACGTGGGCATCGCCGGCCACGTTGTCGAAATTGGCGTTGTTGTACTCGGTCCAGCTATTGTCGGCATCCACGAAGTCGGTGGCGGCGGTATAGCTGCTCCCTTTTTTGGCGTTGTAGGTTTCAATACCCAGGCCGCGGGTGGTTCCTTCGCGTAGGAAGTAGCCGCCAGTAGTAGTGCCGTCGGCGAAGCTGCGGGTACCGCTGTAGGCCGTAGCAAACGAGCCGGCAGCCGCCGCGTGCTTGATGATATTGTCCTGCTGCACCACGGCACCGGAATGGGCATCCACGTAGATGTAGGCCCGGCTCACGGGAGCGGCGGCATACACGTTGAATTTCCAGGCCAGCACCTGCGGGCCGTTTTCCACGCGGGCATCGCGCACAATCACCAGCTCGCCGGTGGGCTTGAAGGCTTCGGCGTTGGCCTCGCCGGTCTGCCACATGTAGGTGCGGGCACCAACGTGCGACAGGGCACTGTTGAGGGCTATTTTCTGGCTGACCGAAGGCGTGATGTTCAGGTTGGCAATGCGCTCGAAGTCGCCGTTGATGGCTTCCACCCCGCCGCTTTTGCTGTGCACGACGTAGTCGGCGTGCTCGACGCGAATACCCTGATAAAACTGGGCGAAGCGCTGGTGCACGAAGCCGAGCTGGTCGGTTTCGGCGCTGCGCTGCACCATCTGGTCGGCGTTGGTGAGGGCCAGCTGCTGGCGCAGCACCTGGTCGCTGCTTATGCCGCGCAGGGCGGCTTTGCCTTCGGCCGTGAACTGTACCAGCTCGGGCTGGCCGTCGTTACCGATTACTTTATTTGCAATTTTTGCCACATCCTGGGCCTGAGCCGAAACAAAGGAAGCGAACAACAACAGGGCCGCAGCCGAGTATTTATTGGTCATAAGAACAAAGTTTCCTGATGAGAATGAGTATTTGGGAATCGAAACGGCAATTCGTTGCGGATTCCTCGGCAATGTCTGTCATTTTTTTAAATAATTCGCATTTTACATTCCTTTTTTTCATGATTATGTAATAATTATAAAAACATACCCTAATAATTACAAAATCAACCAACGGCTGGTACATGCTCTACCCCAGCTGTTTATGATTAGACCCAAAACACTAAACAATCTGCCTGATAGTTAAGCGCCTGTATTCTTCAGCCGTTTAGCCACTGCGCCGAGCCCGTTCCTGTTGCCAGCCAGGTCCCGGGGTCCTGGTTCCGCAAGCAGTGGTTGGTCCAGATTGGGAACACCGTTGCCAGCGCGGTTTTGCGGGGATAATCGGGGGTAATGCAAAAGCCGCGGGCAGTGCCTGCGGCTTTTGCATTCGCATTGGGCGACCGGAGCTATCGGGCCGGCATTGCCAGGTAATCGGCGGCCAGGGTGGCCAGGGTTTTCACCCCCAGCATCAGCCCGCTCTCGTCGATGCGGAAGCTGGCGGTGTGGTGGTCAGCGGCGGTGGTGGGGTTCTGGCCCTTGCGCATGCCGCCCACGAACAGGAACACGCCCGGCACCTTTTCCTGGTAGAAGGAAAAATCCTCGGCCCCGGTCACAGCCTTGATTTCGCGCACGTGCTCGGCCCCCGCCACGGCTCGCAGCGTGGGCAGCATGCGAGCCGTGAGGGCGGGGTCGTTGCTGGTGACGGGCACGTAGGGCTCGATGGCCACGTCGGCAGTGGCCCCGGCGCTCTCCGCAATGTTGGTGGCGATGCGGCGAATGCTGGCCCAGATGTGCTGCTGGGTTTCGGGATTGAGGGCCCGGATGGTGCCCGACAGCTCCACGTCGGGCGGAATAACGTTGTAGCGCACGCCGCCGTGAATGGTGCCCACCGTCACCACGGCCGCGTCGTCGGTCAGCTTCATTTCGCGGCTCACGATGGTTTGCAGGCCCATAATAATCTGGGCGGAGGTCACCACCGGGTCCACGCTGTTCCAGGGGTAGGCGCCGTGCGCGCCCTTGCCGTGCACCACGATGGTGAAGCGGTCGGAGCTGGCCATTTCGCCGCCCGGGCGGTACGAGAGGTTGCCCACCTCGGTCTGGGCCTGAATGTGCACGCCGAATACGGCATCGACCCTGGGCTTGTCGAGCACGCCTTCTTTCACCATGAGCTTCGCTCCGCCCTCGGTGCCGGGCACCGACCCTTCCTCGGCGGGCTGGAAAATGAACTTGACAATACCGGGCAGGTCGGCCTTCACCTGGCTCAACACTTCGGCCGCGCCCAGCAGCATGGCCACGTGGGTATCGTGGCCGCAGGCGTGCATCACGCCCACGGGCTGGCCCAGGTAGGTGGTTTTCACTTTGGAGGCAAAGGGCAGGTCGTTGTTTTCGGTGAGGGGCAGGCCGTCCATGTCGGCGCGCAGGGCCACCACGGGGCCGGGCTTGCCACCGCGCAAAATGCCCACCACCCCCGTGCGGGCCACGCCGGTCTGCACCTCCAGGCCCAGCTTTTTAAGCTGGGCGGCGATGAGGGCGGCGGTGCGGGTCTCCTGGTTGCCCAGCTCGGGGTGCTCGTGAATGTCGCGCCGCCAGGCAATCACCTTGCCTTCTTCCTGCGTGGCCAACTGGGCAATGCGGGCATCAAGCGCAGCATTCTGGGCGTGGGCAGCGGTGGCGGCGGCCAGGGCCAGCCCGCAGCTGGCCGGCAAAACGCGAAATAAAAGGCGCATGGGAGAAGTGGGGGAAATTGGATGAGTTGGATGGCACGTTCGGCCTGGCGGGCAATGTTACGCCAACATTACACGCCAGTGCGCTACTGTTCAGCCGGTGGCGTATTTTTGCGGGCTGTGCCGTTATCGGCGCATCACTCCAATCTCCGGTTTATCGTGGTTCCTGTTTTTACTTCTGCTCCAGCTACTACTACTACTTTGCCCGGGCCTGCCCGCCGCCAGCGCGCCTGGCCGACGGCCTGGGCGCGGCCGGACTTTCGGGGGCGGCTGGGGCTGGTAGTGGGGCTGCTGCTGGGGCTGCTGCCGGTGGTGCCGGGCTTCTACCGCTTCGTGCAGGCGCGGCCGGGCCAGCGGCTGGCCGACCCGCTCCTGGCACTGCTGCCGGTGCAGGACCATTCCACGCTTGTCTTCGCTCTCATTTACGGAGCCATCGCGGCCACGCTGGTGTACCTGCTGCCCCGGCCGCAACGGCTGCTGCGGGCGCTGTGGGCCTACTACCTGCTGCAATTAATGCGCATGGCCACGCTGTGGCTGCTGCCGCTGGAGCCCCCCACCAGCCTGGTTTTGCTGCACGACCCGGTGATGGACCGCATTTTCGAGGTGACGACCCAGCCCATTGTGCGCGACCTGTTCTTCTCGGGCCACACCGCCACCATGATGCTGCTTACCCTGGCCGGCCGGGGCCGCCGCTGGCGCGGGGCCATGGGGCTGGCCACCGTGGCGGTGGGCCTGCTCGTGCTGGTGCAGCGCGTGCACTATTCCTACGACGTGCTGGCCGCGCCCTGCTTCGCCGGGGCCGCCTACTGGCTGGCTGGGCGCATCTGCCGCAAGTAGCGCTGTAGCACGGGTTTGGTAATCCGCGAGTGGGTTAGCCTCAACTATCTTGCTCGCGGACTACCAAGCCCGCGCTACTTCCTACAGATACTTCTCGTAAATCCCGGCCGCGATTTTCTCCACGATGCCCTTGGGAACAAGGCTGGTAAGGCCCGCCGACACCTTGTTGAGCACGCCGGGAATGATTTCGGCCTCGCCGGCCAGCAGGCCGGCCACGGCAGTTTCGGCTACGGCCTCGGCCGTCATCGATACTTTGTTGGCGGTGGCCTGCAGCTCGGCCCCCATGCCGGCCCGGTCGGCGAAGCTGGTGGTGGTGGCCCCGGGGCTCAGGCAGCTCACCGAGATGCCGGTGCCCTTCAGCTCGTAGCGCAGGCCCCGGCTGAAACTCAGCAAAAAGGCCTTGCTGGCGGCATAAAGCGTGAGCGAGGGCACGGCCTGATAGGCGGCGGTACTGGCTACGTGCAGAATATAGGCCTTCGGCACCTGGTGCAGGGCGGGTAGCAGGGCATGGGTGAGGGCCACGGGCAGGTGCATATTCAGCTGCAGCATGTTCTGCTGCCCGGCCAGGCTCAGCTGCTCGAAACGGCCCCAGAGACCGTAGCCGGCATTATTCACCAGCACGGCCAGCTGGCTTGTTTGCTGCGTGGCCCAGGCAGCCACGGCGGTAGCGGCATCGGGGGCAGCCAGGTCGAGGGCCAGCACTTTGGCCTGCCGCCGATGCCTGGCCCCGATTTCCTGGGCCAGCGCCGTGAGCTGGTCCTCAGACCGCGCCACGAGCAGCAGGTCGTAGCCGCGCTGGGCCAGTTGGAGGGCAATAGCCCGGCCAATGCCGCGCGAAGCGCCGGTAACGAGTGCGTACATATACAATGGGTGAATGGGTGAATGGGTGAATGAGTGAAGTATGATTGAGGCGAAACTGCCCCATTCACCCGTTCACTCATTCATCCATTCACCCATTGATTATTTAACAAGGTGCAAAAAGCGCAGGTAGAACGGCGTGGGGCTGTCCTCGCTTTTGGGTTGGTACTTGCCCGAGATGATGGGCACGTACATCACGCGGCGGCGGCTTTCGGGGCCGATGAGGGGCGACTGGGCCACGCGGTGCCACATGCGGCCGTCGTGCACGGTGAGGTCGCCGGGCTCGGTTTCGATGGCTATTTCGTTGGGGTCGTAGTACACATCTTTGTAGTACTTCTTGCGAAACAGCATCTTGTGCAGGCCCTGGCGGTGGGTGCCGGGTATCACGCGCAGGCCACCGTTGGTGGCCTTGGTACCGTCCAGATGCAGGCCCACGTTCAGCATGGGGCCAATGCGCTTGCCGTAGAACACGTCGCGCAGCGAGTCGGTGTGCCAGCCCATCTGGCTGAATTCGGAGCCGGGCACGTTCACGTAGTGGTTCACCACGAGGCCGTCTTTCTCGTTCTCCCCTACCCGGCCGCCTTCGGCTTCGAGCAGCGGGAAGAGAGCCGTAAACCGCTCATCCTGGAGCAATTCGCGCAACACGGGATGGTGCTGCGAGGCAAAGGCAAAGCGCTGCACGATGCGCGAGCCATCGACGTCGTGCCCGTACTTGATGGGGACGCCGTTTACTTTTTCTACGCCCTCGGCCAGCCATTTAGCCTGCACTTGCTGAGTGGCTTGCAGAATCTTACGGACGTGCTCGGCCGAGGCGAAAGGACGAAAATGAAGGAAACCGTATTTGGTAAAAAACGCCCGTTGCTCGGTCGTAAGGATATTGCCGAGGGTGAAGCGTGGATAATCAGCAGATAAAGCCATAGCAGAATGAGAAGCAGCCGCAGAGGGGTACCCGGCGGCACACAAAGATAATAGGTAGGCCGCCGCCCCTGCCCGGGGCTAGCCGGCTCCGGGCAGGGGCGGCGGTTATAACCGCGCCGCGGCACGTGGGTTTTACCGGGCGCAAAATTCAATCAGTCTAAATGAACGGTCGGTGAATCTGCTAAGTAGCAGGACAGAAGCACCAAGAGTTTATTCAAGCAATTGATTGTTATAATATTTAGAGTCTTACTACTTGCTACTTCATTCTGGCTGCTTACTTATCCGGAAGGCTTGCATACTACTGCCCCGAGCCAGCGCGTCGCAGGGTTGCGCGCTGGCCGCGCCCTGCCTCACGGCGCGCGAGGCGCTGGCGCAGGTGCAGCGGGCCACTCCAGCCCGCCGCCCGCACCCGGCTACTGCCCCAAAGCACGCCATTGCCCCGCAAACCCAGACGCAAACTATAGCTTCGGGCAGCGTTGCCGATGGCATGGTCATTGAGGAGCAGCCCAAAGACCCAAGCAACACGATTTATACCTATGCGCAGCAAATGCCCACCTTTCGGGGCGGCGACGTAGCGGCCCTAACGGCCTACCTCCAGCAGCAAGTGCGGTGGCCCACAAGTAGCGGGCTGGCAGATGCAGCAGGGCGCGTATTCGTCAGTTTCATCGTGGGCAAGAACGGTGTGGTGCGCGATACGAAGGTTGTGAAAGGAGTGCATCCGCTGCTCGACACCGAAGCCCTGCGAGTGGTGCGGGAGTTGCCTGCCCTTACGCCGGGCAAACAAAACGGCCAAGCCGTAGCGGTGAGCCTAACCGTGCTGGTGATTTTCATAAGAAACTAATCGCGCTCAACCCAGGCCACCCGCCAGATTCGGCCGCCCTCGCGGCGGCGGCCGAATCTGGCGGGTGGCAGCGGCAGGCGTGCTGCTGCTGCCGGTAGCATCTTGGGCGCAGCAGCCGCACCACATGGCGCCCTCATCTCTACGAAATGACACGACAGTTTATCGGTACGCGGGGCCGATGCCGATAATGCAGGGCGGTGGTGGTATCGCAGAAATGCCAACATATATTTGCCGCTATATCAGGTTGCGCTATTGCAACGGGCCCAATCCAATTCCCGAAACGTCGCGCATCGTAATAGTCTTTCTCGTTACAGAAACCGGGGGCATTCGTGGGCCACGCATTAGGCCAGGCATTGGCGGCGGCAACGACGAAGCCGTACTGGCAGCGGTGCGGCCATCGCCGCCCCTTTTACCCCGGGTCGCCGGTACGGCCGGCCGGCAGCAGTAAAATTTATCGTACCAATGACCTTTTGCTTGCGGCAATAAGAACAGGAATGCGACATTCTGCCCAAAATTCCCCACCTTCACTTTTCAACACACCTTAATTTGTTCAACTTCTCCTCCCACCGTCCCCATGGTCTTCACGCCTAGCCCCATGCTCCTCAAGCTGCTCTACACGCGCGGCAGCTTACACAACCAGCCCGAACATGCGGGCGTCGCCTTCAGCCTCAAAAACCGGCTCGATACGGTGAAAGTGATTGGTTTTACGAAGGTTCAAATTGACGACGTGGAGGTACCCGCCGCCAACATCCGGGTCGATTTGGGCAACGGCGAGCTGCGCGCCGCCACCGCCATCGACGGCGCTGGCCAGGCCGTGGAGCTGCCCGTAGGCCGCGCCATCACGGTGCGCCTCGACACGCCGGCCCTGGCCGAGGGCATGCACCGCGTGCAGATGTGGTTTGCCACCGATGCCTTCGGCGACCTGCA
The DNA here is from genome assembly GCA_031387395.1 of Hymenobacter sp. Classification (GTDB taxonomy): domain Bacteria; phylum Bacteroidota; class Bacteroidia; order Cytophagales; family Hymenobacteraceae; genus Hymenobacter. The sequence goes on from JANNDE010000386.1 coordinate 8,707, forward strand.
CGTGGAGGTGGAAGACGCCATCGTGGGCGTGGCCAGCTCGAAGCCGCGCATTCCGCGCTCGAACGAGGACGACTACGCCGAGGCCGCCATTGCTGCCCGCCAGCGCTTCGCCGAGGAGTTTTCGGGCGAGGAGTTCAAGCACCTCAAGCACTACTCCTTCGATGCCCACCAGCTGCAGGGCAACTGCGAGCATTTCATGGGCGTGGCCCAGATTCCGGTGGGCCTGGCCGGGCCGCTCACGGTGAACGGCGAACACGCCCAGGGCGATTTCCTGATTCCGATGGCTACTACCGAAGGCACGCTCGTGGCCAGCTACAACCGCGGCATTCAGCTCCTGAACCTGTGCGGCGGCGTGAAGTGCACCGTCATTGGCGATGCCATGCAGCGCGCTCCGGTGTTCGTGTTCGACGATGCCCGCGGGGCCCGCGACTTCGGCAAGTGGGTCGAAGACCACATCGACCTGATTCGCCCGCAGGCCGAAAGCACGTCGAGCATTGCCAAGCTGCAGTACATCGACACCTACCTGAGCAACAAGTTTGCCTACCTGCGCTTCAACTTCAGCACCGGCGACGCCGCCGGGCAGAACATGGTGGGCCGCGCCACCTTCGCCGCCTGCTCCTGGATTCTGGAGAACTACCAGGGTGCGAAAATCGAGCATTTCTACCTCGAATCGAACTTCGCCACCGACAAAAAAGCCTCCCAAATCAACGTGATGCGCACCCGGGGCAAGCGCGTGGTGGCCGAAGCCGTTATCAAGCGCGACGTGCTGATGCAGCGCATGCGCGTGACGCCCGAGCAGCTGGCCTACCACGGGCAAGTGAGCAACGTGGGCGCCTTTATATCCGGGGCCAACAACAACGGCGCGCACTCGGCCAACGGCATCACGGCCATGTTCATCGCCACGGGGCAGGACGTGGCCAACGTGAGCGAGTCCTCGGCCGGCATTCTGTATTCGGAAGTAACCAAGGACGGCGACCTCTACATCAGCATCACCATTCCTTCGCTCATCGTGGCCACGCACGGCGGCGGCACCGGCCTGGCCACCCAAAACGAGTGCCTGCGCATGCTGGGCTGCGTGGGCCGGGGCACGGTGCGCAAGTTTGCCGAAATCGTGGCCGGCGTGGTGCTGGCCGGCGAGCTGAGCCTGGGCGCAGCCATTTCGAGCTCCGACTGGGTGAGCAGCCACGAGCAGTACGGCCGCAACCGCTAGCCGCAACCGGGGCCCCGGGACCTGAAGCCGGGGCTCCGTCGGGCCCCGGCAGCACTCCGAACCACGGTGCCGCTTAGGGCCTTAGGCAGTGATTAATATGCCATTCGGCGGGTAAAAGCAGCGCTTCGGGGTATCTCACGCAGGCCGCCGCTAACGAATGGCTAGGTATTTGTATTTTTGGTATCCTGTTAATCGATTGCTTTCCCTCACCGATGCTTTCATAGGACTATTTATGAAAAACATTTTCCTAATGCTGCTGCTGGCCTGGGCCAGCGCCGGCCGGCCAGTGCTGGCCCAGGCCAACCACGACCTGTCCGAAGCCCGCGTGCTCTACGCTCAGGCCAACCACTCGCCCATCGAAACCACCCTACGCGCCGGCCTGCAGGTGCAGGGCTCGGGCTTTTTTGGCGATGAAAGCCTGCGGCCCGGTGCCCTGCGCACCTTCGATGGGCGCTACCGGCCCGTGCCCGGCCTGCGCTACCACGCCGGCATGCGCCTGCTCGAAGTTCAGGACTCGGTTAGTCTGGATTCAACCCACCTCTGGCCCATGGGCAGCCTGCGCGGCTTCGACCTGAGCGAGCCCGGTGATACCACGCCCCCGCGCCGCTTCCGCCCACGCCTGGTGAAGGAAGGCAGCGCCGGCCAGCGCCGCGAGTTCGTGGAAGTGCTGACCGCCGTGGATGCCGGCCCGCTGCTGCTGGCCTGGCTCTACACCCCGAGAGCCGATGCCGGGGCCGACCGCCTGTCGATAGTGCCGTTGCTGCTGGTAGGCGCGGGCAACGACCCCAACGAGCCCCTGCGGTTCCTGGAGACGAATCGCTCCGCGGTGCAGCGCCTGTTTGGCAGCCGCGCCCAGACCGTGAATGCCTACGCCATGACCAAACAGCTGTACTATAACAATCCGGCTGACGTAGCCCGCATGATTGACTACTTCAACCGCCTGGCCGTGGTGAGATAGGCGCGTGAATAATGCTAAAAAAGCCCTTTGCGCACGTGCGCAAAGGGCTTTTTTAGCATTACCGCACAGCTAGAGCGCGTTGGCCGTGACCTTAAAGCGCGTGTCGGAACGGATGGTCAGCGAATCCTGGATGAAATAGTTGGGCCGCTGCCGGCTGTACACCGTCAGCTCGTACAGGTCGGCCTTCAGGTAGTCGTCGAGCCGCTCGGTAGTGGGAACCAGCGTCAGGGTTTTGGCTCCCTGAGGTACATTGTAGAGATGGGCGAGCAGAATGCGGTTCTTGACGTTGGGCGTATTGATGTACACCTTAAGCGTATCGAGGAAGTCGAAATTGAGCGTAGCCGGGCTCACCAGGGTCAGCTGCATCTGGTCGAGCAGCACGTTTTTTACCTTGTCGCGGGTGGTTTTATTGTTGCGAAACGACGCCTCCGAGTTGGTGATGACCGATACCGGCTTGGGCAGGCCCGTGAAAAAGATACTGGGCGGCGGGATACGCGAATTCTGCGACACCTGCACCGTAAACGTCAGTAGCTCGTCGAGGATGTTCTTTCGGCAGCCGGCCACCGTCAGCAGCAGCACCGGCGCAAGGAAAAGGAGCTTCTTCATGGATGAACGGGTTAATGATTGGGCAGTAATGTGTGCGGCAGGGCGGCTAAAAAGTCGGAAGCAGCGGCTAAGCTACTCCCTAAAGCTACGCCCGCGCCGCCTAATCCATCATATCGGCCGAGCGGGGCGGGTCGGGCACGAAGCCGGGGTTCCAGCTCATGGGGTAGCGGCCATCCACGTAGGGCAGCGCGGCCTCGGTGAGGTAGAGCGGGCGGAAGGTGTCGACCATCACGGCCAGCTCGTGCGTCTCCTTTTTGCCGATGCTCGCCTCCACGGTGCCGGGGTGCGGGCCGTGGGGCAGCCCCGTGGGGTGCCAGGTGAAGGACGCCAAATCGACTCCCTTGCGCGACATGAAATTGCCGGCTACGTAGTACAGCACCTCGTCGGAATCGACGTTGGCGTGGTTGTAGGGAGCCGGAATACTGAGCGGATGGTAGTCGAACAACCGCGGCACAAACGAGCAGATAACGTAGTTGTGCCCCTCAAACGTCTGGTGCACGGGTGGCGGCTGGTGCAGGCGACCGGTTATCGGCTCAAAATCGTGAATGCTGAAGGCGTAGGGATAAAAGTAGCCATCCCAGCCCACCACATCAAAGGGGCAGTGCGCATAGGTCAGCTCGTGCAGCAGGCCTTCCTTCTTGACGTGCACCACGTAGTCGCCCTCCGGAAAGTCGCCGGTAATCAGCTCGCTCGGCGGGCGAATGTCGCGCTCGCAGTAGGGCGAGTGCTCTAGCAGCTGGCCGAAATGGTTGCGGTAGCGTCGCACGGTCTCCACCGGGCTGAACGACTCCACAATCATCAGCCGCACCGGGCCTTCGTTGAAGTGAAACTGGTGGATGACCGTGCGCGGCACCACCACGTAGTCGCCGGCCTCGAACACGACTTTGCCCAGCTGGCTCCAGAGCTCGCCGCTGCCTTCGTGCACGAAAATGACTTCGTCGGCCTGGGCGTTTTTGTAGTAGTAATCCATCCGCTGCTCCGTGGGGTTGCAGATGCTCATGGTCACGTCGGCGTTGCCCAGGAGGGTTTGGCGGGCGGCCAGGTAGTCGCCGCCGGTGCTGGTCTGGGCCAGGGTGCGCAGGTGCTCGGGTTGCAGCGGCCGGTCCTTCAGCAGCTTGGGCGCGTAGGGTTTGGGCGTGCCCACGTGCTTAATCTGAGTGGGCGGGTGCACGTGGTAGAGCAGCGACGACACGCCGTGAAAGCCCTGCGTGCCCACCAGCTGCTCCGAATACAGGGAGCCGTCGGGCTGGCGAAACTGGGTGTGGCGCTTGCGCGGAATCTGGCCGAGGCGGTGGTAATAAGCCATAATTGCGGGGGTGGGATGGGGCCGTGAAGGTACGCCTGCCGCCCGTAATGCCCAGGCGAATCTACTTCCCCAGCAGGGCCAGCTGGGCGGTGCTGTCGCCCACGGCGTGCAGGGCGCGCTGTAGTTCCAAATCGTGGTCGCGGAGCACCGTGTAGTAGGACACCAGGCCGTAGGCGCTGCGGGCGATGTAAGCCTTCAGCTGGTTGCGCAGCAGGCCGGCGCAGCGGCGCACGGCCCCGGGGTCGGCCACCACGCCATCCTGCCCGGCCTGGGCCGCGAGGCTGGCCAGCTGCGCGTCGCTGATGCGGAACGTGGCGTTGAACTGCTCGAAGCGCAGAGCCTGCAGCTCCTCTTTATGGCCCTGGAAAAAGCTCAGGGCGAAGGCCCGGGGCACGCCGTGGGCCATGAGGGCAGTGTAGTAAGCCGAGTGGGCGAGCGAGTCGCGCGGCACGAACACATCGGGCATGATGCCGCCGCCGCCGTACACCGTGCGGCCGTGGTCGGTGCGGAAGCGCAGCTCCTTGGCGAAGTGGATGCTGTCGGCCGATTCCAGCTCGCCGTGGGCGGCGCGCTGGGCCACGTCGGCGCTGTACTCGGCATAGTTGGCGCCGTAGGGCTTTTGAATGGAGCGGCCCACCGGCGTGTAGTAGCGGGCAATGGTGAGGCGCAGCTCGCCGCCGTCGCTGAGGGCGATGGGCTGCTGCACCAGGCCCTTGCCAAAGGTGCGGCGGCCCACGATGATGGCCCGGTCGTGGTCCTGCAGCGCGCCGGCCACCACTTCGGCGGCGCTGGCGCTGCCTTCGTCCACGAGCACCACCAGCGGGCCTTCCTCAAACTCGCCGGCCACGCGGGCGTAGGTCTGCGAGTCGTACTGGTCGCCTTTACCGTCGGTGTACACGATTTTGCGCGAGCCGGCAATGAACTCATCGGCCAGGCGGGTGGCGCGGTCGAGGTAGCCGCCGGGGTTGCCGCGCAGGTCCAGCACGAGGCGCGTGAGGCCCTGCCGGCGCAGGTCGGCCAGCGCAGTTTTAAACTCGTCGTAAGTACCCGAGGCAAAGCGGCTTACTTTGATGTAGCCGGTTTGCGGGTCGACCAGGTAGGCCGCGTCGATGGAGCTGTTGGGAATGCGGCTGCGGGCAATGCTGACGCTGAGCGGCCGCGACAACCGGCGGCGGCGCAGCTCCAGGGCCACGCTGCTGCCCCGGGGGCCGCGCAGCAGCTGCGTGAGCTGCGCCGTGGTGAGCCGTGCCCCCGACACCCGCTTGCCCCCGATGCTGAGCACCTGGTCGCCGGGCTGCACGCCGGCCTGCTCGGCCGGGCCGCCACTGAGCGGGGCCACCACCGTCATGGTATCGCGAAACAGGTTGAACTCGATGCCCACGCCGTCGAAGTCGCTTTGCAGGAAAGCGTCGGTGCGGTCGCGGTCGCGGGCCGGGATATACACCGAGTGCGGGTCGAGCTTTTCGAGCATCTGCATCACAGCGTAGTCGGCCAGGCCTTCAGTGTCCACGCTATCGGCGTAGTCGCGGTCGACGTAGCTGAGAATTTCCTTGAAGCGCAGGTAGCCGCGGGCCGTAGCGTCGGGGTTTTCAGAGGAGGGCCGGAAAGGGTTGTTGGCCCCCAGCACACCGCAGCCGATGGCCAGCAGCAGCAGCACACTCTGCCGGAACCAGCCGCGCCGCCGGGGGGCAGCCGGGCAGCCGGGCTCCTGATTAGCAGGCGTATAAAGAGGCATAAAGGATTAAAATAGCGTTATCAACAAATAGAATAGCGTTGGATAGCATTCAAAACTATAGAAATTTTCTCAGTTGCGAACGTCAGTAGGTAGCCATTCCTGTATTTCCCAAATCAATACAATCATTTACATTCAAAAGGCAAACAACCGCCTGTTATACTGGCATATTACCATCGGGGGAACGGCGGTAATGGCTGGCCCATGCGGGTGCAATCTATCACTTTATGCAGAAAATTCCGTTAGTATTTCGTTTAGCTTATCCGGAAACCCGGTCAACGTCGGGGCTATCCCGCTTCGGCGCACGGTGCGAGCGCTACGCCCCCGGGGCCCGGGCCGGATTGACTGCCTGCAACCGGCCGTATCTTTGTGGCCGCCGGTGGCTGCCGGCCTCGGATTTCGCCTCACTCCTTTTTTCGGCCCATGCCCCGCATCCTCGCCATCGACTACGGCAACAAGCGCGTGGGCCTCGCCGTGACCGACCCGCTCGGCCTGATTGCCTCGCCGCTCGAAACCATCCATAGCAAAGACCTGCTGGCCTACGTGAAGGCCTACCACCTGCGCGAGCCGCTGCGGGCCATTGTGGTGGGCATGCCGCGCACGCTGCTCAACGAGCCCACCGACGTAACCAGCGCTGTAGTGGGCCTGCTGCGCACGCTGCGGCGCGAGCTGCCCGAGCTGCCCATCCACGAGCTGGACGAGCGGTTTACCTCGCGCATGGCCCACGCCACCATGCTGGCCGGCGGTCTCGGCCAGAAAGCCCGCCGCGACAAAGCGACCGTCGACCGCATCAGTGCCGCCATTATTCTCCAGTCATTCCTCGAATCGCCGCTGATGCGGGAGGTATAACCCAACCGCCAGGCGGTTATGCTCATCTGGCGTCCGCTTGTCGAAGCATCTCTACCGCATTAGTAAACCAATTGAGTGAATTAGTTGTGCGGTAGAGATGCTTGCCTACGGCGACCTCCGGTTCGGCTACACTCAGCATGACGTTCTGTTTTATTAACCACTGCCATGATTTACCCCATTGTTGCCATTGGCGACCCCGTCCTCAAGACCAAAGCCAAAAATATTGCCGCCGACCTGCCCGCCGCCGAGCTGCAGCAGCTGATTGCCGACATGTTCGAAACCATGTATTCGGCCAGCGGCGTGGGCCTGGCCGCGCCCCAGGTGGGCAAGGCCGTGCGCCTGTTCGTGATGGATTCGGGCCCGATGGTGGACCTCGACGAGGAAGACCTGGCCGAGCTGGAAGAAGGTGAGGTGCCCGAGCCCGGCATCAAGCGCGCCTTCATCAACCCGCAGATGGTGAGCGAAACCGGCGAGGAATGGGGCTTCGAGGAAGGCTGCCTGAGCATCCCCGGCATTCGGGAGATGGTGACGCGCTGCGCCGACATCGTGCTGCGCTACGAGGACGAAAACCGCCAGGTGCACGAAGAAGCCTTTTCGGGCATGGCCGCCCGCGTGATTCAGCACGAGTACGACCACCTCGAAGGCATCCTGTTCACCGACAAGCTTTCGGGCTTCAAGAAGCAGCTGCTCAAGGGCAAGCTGGCGCGCATCAGCAAGGGCGACGCGCGCCACGACTACCGCATGAAGTTCGCGGGCGAGGGCCGGCGGCGGTAAGGGGTGGTATGGCGATGTTGGTATGGGAAAGCTTTTCCTATACATGGCCAGGTATGAGAAAAAAATCATACATTTATCCCATACCACACCCATTAAGCTGATGGATTTCAATCCCGATTATCCGTTTGATTTACCGGCGTTGCCACCACCGGCGCATGAGCACGACCCGGCTTTATTGCGTGCCCTGCTCAGAGCTCGAACGGAGTTGGCCGAACTAAAGGGCTATTCGGCGGCCATCCCAAACCCGATGCTATTGCTTTCGCCTGCTATTATCAGAGAATCAGTAGCCAGTTCGGGGATTGAAAACATTCATACTACCGTAGAATCGGCGCTACAACAGGAACTCTTTCCAGAGGCTGAGCGCCGCGATGCCGACAAGGAAGTATTGCGCTACGGAGAGGCCATGCGCTGGGGCACGGAGCAACTCACTACCCTGCCATTATCGTCGCGCCTGATTGTGGGCATTCAGCAACGACTGATGCCACAGTTGGCACCGGGCTACCGCACTACGCCCAACCGCATCGTTAATTCGGCCACCCAACGGGCTATTTTCACGCCACCCCGCGCCAGCGACATTCCACGGCTGATTGGCAATTGGGAAAATTTCATTAACGACGAGGACAGTGTGTTCGACCCCCTGCTCCGCTGTGCCATTGGGCACTATCAGTTCGAGGCCATCCACCCGTTTGGCGACGGAAACGGCCGTACGGGTCGCATACTAATGGTGCTGCAACTGGTGCAACAAGGCTTACTAAACCAGCCCACGCTCTTTATTAGTGGTTATATCAACGCGCATCGACAGGAATATTATCGGTTACTGGCGAGCGTAACGAACCAAGGTCAATGGTCCGGTTTCCTACTATTCATGCTAGAAGGCTTTTATCAGCAAGCCCGCGAAACGAAAGCCACGCTGCTGGCCGTGATGCAGCAACTGCAGGAATTTAAGCAGCAACTGCGGGCCAGCGACCAGCGCCGGGTGCCGTTCGAACTGGCCGAACACGTGTTTTCACACCCAATCACCACGCCAGTACAGACTGGGCGGGAATTGGGCGTACATTACAAGACGGCTTCGAAGCACTTGGCCCAACTGGTCGCGGCCGGCCTATTGGAAAACAAGCAAGTGGGCCGTTATCAACTGTATTTGAACCGGCCACTATTAACCATACTGAATCGCGCCTGATTCCAGCCGGCGCACCGTACCTTGCCCGCCGTGAAAAAGTACGGATTTCTGCTGCTGCTGCTCGTGCCCTTGCTGTTCGTGGCCCGGCAGGCCCACGCCTGGGGCTTTTTCGGGCACCGGCTGCTGAACCGGCTGGCCGTGTACACGCTGCCGCCGGGTATGATTGGCTTCTACAAAGCCAATATCGACTACCTGACGGTGAATGCTACCCGGCCCGACTCGCGGCGCATGGTGGTGCCCGGCGAAGCCCCCAGGCACTTTCTGGACGTAGACCGCTACGGCGACAGTGCCGAGTTTAAGCTGCCCCGAAACTATGCCGATGCCGTGGCCCGCTACGGCGAAGACTCCCTGCTGCGCCACGGCATTGTGCCCTGGAACGTGGTGAGCATGAAAAACCAGCTCACCGCCGCCTTCAAGGCCAAGGATACCGACCGGATTCTGCGCCTCTCGGCCGATATGGGCCACTACATTGCCGATGCCTGCGTGCCGCTGCATACCACCCGCAACTACAACGGCCAGCTCACGGGCCAGCGCGGCATTCACGGCTTGTGGGAGTCGCGCCTGCCCGAACTGCTGACCGCCGACTACGACCTGTTCAGTGGCCAGGCCCAGTACCTGGAGCGGCCCACCGACGCCATCTGGGCCGCCGTGGTTCGCTCGCACGCAGCCGTCGATTCGGTGCTGCGGTTCGAGAAGCAGCTGACGGCCGAGTTCGGCGACGACCAGAAATTCGGCTACGAGCAACGCGGCAGCCAGACCATTCGGACGTATTCGCGCGGGTTCAGCAAAGCCTACCACGCCCGCCTGAACGGGCAGGTGGAGCGGCAGCTGCGCTACGCCTCGGGCCTCATCGGCGACTTCTGGTTCACCTGCTGGGTTGATGGCGGCTCGCCCGACCTGCGCCAGCTGCAATACCAGCCCTCCAATACCGAGCAGCAGCGCCTGGAGCGTGAAGCCAAAGAAACGGCCGCCGCGCCGGTATCGGGCAGCGCGCCGGGGCACGATGAGTAGCTAGTAGCCTGTACTTTAGCTTGAGCCGGCGCAAGGCCGGAGAAAGGTAGTCGTTCAACCGGGCACAAGCTAAAGCATGTGCTACAGGACCTCCGTGGCGTGCAGCAAGTCCAAATCGACCACGGCAATACCGTCTTCCTCAACTTCATAAGCGCGGATAAAGCGGCGGTGCCACTCAATCTCGTCGTGGGTGTAGGAGTTGCGGGCGTGCACATCCTGCGCGAACGTGTCGTCGTAGCCTTTGAGCTGAACGAGGACTTCAACATCGAGCCGGGCATAGTCGTCGGGGGCGAGGCCGTGCAGGGGGCTTTCGGGGGTGATGTCGTGCACCAGCGTCCAGGTCAGGGGAAAGAAGCTGACCGCGTCGCGCTCCAGTGCCAGGAAGGCGTAGCGCTGGTCGTTGGTGGCCGCATCGACGGTTTTGAGCAGCACGCGGGCCTCCAGATTGATAAGAATATTGTTGCGCTGGTTGGCGATGCGGAACTGCAGGCAGGGCGTGCCATCGGGCCGGCGGCTGATGATGGCCGTGCGGCTGAAATGAATGCGGGCCGTGGGCCGCGAAAACCGTCCGTAGAGCAGGCCCGTGGCCAGCGCGAAGGTGAGCACGCCCACCAGCGCCTCCACGCTGCTGAGGAAGCCGGCGGCGTTGCTGCCCGGGTACACGTGCCCGTAGCCGACGGACGTGAAGGTCTGGATGGAGAAAAATAAGGCGCTCATAAAATCCTGCAGGCCCCCGCGCGGAGCGGCTACGCCGGGCAGGCCTTCGAGACCCAGGGCTACGTAGGCGAAGGCGAAAGCCACGTTGAGCACCGTAAAAAACCCCACGACCAGGCCGATGAACGGCCACCAGTCCATCTGAATCAGCCACTGGTAAGGGTCGTGGCGATGCGGACCGCCGCGCCGGCGCACGTTGAACGAGCCGTCGTGGTTGATGGCCCGCCGGGTGCGGCGCGAGAACTTTTCGCCGATGCCGGGGTCGAGGGTGGGCATGAGAAGGAGGGCGTTGATAGGTCAGAAAATAAGGCAAAAGAACGTCATGCCGCGCGCCGCGCTTTCGTTTGGGTGCCGCTGGTGGCGACCGTGTACGTCATCTGCAAAAAATGGTCGCGGGCCCTGGCTGGCCGGAGCACCTTGCCGCACGGCGTTGCGGGCGGGTTTCGGCCCAACTCCTACTCCGTCGGGATGACAACATCTTCATTTGTAAAATTCTTGACTTACAGCATTTTGCTCAACAATAAAAGCCCCGGAATGGCCGCCCGACCACCCCACAAAAACCTCACGGCCCAGCTTGGCGTACCAGCGGCAGCGGCGCAATTCCCGACGCTGGCTATTACTTGTCTTCTATGCCTCACTTCTGCACTCGTTTAGCGCTGGCTTTGCTGCTGGCGGCGCTTTCTGTTTTCACCGCGTCGGCCCAGAAAGTGGGCCTCGTGCTCAGTGGCGGGGGGGCCAAGGGGCTGGCCCACGTGGGCGTGCTCAAGCAGCTCGAAAAAAACCATATTCCCATCGACTACATCGTGGGCACGAGCATGGGTGCGGTCATCGGCGGCATGTACGCGGCCGGCTACTCCCCCGCCGAGATTGAGCAGATTGTCCTCAGCCCCGAATTTCAGCGCTGGACGTCGGGCAAACCGCTGGAGAGCAAGACATTCAATTTTCTCACCGCCGAGCCTTCACCGTCGGGCCTGCGCCTGGGCATTGCCATCGACTCCACGTTTCAGGCCCGGGTGAGCACCAACCTGGTGAACGACCTGAACCTGAACCTGGCCCTGACGCGCCTGCTGGCTCCGGCCTCCGCCAGCGCCGGCTACGACTTCGACAAGCTGTTCGTGCCCTTCCGCTGCATGGCGTCGGAAGTGTTTACGCGCCAGGTGGTGGAACAAAAATCGGGCGCGCTCTCCGATGCCATTCGCAACTCGATGTCGTTTCCGCTGGCTTTCCGGCCCATCCGCAACCTCGACGGCAAGTACTACTACGATGGCGCGGTGTACGACAACTTTCCCACTTCCACGATGAAGAAAACCTTCGTGCCCGATATCATTATCGGGGTGAACGTGGGCGACGTGGCCATGAAGAAGTACCCCAAGAACGACGATGCGCTCCTGGGCAGCACGGTAGCCTTTCTGGGCACCAGCGTGGCCGATACGCTGAGCGTGGGCAAAGATGGCATCTATATTCAGCCCGACCTCGACAACATGGGCGTGGGGGACTTCGACCTGGTGAAGCGCTTTATTGCCGAGGGCGACACGGCTGCCCAGCGCAGCATGGCCAAAATCAGGGCCCGTATTGGCCGGCGCGTCGATTCGCTGGATTTGCAGAAGCGGCGGCTGGCTTTCCAGAGCAAGGCCCCCACGCCGCGCTTTATTGATGTGAAAGTGCGCGGCCTGCGCCCCAACCAGAACAAATACGCGGCGCGCTTTTTCCGTAAGAAGGGCCGGGAGTATTCGCTCGATGACATTGAGGAGGGCTACTACCGTTTGGCTTCGGATGACTACTTCAAGAACATTTACCCGCGCATCCGCTACGATGCCGAGCGCAAGGGCTACGTGTTTAGCGTGGATGCCCAGCGCAACAACAACGTGAGCGCCGAAGCGGGCTTCGTGCTCAGCAACCGGCCCATCGATAACCTCTACGTGGGCCTGGAGTACCGCTACCTGCGCAGCCTGCTCTACACCGCCGGGGCCGACGTGAGCCTGGGCCGTTTCTACAATGGCGCGCACGGCGCGTTCCGCATCAATATACCGGCCAAGTATGCCTACTTTTTCGAGCCGGAAATCACCTACAATCAGTGGGATTACCAAAATACCGGCGGCATACTCGGGCGCGATGTGCTGAACACCCAGGTGCGGCAGCAGGATACCAAGCTCGGGGCGCAGTTCGGCGTGAGCCCCAACTACCGCAGCCGCCTGCTGCTCGACGTGGCCACCTTCGTGACCAAGGACGAATACACCAACTCCAAAGAGATTAAATCGGCCGACGTGCTCGATGCCACCGTATTTCGCGGGGGTACGGCGGCGCTTCGCCTGGCCCGCAACACCCTCAACCGCAAGCAGTACGCCTACACCGGCCACCGCTACGTGTACACGCTACGGGGCGTCACGGGGGCTTCTACCTACACGCCCGGCTCTACCTCGGAGCTGGGGGCCAGCTCGCGCCACCACGAGTGGCTGCAGTTCCGGGCCACCGTGGAGCGCTACTTCCCCATGAAGAAGGAACGCCAGGCCTGGGGCTACTTTGGCGAGCTGATGGCCAGCGGCCAGGGCACGTTTTCGAACTACCGCTCGTCGCAGACGACCGCGCCGGTGTTTGCCCCGCTGCCCGACTCGCGCACGCTGTTTCTCGACAGCTACCGGTCGGCGCGCTACGTGGCGGCCGGCCTGCGCTACACCCAGCCCTTCCTGAAAAAGCTCGACTGGCGCACCGAGGTGTACGTGCACGTGAATGGCCAGCCCCTGACGCAGGGCGACCAGCAGCGGGCCGTGCGCCGCTCGGGCATCGACCGCCCCCGCGTGACGGCCACCACCGGCCTGATTCTGCAGACCCCAGTGGGCCCGCTGGCCTTACACGCCCGCTTCTACGACGACCCGGCCGAGCGTTTCGGTATCTACGGCCACCTGGGCTACCTGCTTTTCCGCAGCCGGGCCCTGGAATAGGGATTGTCTGTCGTGGTAAGCAGAGAGAACGAGAAAAACTTGAAAATTACTCTGCGACCTTTGGAGTTAAATAGTTTGTTGTATAACTTGTTAGAGCAATGCACAAGTGCAATATTTTTAAACCCTTTCAACCTCCACAATCCATGAAAACATCACTTTTTGCAATTGGGAGGTTTGAACAACGTGAACGCACGAGCTTATACTAATCTCAGCAATGTACTTCTGGTGACTAGAACTTCACCGTGACTGATTTAAATTTCAGTCCAGTTTCCAGCCTCAGTCCCAATACCACTTACTGTCTTCATTTGCGTTTAAATCCTAGTGTTACAACTACGAATGGCGGAGCTTACGTCATCACAGCGGGAGATGGATGGTATAATGTCTTCAGTCCTCAAAATTTCCCGAGTGGAATAGATGCAAATGGAGTAGCTGGCTCCAACAGAGGAGCTTATTACAGATTTACAACGGTTGGAGCTGCTGACTTTAGCGGGGCTTTCTTCAAAGTAGTACCATCTAACACTGGTTCTACTGGTCCGGGCATAAGTGGTTCCCCTAAATCAAAGCTTTTCAATTAGCTCTACTTGGGGAACACGGATAAGATTTAGTAGTGAAATAATTTTAGTTACGGTTATTCCATTACTAAATCTTACCCGTGTTTTCCTAAACTGCTTGTTACAGTGAAACATCGGCGTTCATTTAAGTTAATACAATTGTCTTTCTTTTTGCTCATTGGCTTTGCTAGCCAGGCGCAAAAAGAGGCCAGTATATGGTATTTTGGTCAAAGAACTGGATTCATTTTTTCTAATGGCAAAGTCCATACTGTAGAAGACGGTGGAAATAATGTAGTTGTTAGCGCGGGTATTACTTTTTCCGATCGAAAATCCGGAGAATTGCTCTTCTACGGTAATGCCACGAGTATCTGGAACCGCAACCATCAGCTTATGCCACACGGCGACTCGCTAGCGCCGAGGGGATTCAACGGCCTTTCCCAAGGAACTTTAGCAGTTCCTGCGCCTGGCAAAAAAATCAGTACTGTGTTTTTACGCTTGTAAATGACTCGACTACCTCCCCGGCAGTGACCAGCTTGTCTTACTCGGTGGTTGATATGAGCCTTCAAAACGGATTGGGAGACGTCGTAGCGGGCACAAAGAATCAAATAGCCGGAG
>JANNDE010000433.1:0-4149 GCA_031387395.1 Hymenobacter sp.
GCTGCTATTACGACCCCGCGCCATCTCCACCAAGCTGCGTAACAGCAGTTAAACAGCTTCTAAGCGACTAACTCATGATAATTGAGTTGGGTCCTCAATATTTTGAGGACGGGTACGCAAGGGTTTAAGCAGGCAACCCCAATGATTATCTGCTGTTTACTTGAGGTTGAAGGGACCTGACAGGCCCTCCTCGAATGCAGGTCCCGTGCGCAGCCAGAATAGTTGGAGGACCTGGGTCCAAATTACAACAAAAAAGCCCCAAATCACACGATTTGAGGCTTTTTGATTGAGTCTGTTAGTCAGACGGTGGAGATGCAGGGATTCGAACCCTGGTCCAGACAAGGAAATCAACGTGCTTTCTACGTGCGTATCCAGACTTGGATTTTCATGGTATTCCAGGCGTCAGTCAGGCCTTTGAAATTCCCCTAGCTGCAGTTGGGTTTCGCCCCCGAGTCACAGCTCCTCGAAGGCTATTTTCTACTTACGACGCGCCGAGCTCCCAGGTGTAGAAACTTACCCGGGCGGCACGATGGCAATTACCTAATTCTGAACTAGGCAGCCATGGCGTACGAATAGTCGCCAGTTGATTGTTGATAGATTTTTTGACAGGAGAGCTTCCATCAACTCCTGGCACGCTTACCCGCAATTTGCGCAAGCTGTCAATTCCGGTCATCCCCAAATGGTAAAGAACGAGTCCCGTGGTCGCCCCGAAGGACTAAGCGGACCGCGAAGGTACGCGGTGAAATTGAAACGATGAGGGAGGAGGGAAGGTTTCCGGCGGGTTGGGTGTTTAGTAAGTGGGCAGGCAGGACGTTCTGGTAATGTTCCGATAAGCTAAACCGCCCATCCGCCCGCTTCCAAAGCCGCCCGTTTGTGGGTAACTTTGTAGACAGAACTTATGGATAATTTCGTCGTTTCGGCCCGCAAGTACCGCCCAGTCACGTTTCGCAGCGTGGTGGGGCAGCAGCACGTGACCACCACGCTGCAGAATGCCATCCAGAGCCAGCACCTGGCGCAGGCGTTCCTGTTTTGCGGCCCGCGCGGGGTGGGCAAAACCACTTGTGCCCGCATCCTGGCCAAAACCATCAACTGCACCAACCTCAGCCCCGAAACCGAGGCCTGCGGACAGTGCGCGTCCTGCGTGGCTTTCCAGGAAAACGCCTCGTTCAACGTGCACGAGCTGGATGCGGCCTCGAATAACTCGGTCGAGGACATCCGCTTGCTGGTGGAGCAGGTGCGCTACGCCCCGCAGGCCGGCAAGTATAAAATCTACATCATCGACGAAGTGCACATGCTCTCGAACGCGGCCTTCAACGCGTTCCTGAAGACGCTGGAGGAGCCGCCGAGCTACGCCATATTTATTCTCGCCACCACCGAGCGCCACAAGATTATTCCCACCATCCTGTCGCGCTGCCAGATTTTTGATTTCAGCCGCATCAAGGTGGAGGACATGCGGCAGCACCTGCGCTACGTGGCCACCCAGGAAGGCATCACGGCCGAAGACGACGCCCTGCACCTGCTGGCCCAGAAGGCCGACGGTGGCCTGCGCGACGCCCTGTCGATGTTTGACCAGATGGTGACTTTTGGGGGCAATAACCTCACCTATAAAGAGGTAGTGCAGAACCTGCACATCCTCGACTACGACTACTACTTCCGCCTCGTTGACGGCCTGCTGACGGAGAACCTCTCGGCCGCGCTGCTGCTACTCGATGAGGTGATGCAGAACGGCTTCGACCTGCACAACTTCGTGGTGGGCACCGCCGAGCACCTGCGCGGCCTGCTCGTGTGCAAAGATGCCGTGACCGTGCAGCTGCTGGAAGTGTCCGACGGCATTAAAAAACAGTACGTGGAGCAGGCCCAGGCCGCGCCGCTGGCCTTCCTGCTCTCGGCCCTGAACCTTATCAGCCAGTGCGACCGCGAGTTCAAGCAGGCCAAAAACCAGCGCCTCCACGTCGAATTGGCCCTGATGAAGCTGGCTTATTTGAACGGGGCCGTGCAGTTCGTCCGCGAGCTAAGCCCTGCCAGCAACGGCGAGGCTAAAAAAAAAACTAGCAGCCTGAGCGGTGAGGGAGAAGCTTCAGAGATAGTAGCTCCTGCTACCGCAGTTGCCGGGAGTAATGGCAGCAACGGCTATGCCCAGCCCGCGCCAGCCTCCTTGCCACAAGCTACGCCGGTAGCGGCCACTGCTCCAGCCCCGGCTGCTTCCCACGCCGCGCCCGCGGCCTACGCCACCGAGTCGCCGGCTGCTGCCTATACCGCCGCGCCGCGCCCGGTCGCCGCGTCCGCACCACTGCCGATGCCGGCCGGCGCGCCCGTTGCTACCGGTCCCGCCCCAGCCGATGGTCCCGAGCCCCTGCCCATCGAAAACGGCGTGGAGGAGCTGCACGACACGCCCAGCATCGAGGCCGACCCGGAAGCCGCCATCACCAAGCGTCACCAGATGCGCGACACGCTGCCGCACGTCGAAATCGGCGTGCCCAGCTTCGAGGGTATCGAGCCAGCGCCCCGCGCCACGCCCCAGGCGGCCTTTACCAAAATTCCCAGCCTCGCCAGCAAGCTGCCCAGCCTCAAGAACATGAGCACCCGGGCTGCCGCCGGCCCCGCCGCTGTTTCGGCCGAGCCGGCTGCCGCCAGTGGCCCGGTCGTGGCCACCGACCCGGCCGTGCTGCAACGCGTGTGGCAGGAGCTGGCCGAGGAGCGCCGCGCCCAGGACCGCATGAGCGAATTCTGGGTGCTGAACCGCCCGGTAACGGCCAATGCCGAGCACCACATCGAGCTGGCCGTCGATAACCCCATCCAGGTCGACCAGTTCAACGACATGCGGGTGGAGTTCCTGGCCGACCTGCGCCGCCGCACCGGCAACCCCCGCCTCAACGTGCAGCCTGTGGTGAGCACGGTTGCGCCCACCGCCCGCAAGCTCTACACCTCAACCGATAAGTTTGAGTACCTGGCCGAGCGGTTCCCCGCCCTGCGCGAGGCCAAGCAGCGCCTGGGCCTGGAAGCGGAATTTTAACGGGGCGGGCGCGGGCCGCAGTCTCAGCGCCGCGACGACTGCGCGCCGCTGGTAAGGTGAGTTTGCAACTCACGGCCGCAGTGCGGCCATGCGATACCGGGCCTTTTGCGCGCAAAGGCGAGTTGCAAACTCGCGTTACCATTAGCCAGCAGTTACGCGCTGCGCACTAACCAGCGGCCAGTAACCAGCAACTGCGGCCGTGCCCGGAGGGGGCAAGACTGCTCCCGCAAAGGTTTGGGAAAATCCCGCCCACAACATCTTTAGCCCGGATTGACCCGGCAAGATAAGAAAAAAAATCGTTTTTTATTCCCCTATCAGCCAGCTACCTTTGTTTTTTGAATCCCTTACTGTACCCGCCCGCGCCTTTCGTGAAAAAGACTTTTCTGCTGTTGATTCCGGCACTGGCGGTGTTGGGTGTTGCCACGCAATGTCAATCGAGTAAGCCGATTGCAGTTGCGACGGTTGCGCCCGTCGCCGCTCCCGCTGCCGCCGCGGCGGCCCCCAAAGAATACCGCTACGAATCGGTGCCCGGCGACCCGCTGGGCGTCCGCATTTATAAGCTCGACAATGGGCTGACCGTTTACCTGTCCGACTATAAGGACGCGCCCCGCATCCAGACCTACCTGGCCGTGCGCGCCGGCTCGAAGAACGACCCGGCCACCGCCACCGGCCTCGCGCACTACCTCGAGCACATGGTGTTCAAGGGTACTTCGCAGCTGGGCACGCAGGACTGGGCCAAGGAAAAAGTGGAGCTCGACAAGATTGAGGCGCTGTACGAAGCCTACCGTGGCCAGCGCAACGACCCCGCCGCCCGCAAGCGCACCTACCACCAGATTGACTCGATTTCAGGTGTGGCCGCCAAATACGCCGTGCCCAACGAGTACGACAAGGTGATGGGCGCCATCGGCGCGAAAGGCTCCAACGCCCACACTTCGAACGAGGAAACGGTGTACCAGGAAGACATTCCCAGCAACCAGCTGGAGAAGTGGGCGGCCATCCAGGCCGAACGAATGCGCGAGATGGTGCCGCGCCTGTTCCACACCGAGCTGGAGGCCGTATACGAGGAGAAAAACCGGGGGCTTGATTCGGACTTCAACAAGGAGTTTGAGGCGCTGAATGCGGCGCTCTATCCCACG
>JANNDE010000446.1:0-6906 GCA_031387395.1 Hymenobacter sp.
GCAAAAAGGCTCGCCGAATGGCAAGCCTTTTTGCTGGGGTTTTAGTTGGGACCGTCCACAAAATCCGTGAAATCCGCTAAAATCCGTGCTAATCCGTGGTCTAGCGGCGCATGGTTTTCTCGATGGTATCCCACATATCCGGGGTCAGCAGTTCGAGCTTGTTGAACTCGCCGGCCCCGTTCAGCCACTCACCACCGTCGATGGTTACGACTTCCCCGTTCACGTAGGCCGAGAAATCCGATACCAAGTAGGCGGCCAGGTTGGCCAGTTCCTGGTACTGGCCCACGCGCTTGAGCGGCACGTTGGCGGCCGGGTCGAGCTTGCTGGCCAGCGGCTCGGGAAAAAGGCGACTCCAGGCCCCTTCGGTTGGGAACGGGCCGGGCGCGATGGCGTTGGAACGGATGCCATATTTGGCCCATTCCACGGCCAACGAGCGCGTCATCGCCAGCACGCCGGCCTTGGCCGTGGCCGAAGGCACCACATAAGCCGAGCCGACCGAGGCATAAGTCGTGACGATATTCAGAATGGTACCGGGCTTTTTATCGGCAATCCAGCGTTTGCCCACGGCCAGCGTGCAGTTGTAGGAGCCGCGTAGTACGATGTCGACAATTACATCGAACGCCTTATGACTCAGGCGCTCGGTGGGGCTGATGAAGTTGCCGGCGGCGTTGTTGAGCAGCACATCCACCCCGCCGAACTCCTCAATGGTGCGAGCCAGCATGGCTTCCACCTCGTCGTACTTGCGAACGTCGCAGGCAATGGCCAGCACCTTGCCGCCGGTTTGCTGGCGCAGCTCGTCGGCAGTTTTTTCCAGCACTTCGAGCTTGCGGCTCGTAATGGTCACGTTAGCGCCCAACTGCAGGAAATAAGTAGTCATGGCCCGGCCCAGGCCGGTGCCGCCCCCGGTTACGATGATGGTTTTGCCAGCCAGCGCGTTATCGCGCAGCATGGGCTGGGTGTAGGGTGTATTCATGCAGAAAATGAGAAAAATTTGAGGAAAGCAACCCTGAGCTCACGGCCGAAGTTACTAGATGAGCCGGACGAAAACGCACAGTCGTTCCATAAATCCTGGGGCTACCACTTTATCCGAACAAATATAGGTATTTCATAATTTATTCGGACCTTTGCAGTTCTAAGCACTTTTTTCTAATATGACCAGTTCCATTTCCGGGGGCTCCACGAGCACGGCTTCGGGGGCGGAATTTCCCAGCGTCCTCGTACTAGGCTGCGGCTGGCTAGGGATGGCCCTGGCCCGCGCGCTGGTACAGGCCGGCCACCGGGTAGTCGGCACCAGCACCACTGCCGGCAACCTCGACGGCATGCGGGCCGCCGGCATCGAGCCCCACCTGTTCCGCCTCGGGACCGACTTTGGCCCCGCCGCCGACGCCCTGCTGCACCGCCTCCTTGCCGATACCGATGTATTGGTGCTCAACGTGCCACCCCGCGCCGCTGCTGCCGGGGCCTACCCGGCCCTGCTGCGCCCCGTGCACCGGGCCATCGCGGCGGCCGGCACCAGCCGGGTACTATTCGTGAGCTCGACCAGCGTGTACCCCAACGAGCCGCGCACCATGCACGAGCCCGATGCCCTGAGCACCCGCGACGCGGCCTCCGATGTGCTGCGCGCCGAAGGCCACTTCGTGCCGCGCTATGGCCAGTGGAAAAGCACCGTGGTGCGCCTGGGCGGCCTGTTTGGTCCCGACCGCGCCCCCGGCCGCTTCCTGGCTGGCCGCCAGGGGCTCGACCAAGGCAACGCCCCTGTCAACCTCGTGCACCTGACCGATGTGGTGGGGGTGCTTTCCGGCATTATTCAGCGGGGCTTGTGGGGCCATACGTTCAACGTGTGCGCCAATCAGCATCCGCGGCGGCGCGATTTTTATCCCGCCGCCGCGCAGTTTCTGGAGCTGGAATCGCCGGTATTCAAAGCGGAAGACGAAACGACCGTGAGTGGCAAGACCATCGACAGCAGCCTGATTCGCGGCCTGCTCCCCTACCAATTTCAGCACGACGACGTACTGTCGGCCCTGGCTGATTGCTGATTGCTAGCGGCCGGCAGCGCCGGTTTCGAGGAGTAGCCGGCCAGAATAGTCCCGCGCGGTATGGGCTCCGACGTACCTTTACGGCGTGAAACAAGATGCTGCCCTACTTCCGGTGGCCGTGCTCGGGGGCGGGGCGGCCGGCTTCTTCGGCGCTATTGCCTGCGCCGAGGCCAACCCCGGCCGGCCGGTTATCCTGCTCGAAAAAACCGGCAAGCTGCTGGCGAAAGTGCGCGTGTCAGGCGGCGGGCGCTGCAACATCACGCACGCCTGCGAGTCGCCCGCCCAGCTGGCAGCCCACTACCCGCGCGGCAGCAAGCCGCTGAAAAACGCCTTCCAGCAGTTCGGCGTGCCCGATACCATTGCCTGGTTTGCCAAGCGCGGCGTGGCGCTGAAAACGGAGGCCGACGGCCGCATGTTTCCCACCACCGACTCCAGCGAAACCATTGCCCGCACCCTCGAAGAAGCTGCTGCCAAAGCCGGCGTTCGCATCATCACCAACACCAGCGTCGATGAAATTCAGCCCCAGCCGCAAGGTGGCTTTCGCTTAAAACTGAGTGGCAGCGGAAGTAGCCAGTTCGGAGAAACGCTGGCAGTAAGCCGCTTGCTGGTGGCTACCGGCGGCCACCCCAAACCGGCCAACTACGACTGGCTGCGCGCCCTCGGCCACGCCATCGCCGAGCCGGTGCCCTCGCTTTTCACCTTCAACGTGCCCAATTCACCGCTGAGCGAGCTGATGGGCGTGAGCGTGCCCCAGGCCCGCGTGGTGCTGGCCGGCGAAAAGCTGCAGTATGAGGGCCCGCTGCTCATCACGCACTGGGGCGTGAGCGGCCCGGCGGTGCTCAAGCTTTCGGCCTGGGGCGCGCGCCGGCTCAGCGAGCTGGGCTACGTGGGCACGGCGCTTATCAACTGGATACCAACATTTACTGAAGAAACACTGCGCCCCTGGCTGCAACAGTTCCGGCAGAACAACGGCAAGAAAATAGTCACCAGCAACCAGCTTTTCGGCCTACCTCAACGTCTCTGGCGCAACCTGACGGAGCAGGCTGACATTACCGCCGAAACCCGCTGGAGCGACCTACCCGCCAAGTCTCAGAATCGCCTGCTCGAATTATTACTCCGAATGCCGTTGGCCGTGCGCGGCAAAACCACCTACAAAGAGGAGTTCGTGACCTGCGGCGGCATTGTTCTCGATGAAGTCGACCTCAAAACCATGCAGAGCCGGCGGGTACCCGGGCTCTTTTTCGCCGGCGAGGTACTCGATATCGACGGCATCACCGGCGGCTTTAACTTTCAGGCAGCGTGGACCACTGGCTTCCTCGCCGGTCGAGCTATGGCTGAACCAATGGCGGTGGCAATGTAACCTTGTAGCCGGGTGCACAGTAAAGAGAGGCATACTATTTCACCTCAACTTACTCTTTCCTCATGGAAGCCAAAGCCACCCAAGCCCTGCTCAACGAACTGGTTGAAACCCTCAAAGATGGCCAGAAAGGTTACGCCGACGCCATGACCGACGTCGAAGATACCAGCCTGAAAGATACCTTCAAGAAATACGCCGCTCAGCGTGCCGAATACATCACTGAGATTGAGGACCAGATGTTTAAGCTGAACCTCAAGCCCGACGAAAACGCCAGCGGCTCGGTAACGGCCACCGTGCACCGCGCCTGGATTGACCTGAAAGCAGCCCTCACCAGCAAAGACAATAAGGCTGTGCTCAACGAGTGCGAGCGCGGCGAAGACTACGCTAAAAAAGCCTACCAGACGGCCCTGAAGGCGCAGGACTTGCCCTCGAACCTGAAGTCGGTTATCGAGAAGCAATACAAGGGCGTGACCGAAGCCCACGATAAAATCAAGTCGTTGCGCGAGTCGTCCAACTAAAGACCGCAGATTTAACGGATTCTAGCGGATTCAACGGATTATTTGTGGTTCGTTGCGCGTCGGGTCTACAATCCGTTTTCTCTATAGCAAGAAATGCCCCTCAATTGCTTGAGGGGCATTTTTTGTTAACATTATCACTAGCTAAATCGAAACGTAGTATCCAGTTTATCTTTCAAAAATCATCAACGAACTATAAAATAAAGCCTGCTAAATACTTGGCTAACTACCTGTACGCTACCAACTGCATTCAACGGCCGGAACCACAAACAATCCGTTGAATCCGTTAAAATCCGTTAAATCTGCGGTCCTATTCGTCGAAGCTTTCGTTGCGGGGAGCACGGGGCGCGGGGCGCGTATCGTACTCGCGGGGCGTGCCGTAGCTGGGCTTGTTGCCATAGCTTGGCTTATCGCCATAGCTGGGGCGGTTGCCGTAGCCCGACTTGCCAGTCCCACCTTCGCGGTTGCCGTAAGCAGGTTTGTTGCCGTAGCCGCTGCCACCGTCGCGGTTGCCTTTGTAGCCGCCACCGTAGCCGCTGCCACCTTCGCGACGCTCGCCGCCGCCGAAGCTGCCACCACCACGGTTGCCGCCTTTGTAGCCGCCACCGTAGCTGCTGCCGCCTTCACGACGCTCGCCGCCGTTGAAGGGACGACGCTCGCGGTCGCCGCCGAAGCCGCCGGGACCACCCGTGCCGCCCGTGCGGTTAAAGCCTTCTTCTTTCGCCTGGCCCTCCTGAACCGGAGTAGCGATGCTGAAGCTTACCGGCGTGCCCTGGATGCTGGTGCGGCCCAGTTTGCCCACAATCTCGTCGGCGTACTCCGATGGTACTTCCACGAAGCTGAACTTGTCGTAGAGAGCGATGTCGCCCACTTTGGCACCGGTGAGGTTACTCGATTCCGAAATCAGGTCCACGATGTCGCGGGGATGAATCCGGTCTTTCTTGCCCATGGTCACGAACAGGCGGGTGTAGCCGGGGCGGGCCTGGCCGGCCGCCTTGCTGGCGTCGAGGCTCTGTTGAGCACTCTTATCCTCCTTCATGGTCATTTTCAGCAGCGCGGCGGCGATGTCGAGCGAAGTAATTTCCTCGCTCTGGTCGAGCAGGCGCTGCACGCGGCCCACGTACTTCTCCAGGTTACCCTTATCCACGATTTCCTTAATCTGGTTCAGGAACAGCGTGGTTTTCACTTCCGATACATCGGCAAACGATGGCACCTGCGCCAACTTGATGTCGGCCTTGGTGAAGCGCATGATGTCGCGCAGCTTGTAGATGTCGCGGCCGCTCACAAACGTGAAGGCTCGGCCCGACTTACCAGCGCGGCCCGTGCGGCCGATGCGGTGTACGTAATATTCTTCGTCGGCCGGCAGGTCGTAGTTGAATACGGCCTCCACGTTGTCTACGTCGATGCCGCGGGCGGCTACGTCGGTCGCAACCAGCACTTCCAGCGTCGACTTGCGGAATTTATCGAGCGTATTCTGACGCTGCTGCTGGCCCATGTCGCCGTGCAGGCCCTCGGCGAAATAGCCTTTGGCTTGCAGGTCGGCCACGATTTCGTCCACCATGCGCTTGGTGTTGGCGAAAACGATGGTCGACTTCAGGTTGTACATGTCGAGAACGCGGGTCAGCACGTCCTTTTTCTGGGGGCCGCGCACCTCGAAGTAGCTCTGCTCGATGTTGGTCACCGTCATCGTCTTGTGGTTCACCTTCACTACCTGCGGGTCGCGCTGGTACTTCTTAGTGAGCTCCATGATGGGCTTGCTCATCGTGGCCGAGAAAAACACCGTCTGGCGCTCCTGGGGCATCTTACTCAGAATGAACTCGATGTCATCACGAAAGCCCATGTCGAGCATTTCGTCGGCTTCATCCAGAATGATTTTGGTGGTGTTCTCCAGCTTCAGGGTGCCACGCTCGATGTGGTCCATTACGCGGCCGGGGGTGCCGATAACAATCTGCACGCCACGCTCCAGAGCGCGGAGCTGACGGTCGTAGGGGCTGCCGCCGTAGATGGGAACGACCATCAGGCCGCGCTTGTACTTGCCCAGCTTCTGGATTTCGCCCGAAACCTGCACCGCGAGCTCGCGGGTGGGGCAAAGCACCAACACCTGCACGTCTTTGCTCTCGGTATCGATGTTATCGATGGCGGGAATGGAGAAAGCGGCAGTTTTGCCGGTACCCGTCTGGGCCTGGCCGATAACGTCTTTGCCGGCGAGCAGCACGGGAATAGCAGCAGCCTGAATGGCCGAAGCTTCCTCGTAGCCCATCTCGGTGATGGCGCGTTGTACTTCCTCGGAGAGGTTCAGTTCGTCAAAGCGAACCACAATTTTTTCAGCTTCCATGATTGGAGTTGATAAGGGGGAAAAAGAGACTTAGCTCTGAAAACAGCCGTACTCAGCGACGTTTCCCCTCCTTCTACCTTTCACAATCAGGCGGGAAAAAACAACCAAAAAACTACGCGGCCAATGCGTTAGCGCCTCTCTCGGGCTTGCGCGGACTTGGGCCGTCCTCAAATGCGGGTGCAAAGGTAGGATTTATTTTTGGAAAAAGCTAGGGTGAGGTCAATAAGAATTCGAGCGGCCGTCATGCAGAGCGCAGCGAAGCATCTTTACCTCAATACTAATCAACCCTCCCAGGTTTCCAAATCAATCGGCTTCCAGTCCGGGTTGAACGCTGCAACCAACGCGTCTTTCTTAGCCCGTGACCATCCTTTCAGCACTTTCTCGCGAGCAATGGCTTGCGCAGCGTCGGGCAAGTGCTCAAAATACACCAGCAAATCAACCTGATAGCGGCCGGTGAACTTGCCGGCATCGCCCCGGCCAGTGCTATGCTCGTAAAGGCGACGGGTGAGGTCGTTAGTTACGCCGATGTACAGAACGGTACGGCCGGTGTTGGTGAGGATGTAGACGTACATGCTATGAATGGATTTCTTTGAATGGTCATGCAGAGCGCAGCGAAGCATTTTTACCGCGCAACGCAATCAAAAGAATTAGTATTGAGGTAAA
>JANNDE010000451.1:0-9544 GCA_031387395.1 Hymenobacter sp.
CGCCACCTGCGCCGCCGCCCAAGCGGCAGTAAGCGGCGTACTGATTCCCCAGATGACGTCCGGCTTCTCCATCCGCAGCCCCTCGCGCACGGCCCAGCCGGCATACTGCGCAAACGCCAGCGCCCGCCGCCCCGGCCCCATATGGTTTTCGTAGGGAATGGTTGCTTCACGGATTTTAACTCCCGCCGGCACCCAGGCAAACTCCCGCGTCAGTCGCTGGCCTTTCCAGGCGGGCGTCGTCAGCAGCGTGACGCGGTGGGTTTTCGCCAGATGCGCCAGCAACGTGTAGTGCCGGCTGGTGGCCGGACAGTCGGGGTTGGTGTGGTACTGGCTGAAAACGGCAACGTGCATGTCATGTTAGTTAGTAAATGAGCAAATGGGTAAAGGAGTAGGATAAATAGCAGTATCGCCCTCATTTACTCAATTGCTCATTTACTTCTTCGGCCGGTAGTGCGAGTCGTTCAGCAGGCGCTGGGCGTTGGTTTCGGCCATCAGGCGGGCCAGGGGCACGTTGGGGTGCTCGGCCACGTATTTTCGGATAATTTGCAGGCCTACCCACTGGCCCACCCGGCCAGGGCAGGTTTTGTCGATTTCAGGCACGTTAGGCCGCTCACCCACGTACTTCTGCAACGAGAAAGGCGTAGTGGAGTACAGCAAGTTGTTTTCCAGAAAATGCCCCCATACGCGGGCTTCGTTGCCTTGCAGGCCCAGCATTTCGCGGCCCGTGTAGCCCATCAGCACCGAGTCGGGGGTGCAGGGCAGCATCTGGCTGGCGAAGTACAGCGTTTTGCCGGCGTGCACCATCGCATCGAGCATGGTAT
Organism: Hymenobacter sp.; assembly: GCA_031387395.1. Taxonomy (GTDB): domain Bacteria; phylum Bacteroidota; class Bacteroidia; order Cytophagales; family Hymenobacteraceae; genus Hymenobacter. The sequence goes on from JANNDE010000451.1 coordinate 822, forward strand.
TGGCCGTGAGCTCGTGCTTATTGTATTTGCTGGCTACGTCCTGAGCCAGCAGCGATGGCAAGCCCATGGGCGTATAGCGCCGCAGCATGTACTGCGGCAGGTCGGGCCGCTTGCTGGCTTTCGGGCCCACGAACCAGTCCAGACTCAGCACCAGCAGGCTGTCGTTCACATAAATATCCTTGGCCAGAAAGCCGCTCACGTAGGTGTAGCTGGCCGGCACCCGGAAATCGGGAAAATAATAGTGCACCCGCCGGAACACCTCGCTCACCTCGTGCGTCAGCGACACGCTGTCGGGGAAGGCGGCAGCCGTTTCGCGGCCCAGCCGCTGCAGGGCCGGGTTGGTAGCCAGCTGCACCAGGCCCTTAGCCAGCTCCGGCCCATTGTCGGGCTGGCGCTGCAGATAGTAGCGGGCAAATTGGGGGTGGGCGTTGATGAGCTGCAGCGCCTCATCGGCCGTTTTCAGGCGGAAAAAGGCGGGCTCCAGGCGCTGCAGCCGCACGGGCACCGCAGCGGCATCCTGCGCCGCATCGGGGCGGCAGCCTTCGGCCGGGCCACTTTTGCAGGAATTCAGGCTCAGGCCAATTCCAAGAAACAAGGGCAGCCAGCGCCGCCAGGCAAAATTATTCGTGTTCACGCGCGTTACTTTGGCGTAAAATTAGCCCAAAACCGACCAGCCCCCCACTGGTCTACTCTGTAATCGACTTATCCATTCCGCATGAAAAAAGTATTTCTGGCCCTGCTGGCCCTTGTCGCCACCGTTACAACTGCTTCGGCCCAGGTCGAAATCGGCCTGAAAGTTTCGCCCAGCATCACCAGCCTAAGGGCCGAATCCACTTCCAAAAATGGCTTTGCTTCCGATGGTAGCCAGGCCGGCTTCAGCGGCGGCCTCGTCGTCGACTACTTCTTCGGCGAGAACTACGCTTTCAGCACCGGCCTGGAACTGGCCGGCAAAGGCGGCACCATCCGCTACACCGACTACCTGAACAACGGCGGCGGCAACGGCAATCCCATTCAAAACTCGCTGAAGCTGAGCACCCAATACCTGCAGCTCCCTTTGTCCGTCAAGCTTTTCACCAACGAAATAGCGTCCGCCACACGGCTCTACTTCCAGGTGGGTGGTTCGCTCAACGTGCCCATCGGCACGCGCGCCAACGGCAGCAAGTTTTACACCGACCCCGCCACCGGCACCGAAGTTAAAGCTGGCGATTACATCTATTTTTTCGACGCCGATGCCCTCGTCGCCGCCGGGGCCGAGTACACCCTGGGCCAGAGCACCAAGTTGTTTGCCGGCCTGGGCTACCACCGCGGCCTGGTCGACATCGACCACTACTTCGAAAGCAAGCGCGGCATGTCGGATGTCACCATCAAAAACAGCTCGTTCGGCCTCGATTTGGGCATCAAGTTTTGACCGCGGATTCAACGGATTTTAGCGGATTCAACGGATTTTTTGTGGTTCCGCTCCATTCAATTTCGCCGGCAAAAAAGAGAGGCTGCTCAAATGTGCAGCCTCTCTTTTTTGCTGATAAAGTGCTCTAACGGAGTGGAAACACAAAAATCCGCTAAATCCGCTAAAATCCGTTAAATCTGCGGTCCTAGTCTACAATCTCTACCTCGCGGTCCTGCAGGCGGCTCATGGCGGCGGCCGACGACCTCAGTTGGATTTCCTCGCCCCGCTCGTCTTCGATGCGGTAGTCGGTGAGACCCAGGCTGCTGTCGTTCACCACTTTCACCCATTTATAGTATTTGAGGTACCACTTCATCTGGCGCGAAATCAGGCCTTTGGTGTAGTACGCGTATAGGAACGGGTGCACCGAGAGCGTGATGCCCGACTGGTTCTGGTTCACCAGCAGGTCGTCGATGCTGTTGTCGATGTCGTCCGTCACCTGAATGGAGGCCGAAATCTTGCCCGTGCCGCCGCAGGTGGGGCACACCTCGCCGGTCACGATGTTCTCGGCCGGCCGTACCCGCTGCCGGGTAATCTGCAGCAGACCGAACTTCGTGATGGGCAGCACCGTGAACTTAGCCTTGTCGTGCTTCATCACGTCGCGCACGGCGTCTTCCACCTTCTTGCGGCTCTCGGCCGCCCGCATGTCGATGAAGTCGATAACGATGATGCCGCCCATGTCGCGCAGACGCAGCTGCCGCGCTACCTCCTTGGCCGCCAGCATATTAATCATCAGCGCGGTAGCTTCCTGGTCGTTTTCCTGGTTGCTCTTGCTGCCCGAGTTCACGTCGATAACGTGCAGGGCTTCAGTATGCTCAATCACGAGGTAGCCACCGCCGGGCACGGTCACCGTCTTGCCAAACAGGGTTTTCAGCTGCTTTTCAATGCCGATATGCTCGAAAATCTTGATTTTCGAGTTGTGCAGCTTCAACAGGCCCAGCTTGTCCGGCGCGATTTTCTGCAGGTAGTCCCGCATCTCATCGTACATCGCCGGAGCATCCACGGTAATGCTGTCAAACGACTCGTTCAGCATGTCCCGCACCATCGACGACGTGCGGCCCAACTCGCCGAGCACCTTGTCGTTGGGCTTGGCGGTGCGTAGCGTGCTGTAGAGCTGCTCCCACTTCGCCACCATGTCCTGCATGTCCTTATCGAGCTCGGCCACCTCGCGCCCCTCCGCCACGGTGCGGATGATAACGCCAAAGTTTTCGGGCTTAATACTGGAAATGAGGCGCTTGAGCCGGTCGCGCTCGGCCTTGCTCACAATTTTCTTGCTGACGCTGATGGTATTCGAGAACGGCATCAGCACGAGGTAGCGTCCGGCCATCGAGATGTCGGTGCTCACGCGGGGGCCTTTGGTCGAAATCGGCTCCTTGATAATCTGGACGACGATTTGCTGCCCTTTCTTGAACACGCTCTCCGCCTTCCCTACTTTTTCGAGGACGGGTTCAAACGTGAATTTTTCCAGCCCGGCGCTGGGCGCCCGGCCGCTCTGTACCGTGCGGGCCCACTTCGTGAAGGAAGGGAATTGCTCGCCGAGGTCGCCGTAATGCAAAAACGCGTCTTTCTCGTAGCCAATGTCTACGAAAGCTGCGTTCAGGCCGGGCATCACCTTTTTCACGGTGCCCAGGAAGATGTCACCAACCGAATAGTTGGTGTCGTTGCGGTCGAAATGGTATTCAATCAGCCGCTTGTCTTGCAGCAACGCAATCCGTTCGCCTTCCTGAGTAGAATTAATGACTAATTCATTACTCAAAGCCTTGATTTAGTTAAGTAACCTGCCGGTAATGCCGCCAACCGCCTACCCCGAAACCGGCAAAGGGAAGCCAGAACCGCATGGTTCTGGCTTCCCTCGCGAGCCACGGGAAAAGCACTTGCGCGGCCCCACTCGGGAGGCTACGTGAGAGATAGAAGACTGGCTCCCTTCCCGTTAGGAAAACTGCCGGCCGCCGCTACGCCCCGTGAGGCTTACTTCTTCTTGTGGCGATTCTTGCGCAGGCGCTTCTTGCGCTTATGGGTGGCAATCTTATGACGCTTTCTTTTTTTACCGCAGGGCATGATGCTGGGAGTTAAGAGTTAAAAGTTATGAGTTAAAAAGAACAGTCAAAAATCGCAGGTCAAGAGCTAAATAATTTCAACTCTCAACTTTTAACTTTTAACTCATTTAAGCTTGGCAATTTCCTCGTCGACCGAAGCGGCCAGCGCGGGGTCGTTGCTGAGGCTTTTGGCGATGAGGAAGGCTTTTTTAGCTTCTTCCTTGGCACCAGTGCGGGCCAAAGTTACGCCGAGGTAAAACTGTCCGTTCACATTTTTCGGATTGACTTTCACCAAATCCTGAAAACGCGTCACGGCTTTGTCGAACTGATTGCTTTGCACCGCGAGTATCCCCATGTTATACAGGGCTTTCTCGTTGCGGGGGTCGGCTTCCAGCACTTCGCGCAGCAGCGAAATACCCTGCACGGGGTTTTCGGAGGCCATATAAGCCATGCCGAGGTTGGTTTTAGCGTCGAGGTTGCCGGGCTGCTCCTTCAACACCTTGGCGTACAGCTCCCGCGCCTTGCCGCCGAGCAGTTTCACCCGCTCATCAGAGGACGCGAAGCTGAACGCCTGAAAGTAGGCGTCGGCGGCCTGCTGCCAGTTCTGAGCGCTGGGCCGGGCCTGAGCCACCTGCTCCAGGTAGTAGCCGGCGCTGTCGAACCGTTCCACGCCGTTGTAGCGGCGGGCCAGGGTGGTAGCCACCGTGGCCTTAGCCGCCGCAGTGGGCGCCGCCTTAAACTCGGCCAGCAACCGCGTCAGCTCCTGCCGTTGGGCGGGTGAGGTCGTGGTGTGCGGGGCTTTAGCATTAGGACCGTTGTTCTCGGTGGCCGTGGCCGGCACGACACCCGAAGAAGCTTCCGTTTTAGAGCCATTAGTGGCCGCACCGCCGCCATCGCGGTTAGCGGTAGCGGCGGCATCCTTGCTCAGCTCCGACTTGCTCTCTTTGGGCTTCATGATGCCCTTGGGCAGCATGAACAAGCCGCCCGCCAGCACAAGGGCGGCGGCGACGAGAACCAATTGATGCGAAGCGGAGCTGGAAGTAGCCATGGGCTGAAAAGAACCGGCCGCCGGGCTTTCCCAGGCGGAAAAGACACCGGCGGCACGGCCGGCATTTTTTTGGTAGTCGGTGTCCGGTATTCAGTAGTCGGAATTAATTTCTCGTCTAACTACTGACTACTTGATACCGACTACTGAATAAACTTAGGCTTTGGCCGCAACGGCTTTCACCTTCTTGCTGTTCTTAATTTTAGCCACGAAGGTTTTCGACGGCTTGAAGCTCGGAATGTAGTGCTCTTCGATGATGAGCGACGTGTTTTTCGAGATGTTGCGGGCTACTTTACGGGCGCGCTTCTTGTTTACGAACGAGCCGAAGCCGCGCACATAAATGTTGTTGCCCTCGGTCATCGAATCTTTCACGACTTTGAAGAAGGCTTCAACAGTCATCAATACATCAGCTTTCTCGATGCCGGTCTTCGTGGAGATTTCGGCGATTACCTCAGCTTTGGTCACGTTGGTATGGTACTTAGGTGGTTGAAAAAAATACAGTTATAGGCAAAAAAAGTCCCTGATTCCAGCGTAAGCCTTTGCCTCGTAGGCGGTTCGCCCTTGAATTGGGGCCACAAAGGTAACCCCATTTTTTCGTTTTACCAATCAACCCGCTGAAACAACGGGCTGACCCAAATTATTCGCTTTCAAAATTTTGGCAAATCAAACCCTTCACCCTTCCTTTCTGGCCACGGCCCTGCTGGCGTGGTACCCCCGCCATCGGCGCGACCTGCCCTGGCGCCATACCCGCGACCCGTACGCCATCTGGCTATCCGAGGTTATTCTGCAGCAAACCCGGGTGGCACAAGGCCTTCCTTACTACGAAACTTTCCTGCGGGCCTACCCCACCGTGCAGGAAATGGCGGCCGCGCCCGAAGCGGAAGTATTACGTTACTGGCAGGGCCTGGGCTACTACTCCCGGGCCCGCAACATGCACCGCACTGCCCGGCAGGTGGTAGAAGAGTACGGCGGCCATTTCCCCGCCAACTACGCCGGCCTGCTAAAGCTGCGCGGCGTGGGCCCCTACACGGCCGCCGCCATCGCCTCATTTGCCTTTGATGAGGCCGTGGCCGTGCTCGATGGCAACGTGTACCGGGTGCTGGCCCGCCTCTTCGGCCTGCACTCCGACATTGCCGCGCCCAGCTCGCGCAAGGAATTTCAGGCGGTGGCCGACCAGCACATTCCGGCCAGCGCCCCTGCCGATTTTAACCAGGCTATTATGGAGTTTGGAGCCCTCCAGTGCACGCCGGCCAAGCCCGACTGCCTTTTTTGCCCCATGCAGGCCAGCTGCTGGGCCTTTCAGCACGGGCAGGTGGCGCTGCTGCCGGTGAAGAGCAAGGCCAAAAAGGCCCGCACCCGCCACTTCCACTACTTTGTGCTGCGCCACGGCGACCTGGTGTACCTGCGCGAGCGGGCCGAAAAAGACATCTGGCAGGGCCTGTACGACTTCGCGCTGGCCGAAACCGATGCGCCCGAGCTGCCCGCCGATGAGCTGGCCCGCCACCTCGACGCGCTGGGTGCCGCCATCGATACCAGCCGGGCGGCCGAGCCCAGCGCCGCCTACCGCCACGTGCTGAGCCACCAGAAGCTGGAAGTCCGTTTTCATGATTTACCACTCACGAAAGCGCTGCCAGATACCGCCCTGCGCGATTTGGGGCTACGGGCCTATTCTGCGACGGAGATTGAAGCCCTACCGAAACCGAAGCCTATTGCTAATTATATTGAGCAAAATCCGTAACGCGGAAACTACCAATATTTTTAGATTTCAAGGCAAATAATTTTAGTAAAATAATTTGCTGTTTCGTTTTAAGTTCTTACCTTTGAGGCAAGAGCAAGCCGAGTGGCTTGTTCGATTCTGTATCTCCTAACGTGCAACAATATGGCCGGTGTAAACAAAGTGATTCTGGTAGGCAACCTGGGTAAAGACCCCGAAGTGCGTCACCTCGAAGGAGGAGTGAGCGTGGCTCATTTTACGCTCGCTACCAACGAGTACTATAAGGACAAGCAAGGCAACCGCGTCGAGCGTACCGAGTGGCACAACATCTCGGCTTGGCGCGGCCTGGCCGATATGGCCGACAAATTATTAAAAAAGGGCCAGCAGGTGTACATCGAAGGCAAGTTGCGCACCCGCCAGTACCAGGATAAGGACCAGCAGACGCGCTACATCACCGAAATCATCGCCGACGAGATTTCGATGCTGGGCGGCCGCCCCCAGGGCGCTGGCAATACGCCCGAGGCCGCCGGTGCCATGGCCGGTGCCGTAGCCGAGCCGCAGCACACGTTTCGGCAGGAGCCGGAACTCGACCAGCTCCCTTTCTGACTGCCGGGGGCCTCGCCCGTGGCCTTCTGGCTGCAGCTGGCCAAATCGGTTATCGCAACAAAGCCCTGGCACTGCGCCGGGGCTTTTTTCGTTGTGCAGCCAGTTACCTTTGAGCTTATGAAGACTTTTGCTGTTGGAACGTCATGCAGAGCATTCTGCGCATTAAGCAGAGACGAAGCATCCTGCCCGCGCAATGCAATCCAATTCATTGATTTACTTACTGCAGTAAAGATGCTGCGCTCTGCATGACGTTCATATTGCGTAGCGTGCCAAATATTTCCATGAGATACTTTTCCCTGCTGCCGTTGCTTATGGGCCTGGCGCTGCTGGCGAGCTGCTCGTCGGCGCCCGACTTCACGCCCAAGCCTAAGGGCTACAACCGCATCAACCTGCCGCCCCATAGCTTCCAGGAGCTGCCGGCGGGGCGGCCGTATTCGTTCGAGTATTCGAAGGAAGCCGTGATTAAGCGCGATTCGTCGTACCGGGCCCAACCAAACTGGATTAACGTGTATTACCCGAAACTGCACGCCAACGTGCAGATTACCTACATGGACGTGCAGCGCGAACGCCGCCTCTACAATAAGATGATGGAGGATGCGCGCAAGCTCACCGGCAAGCACGAAATAAAGGCCACGGCTATTAATGAGCGGATTCTGAAGACACCCAGCGGGATGCGGGCCTCGGTGTTTGAGCTGTCGGGCGAGGTGCCCAGCCAGTTCCAGTTTTACACCACCGACAGCACGCGGCACTTCTTCCGTGGAGCGCTTTATTTCCGCACCGCCACCGACAACGACTCGCTGGCTCCCGTGATTGAGTACGTGAAAACCGACATGGTGCATCTACTGAACACCCTCAAGTATAAATAAACAATTATCAATGAGCAATAAACAATGAACTATTGACTAATAAGCCTAATTTGTTCATTGCTAGTTGTTCATTGCTCATTGACCCAAATGAGTAACTTTTTCAATACCCGGCTCGAACACCTGCGCGCGGTGGGCAGCACCCAGCGGGCCCAGCTGCTGGGCAAGGAGCTGGGCCTGTTCACCTACGGCGACCTGATTCAGCGCTACCCGTTTCGCTACCTCGACCGGACGCAGATTTACAACGTCGCCGACCTGAACGACGACCTGCCCTATGTGCAGGTGCGCGGCATGCTGCGCGGCAAAGAGCTGGTAGGTGAAGGGCCGAAGCAGCGCCTCACGGCCAAGGTGGGCGACGGTACCGGCGAGCTGGAGCTGGTGTGGTTCAAGGGGGTGAAATGGGTGCAGCAGTACACCCGCAACAACCAGGAATACATTGTTTTCGGCAAGCCGACGATGTTCAATGGCCGGCCCCAGATGGCCCACCCGGAGCTGGAGGAAGTGAGCGAGAACAAGCCCGGCCAGAGCTTTTTGCAACCGGTGTACAACACCTCCGAGAAGCTCAAGAATTACCACCGCGTCGACAGCAAGGCCATTATGCGCATGGTGGGCGAGCTGCTGAAGCTGGCCGCACCGCACATCACCGAGTCGCTGTCGCCGGCCCTGATTGAGCAGTACGCTCTGATGCCCAAGGCGCAGGCCATGCAGCAGATTCACTTCCCGCAGAGCAACGAGCTGCTGGCAGCGGCCCGGTTCCGGCTGAAGTTCGAGGAGCTTTTCTACGTGCAGCTGAAGCTGCTGCGGCAACGCGACCAGCGCAAGGTGATGCTGGCCGGGCAGATTTTCAAGGAAGTGCCCACGCTGGTCGACTTTTATAAAAACCATCTGCCGTTTGACCTCACCGGCGCGCAAAAGCGGGTCATTCACGACATCTACAAGGATTTTTGCGCAGGCAAACAGATGAACCGGCTGTTGCAGGGCGACGTGGGCTCGGGCAAAACCATCGTGGCCTTCA
>JANNDE010000473.1:0-1172 GCA_031387395.1 Hymenobacter sp.
CAGGTGCAGCCCACCCCGTAACGCCGCTTGTTTTTGTAGTTGAATTGCCGCCACTGACGCGGCGTGAGCACGCCGACGGCCCCGCACTTCCAGAGCCCGCGCCGGGCTGCTACAGCCGCCGTTTGTTGCGCGGCCCGGCCGGCTACCCGATGCTTCGGGTCCCAGGCCCACGCCCAGCCGCGCACTACAAGCAGTGAATCCAGCGCCAGGGCCGGCCCGCCGGCTACCGGCAGCAGCACCGTGGCCAGCGTACGCCCGTACAGGTCCACGCCGCACCGGGCGAGCAGTACCGGCCGCTCAGGCTTGAGGAGCCGCGCCACCGAGTCGCCCGCCTGGTGCCCGAACGGCTGGTCCGGTTCCGGCGCGTCCACGCCGAGCAGCCGCACCCGGTACACTACGCCCCCGGCCAGCACGTCGTAAGTGTCACCGTCCACGACGTGCACCACCCGCCCGGCTTCCTGGTGCGGCGCAGCTACCGTCGGCCGGGCCTTGGTCAGGCCCAGCGTCACCCCCTCACCCAACCCGAAACCAGTTGCAACCAGGAGCAACCACCCGCTGAAATACAGTGCTTTATCTTTCATGGCACGAACCTACAGCCCGCTTTTAGCGGTTGTATATTCGTCCGTCCAAGTAGTCCCAATTCGCCCCCACATGCCCCAGGTTTGCCTTTACCCCAAAGACGTTGCCCAGCTCACTGGCACCGGCTACGACGCCGGCAAGCGCCTGTTACAGCGCATCCGCACCCAGCTGCGCAAGCCCGCCCGCGCCTACGTTTCGGTGGCCGAGTTCTGCCAGTACACCCGCCTTCCCGAGGCCGAAGTAGCCGCCGCGCTGAACGGAACGCCGGCATCAGCCAACCGGGGCTGAAGGCAGGACGGAGGCAGTCTATAGGCACCTCGCACCCACCGCAGCCGGCACACTGCCAATGCTACCTGAAAGCCTGCTTGCAAGCTTTCAGGTAGTCTTTCAGGTAGCCCTACAGGTAACAGCTACCGCACCGGCACCCCGTCGTACCATTCGCCCAGGATTTTCCGCCACGCATCGAGCACGGCCGGAGCGAGCAGTCGCGCTTTGTCCTTCGCGTACCGGTCCGTTACGTCCTCATCGGCGTGCCCCAGCACCATCTTGGCGAGGGCCTTGTTGCCACCGCTAACTTGTTTGAGCAACGTGCC
>JANNDE010000487.1:0-10703 GCA_031387395.1 Hymenobacter sp.
CTAGAGCGTGAGGACAATTAATAAATCAGTTATTTATCTAAGCCAATCTATTGCTGCCCCGATATGCCAAAAGGCGAGGAAGGAAACGACCGTCTTTTCGTAGCGGGTGGCCAGGCGGCGATACTGCTTGAGGCGGCCGAAAAAGCGCTCCACTTTGTTGCGGTCGCGATAGGTTTCTTCGTCCATCGGCAGGGCTTCAATTCGACCGGGGTGGCTGGGAATCACTGCCTCGATACCCTTTTCCGTGCAATAAGCGCGGGTCGCATCGCTGTCGTAGGCCGTGTCGGCCAGCACCTTGCCCGGCTGCAGGCCCGCCAGCAAGGGCAGGGCCTGCGGGCTGTCGCCGGCTTGTCCGGGCGTAGCCAGCAGGCGCACGGCGTTGCCCAGGGCCTCGGTGCAGGCGTGGACTTTGGTGCTCATGCCCCCGCGGCTGCGGCCCAGGCACTCGGCCTCGGCGTTACTTTTTTTTGGCCGGCCGAATGCTGGTGGGCCCGCACGACGGTCGAATCGAGCATGACCCAGTCCAAATCGGGCGCTTGCAGGGCGTCGAACGCGCGTTTCCACACGCCTTTTTGAGCTAGGCGGCGGAAGCGCTTGCAGATGGAGTTGGCCTTGCCGAAGCGTTCAGGCAGGTCCGCCCAGGGGCAACCAGTCCGCATAATCCAGACGATAGCGTTGAAAAACAGCCGGTTATCCTTCGCCGTTACGCCGCAATCGGTGGCTTTGCCCGACAGCAGCGGAGAAATAGCTCCCCATTGCCGGTCCGTAATTTCGTGACGACGCATATAGCTGAATAATTGATTATTATGTTTAATATCGTTTCGCACCAAAGGTAATTGTCCTCACGCTCTAAGCCGGGTCAGTCAGGATGTTGCGGATAAGTGGTATTCCGACGAAGGAAGAATCTCCATGACGCCGTTTAAATACGGGGGCGGCGGTTTCCTGCTTCGTCGGAATAACACCATTTCTACCTATTCGGCCGCAACCGGCGCGGGCTCGAAGGCGCGCACGAAGGTGGCCTGCTCGGCCGTTTCGGGCGAATGGGGCATGCGGTGGTTTTTCTCCACGCCCTGCCATTCTTCGGCGATGCGGGCCAGGGCCTCGTCGCCGCTCAGGCCGAAGTGCTGGCGCAGGTGGCAGCCCACCACCGTGCCCGTGCGGCCCACCCCGCCCCAGCAATGCACCACGGCCCGGCGGCCGGCGGCGGCACTGTCTTCGAGGGCGGCCAGTACCTCATTCAGGCGCTTGGGCGTGGGCACGCTCACGTCGCGGATGGGGAAACGGCGGTAGCGCACGCTTTCGGCGGCCAGGGCCAGGCGGGCGGCGCGGGCCCGGAGGAGGTCCTCGTAGGGCTCGAGCGGCTCGGTGGCCTCGGTGAGGTCGTAGAAGTCGCGGATGCCGGCGGCCAGCAGCAGGTCGAGGCGATGCGCGGCATCGGCTTCCAGCTTCGCCCCGGGGTACTCGGAGGCTAGCAGCAACGGGGTGGCCCAATACGAGTTGGGCAGCGGACGGGGGGTGGGAGTAGTGTTCATGGCAGAAGGTACGAAAATCTTCGAAACAACCTACTCCGCCCCCAGCCGCCCGGCCAGGTCCTCAATATCGGCCCGGCGAGCCAGCACGGCCAGCCATTCGGCCGGAATGGCAGCCTCGCCGTAGGCCAGGCCCGCGAGGCCGCCGGCCACGGCCCCGGTGGTATCGGTATCATCGCCGAGGTTCACGGCGGCGAGTACAGTGGCGGCGTAAGTGTCGTGCTCCAGCAGGCACCACAGGGCCGCCTCCAGGGTGTCGATGACGTAGCCGGAGGAGGAGATGGCGCTTTCCGGTTGGTCAGGCAATGTTCCGGAAAGCACCCACTGTCGGTAATACTTGGCCTCAATAACCGCCGGAATGCTGCCCCTTTCCAACCACGGATTCGCTAGTTGGCGCATCTGCAAAAAAGCATCTGCGGGTGAGCTACCTATCAGCAGGCTCCGCGCCACCAGCAGGTACAGAAAACAGCCCAGGGTGGAGCGAGGGTGCCCATGCGTGACGCTGGCAACGGCTTCCGTGAGCGCCCAGGCAGCATTCAAATCCAGGTTTTCAGCTCGCCATATTTCATGAAAAGCCAGGGGGAGAATGCGCATGAGCGCCCCGTTGCCGTTGTCGGACTCTGAGCTTGGACCGGCGGCAGTGGGAGCAATCCCGCGTTGCAGGCGGCCGATGGCCGTGCTGGTGGCATTGCCCACGTCAAAGGTTTCGCCCGTCGCGGTCCAGTAAGCATTATAGCGCCAGTTGATGCTGCGCTGGGCAAAGTCGGCCAAATCTGGCGCGGCCGTGCGGCCAGTGGGGCGGGCCAGGGTTTCGGCCAGGCAGAAGGTGAGCGAGGAATCGTCGGACCAGGTGCCGGCGGGCTGATGGTGGGTGCCGAAAGCGCGCATCCCGGTCACGGGGTCCTGGCGGCGGGCGACACGGGACAAAAATTCGACGGGCACGCCCAAAGCATCGCCCACGGCCAGGCCCAGCAGGGCAGCGCGGGATGCTTCGACCAGCGAATGGGTGGTAGTCATGAAAAAAACGTAAACGAGAATGAATGCGAAGCTACTGTGGCGGCCCGGAAGTCAGTTCGGCGGTGAGCAGCACGGCGCAGCCGGGCCACAGCCGCCGCTGGCGCAGCTGCCCGAAGCCGGCCTGCCGCAGGGCGCGGCGCAGGGCGGCCAGGTCGGGGCCCCGGCGCAGGTAGCCGCGCAGGGCGGCGTGAGCGGCCGCCGCCGGACACAGCCGCCGCAGCACCGGCAGCAGCAGGCCCAGGTAAGCCGGCAGCAGTGGCCGCAGCCAGCCCCGGGCCGGCAGCACGGCTTCGAGCAGAGCCAGCTGGCCGCCGGGAGCCAGCAGGCGGGCGGCCTCGCGGGCCAGGGCGGGGTAGGCGGCCGGGGCCAGGGTCTTCAGCCCGAAAGCACTGGTTACCACCTGGGCGCGGCCCGCCGGCAGGCCCGTAGCAAGGGCATCGGCCGGGTGCAGCACCAGGGCCGGGCCGGCGGCGTACCGGGCTGCCCGGGCCAGCATGGGCACCGAGAAATCGACGGCCGTCAGGTGCAGGCCGGGGCCGAGGCGGCGGCGAAGGGCTGGCCACAGGTCGGCCCCACCGGCCATCAAATCAACGACTTCGAACGGCGCGCCGGGCGTAGGCGGCGGCAGTAGCCGGGCGGCCAGCTGCCGCCGCCAGCGCCCCAGCAGGCCGCCCGAAAGCCAGGCGGCCAAGCCGTAGGTAGCGGCCATCGCGTCGAACAACGCCCGCACCCGGGCCGGAGCATAGTGCCGGCCAAGGGCCGGGCCGGCTTGCGCCGTGGGGGCCGCCCAGCCGGCGGGAGCGGCAGGGCGCAGCAGCAGGTCGTTAGTCATGGGCGGCTTCGGCTTTGGCCTGGATGGTGGCCAGCACCTGGCCGTGCATGGTATCGAGCAGGTAGTCGCTCCAGAGCTGCCAGTAGAACCGCGGACCAATGGCGTGGCGGTACACGGTGCGGGCTTCGAGCAGGGTGCGCCCGCCCGGCAGCGGCCGCAGCCGGAACGTGCCGCTGTCGACCCGGAAAAACCCGTGCAGGTGCGGCGCGTGCACGTCGGGGTACGGGCTGAGCTCGCGCATGGGGGCGGGCATGGTGGGCGGCGGCACGGCAAACGTGAGGCGGCGGCCGGGCTCCCAGGCCACCACCGGCAGGCGGGCCAGGCCCTGCGAGTAGCGGCACACCAGCGTGCGCCGGCCGGTGGCCGAATCGAGCGCGAAGGCCGTGCGCGTGGGGTACACTACCCCCGCCCGGAACCAGCCATTGGCGGCCGGGTAGTCCACGGGGCGCATCAGGGCGGCCCACACCGCCGCCGGCGGGGCATTCACCACCCGCTGCGTAGCCACCAGGTGCGGCAGTACCGGCGCGGGGTGGCGCGCTTCGTACTCCTGCGCGGCCGGATACAGCAGCACCGCCACCGCCAGCACCGGCAGCGGCCGGCGCTTGTCAGACGACGAGCTCACGGCCATGCCCAGAAACCCGCCCACCACGGCCATCACGAAGGCAAACGGCAGCGCCATCAGCACGCAGATGATGCCCTCGCCCTTGGTCAGTATCAGCAGCAGCATCGAAGTCACCACGGCCATAATAGCCACCACCGCCCACGACACCGACCACACGCCGCCCTTCCGCTCGGGCTGCCCCCGCTTATGCAGCAGCACCGCCACGAAGCTGCTGATGGTGGGCGACAGGCAAAAGAGCGTGGCCCCATAAGACTCGTACTGCCGCAGCGACAGCAACATCAGCAGGGCCCCTACGCCCCCGCCAATTACCACGGTGCCCCCCACGCCCAGCAGCGCCGCCAGCCAGGTGCCGTTGCCTTGGTCGGGTAGCGAAGCCGGGGCCGCGGGTGGCGGCGTCGGGTCGGCGGGGGCGGGTTGATTCTCGAACGGCAGCATAAGGATAAAACCTGCAAGAGTGCACAAAACGGCCAAGCCGACCGCCGGGCTGCGACCAGACCGGTCGCTACATAAATAGCTTCAGAAACGTGTTCCAGAACCAGCTTTTTTCGGCCTGCATGAGGCGCGTGAGCAGTTTATCGGACACGGTGGCCAGCTGCTGAATATCGCTGAGGGCGGTGTGAAAGGCGCGGTAGTCGGCATCGGCGGGGTCGCCGGGCAGGGCGGCCAGCTGGTCGAGACTGCGCTTCATCTGGTCGAGCTCGCGGCGCTTGCGGGCCCGGATGATGCAGCGCGTCACCTGCAACATGTCCTTCTCGGCCACGAAAAACTCGCGGCGCTCGCCTGGGCGCAACTCCTTATAAATCAGGCCCCAATCGATGAGCTCACGCGCCGTCATGCTGGCGTTGCCGCGCGAAATGGTAAGCTGCTCCATGATGTCTTCGGTGCTCAGCGCGGCCGGACTCACCAGCAGCAGGGCGTGCACCTGGGCCAGGGTTTTGCTCACGCCCCAGCCGGAGCCCGACACGCCCCAGAGGTGAATGAACTGCACTTTGGCCTCGGCCAGCGTCGGGGTCGGATTGTCAGCAGCGGGTTGCATGAGTAGGAATTAGCAGTCGGCCAGCAGGGCCGCCACGGCCCCGTCGCAGGTGGGAAATTCGAAAGCAAACCCCAGCTCCAGCAGGCGCTGGGGGTACACCTTGCGACTTTTCAGAATGAGCTCGGTTTCGGTGCACAGCACCACGGCCCCGATTTCGAGCAGCCAACGAGGCTGGGGCAGCCGCAGCGGCGGGCGCAGCGCCCGGGCCAGCAAGTGATTGAAGTCGCGGTTGGTCAGGGGCCGTGGGGCGCACAGGTTGAACGCGCCGGTGGCCTCGGGCCGGGCCACCAGCAGCTCTACGGCCCGGCAGAAATCGCGGATGTGCAGCCAGCTCACCCACTGCTGCCCACTGCCCTGGGGCGTGCACAGGCCCCAGCGCGCCAGCCGGGCCAGCACCGGAAACGCGCCGCCGTCGGCTCCCAGCACAATGGCCGTGCGCAGGGCCACCTGGCGGGTAGCCGGCGTGGCGCAGGCGGCAAACGCGGCCTCCCAGGCCCGGGCAATTCCCTCCGAAAACCCCTCCCCGATGCGGCCGGCCGCTTCCGTGTTGGCCGGCGCGTTGCCGGGCGTATCGGCATAAATGGTGGCAGTGGAGGAGTTGAGCCAGACCCGGGGCGGCACGGCGCAGGCGGCCACGGCCTGGCCCAGCACGCGGGTGCTCTCGGTGCGGCTGGCCAGAATCTCGCGCTTGTTGGCCTCAGTGTAGCGGCAGTCGACGGTGCGGCCCGCCAGGTTCACCAGCACGTCGGCACCTTCCAGGCTGGCGGCCCAGGGGCCCAGCGTGCGGCCATCCCAGCTCACGGCATCGGGGCCGGGGACCACGCCGCGAGCCATGATAACTACCCGGTACCCCAGCGACCGGAAGTGCCGGGCCAGGTGCGTGCCCAGAAAGCCGTTGCCGCCGGCGATAATCATGGTTGGCTGTCGCATGGGCTCCCGGCCCGGGTTGCGGTGGTCTGCCGCCGGATAGTTCCGGGGCGTTGCCGTGGGCCGGGGCAAATGTATCACAACTTTCAATAATTATTGAAAGTTGTGATACATTTATTTTCCCGCCTGCCGCTCAGTCCTGCGCGGCCGCGTAGAAAGCCCGGCGCACATCCCGCAGCCGCTGCTCGGCGGCGGCCCTATCCGGTGCGTCGGGCAACGCGGAGCTGGCGAAGGCCGCTTCTACCCGCGTCACCAGCTGCTCGGCATCGGCCACGAGCTGCTCGTATTCGAATTCGCCGCGCCGGATTTGCAGCAGGAACTCCCGGTTGGGACGGCGCACCTGCAGCTGGCCGGTCAGGGCAATTTCTTCGGCCATTTGCAGCAGCCGGAACACGTGCAGCATGTTCTTGGCATCGTAGTTTTTGCCGTGCTGCACGGTATTCTGGTAGCGCTCGGCGTTGCGCTTTTCCACCCATTCCCAATATTCGCGAAACACCCGGCAGTAGGTGCTGTAGCCATTGCGGTTGAAGAACAGGTAGGCCACGGGCTCCTCCCCTTTCGGCACGGCCGACAGCAGCACATCCTGCGAGGTTTCGGGGTCGCGCACGAGGCCGTGATATCCCAGGCCGCCTTCCGGGCGGGCATCAACAAACAGGGCGTAAAGGTCGGTGAGGTGCGGCACGTTGGCCAAGCCGCACCGGGCGGCTTCGTAGCCGTGGCGGGCCAGCCAGTCAGTGGCGGGCTGCGCCCCCGCGCCGGCCGTCACGTAGCAGAAATCGAGCACCGACTTGCGGGCCGGCGGCTCGGGGTGGTTGATTTTCTTGTTCAGGCCCCGGGCTTTGCGGATTTGCGCCACGGCGTATTCGGCGAAGCTTTGGCGGCAGAGCTTCGAGAGGAAATCGGCGGCTTTAAACTGTTCAAATAACGGGTGTCTATAAACAACGCAATCGGCCGGCGTGCCCAGTAATTCGAGCACGGTGGGGTTGTTTTTCAGCAATAATTCCACGAAGCGACGCAGCTCGTAAAACACCTCGTCGTTGGTGTCGTTGGCGATTTGCGGAATGTATTCGAGGCCGAAAAACTGGTCTTCGGGCAGGATGAATACGCCTTTCAAATCCGTGTCGGAGTGCGGCAGGTTGGTGCCGTAAGCGCGGCTGCCGCTGACGGCTTCGAAGAGAATGAGGCGCTGCGCGCGCAGGTCGGCAATAGTCATACACGAAAGTAGCGCTGATGTAGCGCGGACTCTGCCGTTCGCGCTACGTCGCGGCTGCCCCGGCCAGCAACGCCCGAAACAGCGCATCCAGCTCGCTTGCCACGCCACTGCCACGCAGCACCGGCAACGCATCGCGCGCGGCCTGCCCGGCGGCCAGCTCCTCCCGCAAAAACTCGCCCAAGGCCACCGGGCGGGCCACGGTGGTTTTCTCGTGGGCAACGGCTTTGGCGGCCAGCAGCGCCGCTACTTCGGGTTCGAGAGCGGCGGGCAGCAGTGCCCGCAACGGGACAAATTCCATGGGCGGCAAGGTGTGGCGCTCGCGAATCCAACGGGCGGCCAGGGCCGAGCGCAGAGCATAGAACAGGCGCTTGAGGCGCACGTCGGGGCCGGTGAGGTCTTCCTCCACGCCCCGGCGCAGCTGGCCCAGGTAGTGGTGCAGGCCGGCTTTCAGGTTGAAAGCGGCGGGCAGCAGCGGGGCCAGCCGGGCCCGAAAATCCAGCGCTTCGTGGTACACGATGGGCGATTGCAGCCATTCGAACCCCGAGGCGTTGGAGGCGCGCAGCAGCCGCAGGGCCTTGCGCAGTTCCCAACCGGCTAGGTCCAGCTCGTCATCAATGGGGAAATTGAGGGTGTCGGGGCCTTCGTCCAGGGTCAGGTACCAGGCGGGCGGGTGACAGTAGATGAAGCGCACGTCGTAGTCGGAATCGGGCGAGGGGAAGCCCCAGGCCCGGCTGCCCGACTCGCAGGCGTAGAGGATGCGGATGCCGTGGGTGGCTTCGAGCTGGGCCAGGGCGGTGGCAATGCGGGTTTCCATATGGAGCTGTTTTTACCGGACGTTCTGCTTCGGCTGCGCTCAGCAGAACGTTCAACAAAACGGAGGGGCCACGAAAGTAGCAGGAGCCGCCGCACCGCGCTATTTTCGCGACCCATCCCTCGCTCCCCGGCGGCGTGCCGTGGGCAAATCCGCGCCTGCTGTTCTGGCTGTCGCTGGTGCTCTTGGCCACGGCCATCGGGCGCGACTTCGAGGGCCTCTCGTCGCTCCCGCCCTGCGTGGCGGGCATCGCGGCCAGCTGCGGACAGCCGTAGCGGGCGGCAGCTGCGTGGCCGTGGCGCTGATGTGGCTCATCCCCGACCGGCGCAATGCGCGCACGCTGCTGGATAGAGCCGAAGGGCAGCATATCGGGTAGCGGCGGCCGCTTCGTGAACCTATCTTTACAACTTTTCCGACTGCTAGCAGGCGTCCTCCTTTTCTCGCTTGCCGTGAAATTACCGCACTACCTTACCAAAGCTAATCAACAAGCTACTTTCGAATTTATAAGCGCGGGAGCAAATGGTCGCATTCCCAAGCTGATGCAGGATGGCGCAACGAACCTGAAGAATTTCTACAACTTGGCCTTTGGCAACACAAACTCCATCACGGGTGAACTTGATGACCTGGCAGTTTCCAATAACGGCAACGCGAAAAAGGTGCTGGCCACGGTGGCTACCAACCCATACGCCTTCTGCTACCGGTATTCCCCGATGCCTGGGTTTTCGCGGCGGGCAGCACCCCGGCCCGCACCCGCCTCTACCACATGGTTTTGAGCAGGTTATACGAATAAGCCACTACTAATTTCGCCCTTTCAAGGCCTGCTGAACGATGAATGGGAATAATTTCGCCCACACATAAATTACGCCGGCTTTGCCGTTCACTTACGAAAGCCACTTACCCAATCCGACCATGAATGTCGAGCAATTAAATTCCAGTAAGGTGCCGATAGTGCGCATCGACCCAGCCCTGAACAAATACGCCAGCCAGGTACTGTTTCCTGAAGAGGTGGCCAAGGCTAACGAGATGCTCAAGCGCATCGGATTGCCCAAACCGTGCCCCGCTGCTAACGAACAATAAGCCCCCATTACAACCATGAGCAACTTTTCGCAACAATACCCGCACCTGGCGTGGTGGATAGACAACCATGGCTATATCGAGCTGGGCTCGGACTATAACAGCAGTAGCCTGCTCCGCATTCTGGATGAGGGCGGCATGTGTTTTGAGGATTCGGAATCTACCGATATTGATGAGGCGCTGACCGCTGGCGAGGAATTTTTAGAAACCGAATTATCCGACCGATTCAGTATCAAGCTGAACCGCAAAACCGGCGACTTTGAAGAGGATGAATAGGTATGGCCCCGCAACCGTCTTTTTGTCATCCACACAGCCGTGGCGCTGATGTGGCCGGTGCCCGGCCAGCGCATTGCGCGCACGCTGTGTGGATAAAGCTGAAGGGCAGCGCGTTGGGTAGCAGCGGCAGCTTCGCGGACTTGACGGGAGATGCGGGAGTAGCGGCGGGCGCTGGGGTGGCTTCGAGCATCTGATAATCGCTAGCAGGCTCCTCGCTGTTTCTTATTAAGGAAACCTTACCTTTAATGAAATTGTAACTCGTGAAAGAGAAATTTCAGATTGAGTTTTTGGAGGAAGCTTCCACATTCCTTGACACACTTGATGAAAAGGCGCGGAACAAGGTGCTGTACAATATGCGCAGTGCCCAGTTGAATGCTGATAAGGCGTTGTTCAAGAAGCTGACCGACGATATCTAGGAATTCAGAACTCTGTACAACAGAACGTATTACCGGCTTTTTGCCTTTTGGGATAAGTCTAGCAAAACCGTCACGATAGTTGTAGCTACCCACGGTCTCGTTAAGAAAACCGGCAAAACGCCGCCCGCAGACTTAGCCAAAGCCGAACGCCTTCGAAAACAATACCTCGCCCAGAAAACCAACTAGCCATGAGCACTCCACAGAAGATGAAAACGTATTCGATGGATGAGATAATGGACAAGCACGTTGGTCCCATCGGCACATCCAAACGTGATGTTTTTGAAGAAGAACTGCGCCTCGACCTGCTCGGCAAAGCCATCAAAGAAGCCCGCCTGCAACGCAACCTGACCCAGCAGCAGCTTGGGGAACTGGTGGGCGTGCAAAAAGCGCAGATTTCCAAGCTGGAAAACAGCCTGACCGACGCGCGTTTTGACACGGTAATGAAGGTATTTAAAGCGCTGAATGCGAAGGTTAATTTCAGCGTGGAACTGCTGAATCAGCGTTTACCAGTTGTGTAGGGTCCGGTTGGCGGGCAGTATCTACGTAGCCGTAGCGCTGATGTGGCTCATCCCCGACCGGCGCATTGAGCTCACCTTGGTGGAGAAAGCTGAAGGAAAGCACGTTGGGTAGCAGCAGCAGCGGTGTTGCTAGATGCGGGAATAGCGGCGGGCGCTAAGGTGACTTAAAATAAGCAGCCACTCGATTATATCCATGTACATTCGCTTTTCGTCTACGATTCAAAAAATCATGAGTATTATAACTGAAATTCTGATAGATTTTTCCGGCAGCATGGCTGACCGGTTACATATTAGACTTGTTGCGAGGTAAGTGAATTCCAAAATTTTCAATAAACTGCCCTTAAATTTGGAACATGAATTTTTCTGTAAACAATCTCACTACTGCACGTAAATGGCGGGCTGCTACGGGTCTTACGGCGGAGCGTTTTGCGC
>JANNDE010000501.1:0-36573 GCA_031387395.1 Hymenobacter sp.
GCGGTTGGCGAGGTATAGCACGGCGTAGGCTTCGGTGTAGATCTCGATGCGGTCGGTGCCGGTGCTGGCGGCGGCCTCCTCCAGGCGCACGTCGGGGTCGAGGAAGATGCTCACCCGGGCCCCGAACGACTTCAGCTCGGCCACCACTTCGCGCAGAAACTGCTGGTGCGTCACCACGTCCCAGCCCGCGTTGGAGGTGATGGCGTCGGGAGCGTCGGGCACCAGCGTCACCTGTTCGGGGCGCACTTCGCGGCACAGGGCCACGAAATCGGGCGTGGGGTTGCCCTCCACGTTCAGCTCGGTAGTCACCACGCGCTTCAGGTCGCGCACGTCTTGGTAGCGGATGTGGCGCTCGTCGGGCCGTGGGTGCACCGTAATGCCCTCGGCCCCGAACCGCTCAATATCGCGGGCGGCCTGCAGAATGTCGGGGCGGTTGTGGCCCCGGGCGTTGCGCAGGGTAGCCAGTTTGTTGATGTTGACGCTGAGCTTGGTCATCTTTGGTTAGGGTAGGGCATCCGGAGTCCAGGGCAGGCCCTGGCCACGCTTGCGCCGTTTGATTTACTACAAACAGCTCAGGAGTGATAAGGTCCTGCCCTGCGCTCCGGATGGCAACCGGGGCCGTAGCTTCGGGGCGAAATTACGCCGCCCGCCGGGCGCGCGGCTCCCTCCCGTCCCCGGGTTCGCCATGACGCACTCCTCGCCCCTTGTTTGCCTCCGTTTCCTGGCAGCATTTGTCCTGCTGGCCCTGCTGGGCGTGGCCATCGAGCACGTAGTGGTGCGGCTGCCGGTTTTTGCGCTGCACCCGGTATTGCCAATGGCCGTGCTGGCTGATATGCCGCTGGTGTTTCCCGCCGTTTTTTACCTGCTGGTGAACCTCTGTAGCCCCAACGCGGCCGGCTGGCTGCTGGTGGCCGAGGGCTACGGCTTGCTGATGCTGGTTGCGCATGGCCACGCCGTACGCCTGCAGCCCACGCTGCTCACCGCCGATGCCCTGCTGATTCGGGTGGGCTTTTTCTGGCAGGTAGAGGTGCCACGCGCCCAGTTGCTGGCCGCCCAAACCCTGCGCGGCGATTTCCCGCCGGGCCCCGATACGCTCAATCTGGCCCGCCCCCTGCTGGCCGCTCCCAACGTAATGCTGACCTTTGCGGCGCCAGTAATGGTGAGCGGGCTGTACGGCATCTGCCGCCCGGCCCGCCGGCTGGCCCTCTACCTCGACCAGCCGGCCCCGCTGCTGGCAGCGCTGGCCGGCAGTGCCCGTTCCTAAATTCTTTCATGCGCTGATGCGCCTATTTTCTTCCCCATGCTCAAAACCACCATCGACGCCGCCATCAAGCAGGCCATGCTCGCCAAAGACAAAGTGCGCCTCACCGCTCTGCGTAGCATCAAATCGCAAATCATGCTGGCCGAAACCGCCGAGGGTGCCAGCGACGCCGGCCTCACGCCCGAAGTCGAGCTCAAGCTCCTCAACAAAGCCGCCAAGCAGCGCCGTGATGCTGCCGCCATCTACAAGGAGCAATTCCGCTCCGACCTCGAGGAAACCGAGCTCGCCGAGCTGGCCATCATCGAAGAATACCTGCCTGCCCAGCTCACCGAGGCCGATTTGGTCGAGAAACTCGTGCACATCATCCAGCGCGTGGGGGCCACCGGCCCTTCCGACCTGGGCAAGGTGATGGGCGTAGCCGCCCGCGAGCTCTCCGGCCAGGCCGATGGCAAGCGCATCTCCGACGTGCTCGGCCACTTGCTGAACAACACCAACCTGTAGTTTTAAGGATTGAATGTTGAGGGTTGAATGAGCTAAAATAAGGTCGTAACAACGCCTCTCTGGCCGGTCATTATTTAAGCACTCAACATTCAACCCTCAAAACTCAACCCTTTCAACATGACCGCCCTCGATATCCTCCTGCTCCTCCCGCTCGGCATCGGGGCCGTGAAGGGCTACCGGCGCGGGCTGGTGCTGGAGGTGGTGTCGCTGCTGGCCTTCGTGCTGGCCGTGGTGGGCGGCTTGAGCCTGCTTTCGGCGGCCGTGCCGCTGGTGCGGCAGTACGTGGGCGATGCCTTTGGCATGCTGCCGCTGCTGTCGTTCGCACTGGTGTTTGTGGCCATTATGTGGGGCGTGCACCTGCTGGGCGGCCTTCTGAAAACCGCCGTGCACCTCACCCCGTTGGGGGTGCTCGACAACCTGCTGGGTGGTGCGGCTGGCGTGCTCAAGTGGATACTCGGCCTGAGTCTGCTGCTGCACGGCACCGGCCTGGCGGGCCTGCATCTGCTCTCGCCTGGGCTGGTGGCTGGCTCGCAGGTGCTGCCCATTGTGCAGCAGGCCACGCCATTGGCCCTGCAAATCACCGGCTACGTGCTGCCCTTCGCCCAAGACCTGCTGGTGCGAATGAAAACGGCTTTTGTGAAGGGTTGAATTTTGAGGACTGATTATTAAGGGCTGAGGGCTGAGTTTTAAGGGTTGAATGATGCGTAATGCTAGTTGCTCGTGCGGCCACCTAAGCCCTCCACTCTTAATTTTAAAAACTCAACCCTCAACCCTCAAAACTCAACCCTTCCAAATGCGCCTGCTGCTGCTCGATAACTTTGACTCCTTCACCTTCACGCTGGCCGACTACCTGCGCCAGCTGGGGGCCGAGGTAGCCGTGCGCCGCAACGATGTGCCCCTGGCCGAACTGCGCGTACCTGAGTTCGACGGCGTGGTCCTGTCGCCCGGCCCCGGTACGCCCGCCGCCGCCGGTGTCATGCCCGCCCTCATCCGTGCCTATCACCAAACGGTGCCCATGCTGGGCGTGTGCCTAGGCCACCAGGCGTTGGGCGAGTTTTTTGGGGCCGCCGTGGTGCGGGCCGCCCGGCCCATGCACGGCAAAGTTACCCCCATGCGCTGCGATGTGGCCGACCCGCTCTTCGCGGGCCTGCCCGCCGAGCAGGACGTCACGCGGTATCACTCGCTCATTGTCGGCGAGCCGCTACCGGCCACGCTCCGGGTCCTGGCCCATACCACCGGCCCAGTGCCCGAGCTCATGGCCCTGCGCCACCGCACGCTGCCGCTCTACGGCGTCCAGTTTCACCCCGAAGCCTTGCTCACGCCGCACGGGCTGGCCATCCTGGGCAATTGGCTGCGTTGTTGTATCATTGCCTAAACCAGTAGTTAATGGTCAGTGATGAATGGTCAATGAGTAACGGGGATGGCTGTTAACAACGCATGCGCCGTACAATAATTAACCCCTGACCATTAATCATTAACCATTACGTCAAGATGGAATTGCGCCGCCAGCACCAGCACGGGTACGAATATGTCGACGAAGGCCAAGGGCCGATACTGCTGCTGCTGCACGGCCTGTTTGGCGCGCTCAGCAACTGGCAGGATGTCGTGCGCGAGTTTTCCCCCAGCCACCGCGTCATCATTCCGCTGCTACCCGTTTATGATATGCCGCTCACCCAGGCCGGCGTGCCCGGGCTGGTGGCCTACGTCGAAGGCTTCGTGCAGGCCTTGGCGCTGCCGGGCCGGTTCGTGGTATTGGGCAACTCACTCGGCGGCCACATTGCGCTGGTATACACGCTCAAAAACCCGGCCCGGGTCAGCAGCCTGGTGCTCACCGGCAGCAGCGGCCTGTTCGAGGACAGCATGGGCGGCTCCTTTCCCAAGCGCGGCAACTACGCTTACGTCGAAGAGCGTGTGGGCTACACGTTCTACGACCCGGCCGTGGCCACCAAGGAGTTGATTGACGAGGTTTTCACCGTCACCAACTCGAATGCCAAGTGCCTGCGCATCATTGCGATTGCCCGCTCGGCCCAGCGCCACAACCTGAGCAAGGAGCTGGCAAAAATCACGGTGCCAGTGCTCCTGGTCTGGGGCCTGAACGATACCATTACCCCGCCGCCGGTAGCCCACGAGTTTGCCCGCCTGCTGCCCCACGCCGAGCTGCGTTTCCTCGACCATTGCGGCCACGCCCCCATGATGGAGCGCCCCGCCGCATTTAATGGTTATTTACGCCATTTTTTGCGTAGTATTGAAGTGGTGCCGTCGGCCGTGGCCTGACTGGCGCATATCTTTTGGCCGGCCTGATTGTTGTTGGCAGCCGGCGAACTAAATGGCGGCTGCGGCTGCCTGCTTATCCCTCGTTTTCAATTGTTTCCCCTGCCCATCGCGCTATCCCGCCGTTAGCTTACCTATTCAGCTCGCTTTTTACCTCGCTCGCATATGCCCGCCCTGCTCGCCGAAGATTTACTCAACGAAATGATTCCGCCCTTGAAGGGCACTGATTCGGCGGGCAAAGCAGCGCGCTGGCTCGATGAGTTTCACGTGGCCCAGCTGCCCGTGCTCGACCAGCGGCGCTACCGCGGCCTGGTAACCGAAGCCGACCTGGCCGATTTCGACGACCCCGAAACCCTGCTCTCTGAGCTGGCCCTGGGCTACGCCGATGCCTACGTGCGCCCCGACCAGCACTTTTATCGCGTGATGGAGCTGGCCATCGAAAATAAGATTCAGCTGGTGCCCGTGGTCGATGAGCGCCATGAGTACGCCGGCGTCGTCACTATCGCCGATGCCCTGGCCGCTTTTGGCCAGCAGCCGGCCGGCGGCCAGGGCGGCATCATCGTGCTCGGGATGGAGGAGCGCGACTACTCGCTCACCCAAATCAGCCGCTATGTCGAAGAGAACAATGCCAAAATCATCAGCGCCATCGTGGCGCAGGATGAAGTCGACCCCTATCGCATCCGCCTTACCCTCAAGCTGAATACCGATAATCTGGCCCGCATCACGGCCACGCTCGAGCGGTTTGGGTACGTGGTCACGGCCCAGTTCAGCGGCACCGCCGTTGCCAACGAAGACGAGCAGGACCGGTTCGACGCCCTGCTGCGCTACCTGAACATCTGATAGCGGGTGCTCGGGCTACTGCTGTCTTTGCTGCTGGGGTTGCTGCCGGCCCCGGCCGCTACGCTGCCGCGGCCCCTGCGCCCCGTTGTGGCACCCACCGATACCCTGGTGCGCGTGCTTCCCTGCCCCGGTGCTGCCCGCGTTTTCGTGGGGCGAATACTGTTCGCTGGCAATGCCATCACCAAAGAGCGCATTCTGCGCGCTGAGCTCGATTTTACGGAGGGCGACACCCTGGCCCTGGCCGACTTGCCGGCCCGCCTCGAAGCCAACCGCCGGCGGCTCTTTAATCTGCAGCTCTTTCACGCCGTGGTGGTGCAGGCCAGCTGCACGGGCGGCAGTTGGCTCGTCGTGTTTGGCGTGCAGGAGCGCTGGTACACGTTCCCGGTGCCCATCCTCTCGCTGGCCGACCGTAACCTGCGCTCCTGGCTCGACCGCGCCGACCGCTGGCGTCGCGTCGATTATGGCCTGCACCTCACCCGTACCAATTTCCGGGGGCGCAACGAGCAGCTCATCGCCAACCTGCAGCTGGGCTTCAACCGCAAGTACGAGCTGTTTTATGAAGTGCCCGGCCTGGGCCGCTACCGCCGCCTGGGCTTCGGCGTGGGCGCGTCCTACTTCCAGAGTCACACCCTCGACTACCGCACCACCGCCGACCGCCTCATTCCGCTGCGGGCCGACAATACCTTTCCTATCCAGCGTTTCTACGCCACGGCTGGCCTGCGCTTCCGCCATACCGTGCAATTCCGCACCGCTTTCGATGCGTCCTACCATCGCGAGCAAATCAGCGATTCCGTCAATTATTACAACTCAGGGTATTTCCTCGGCCGCACCCAGCGCGAGTTTCTCGACTTCACGCTCAGCAGCACCCGCAACCAGCGCAACACCTTTGCCTATCCGCTCACCGGCCAGTATGCCCAGGTCAGCCTCACGCACCGCGTTTTCCTGGATAAGACCACGCCGTCGCTCACCACGCTGCGCGCCACCTATGCCCGCTATGTAGCGCTGGGCCACCAGTTCTACTACAGTCTCGGCCTGAGCGCCCAGGCGCGCCTGGCCCGCGCCCTCGGCTACCCCGACACCCGTGCTTTGGGCTACGACGACCTCGTGCGCGGCTACGACGAGTACGTTATCGACGGGCGCCACTACGGCCTCGTGCAGCAGGGCATTTCGTGCCGGCTCTTCGCGCCGAAGACCATTCGCCTGGGTTCCATCGACAATCCCAAAGTCAATACCATCCCCATCGCCCTATACGGCAATATCTTTGTCGATGCCGGCTACGTCGTTGCCCCCGCTGCTATTCCCCAAAACCGCCTTCCCAATCATTTCCAGCGCGCTATCGGTCTCGGCCTGCACCTCGTCACGTACTACGACCGCGTCTTCACCGTCGAGTACACGCTCAATGGCCTTGGCCAGACCGGCTACTTTTTTCGGGCCGAGTTTCCCATTTGAGATGTATCAGCCCGCCCGTGTGGTTATCAATTTGTTATTGAATTTTCCGGCGGCTCCCGTTCTCCGCTTCTTACTTTTCGCATGAAAATCGCCATTCTCGGCAAGCCCTTCGACGATGAAGCCGCACCCGCCATCCAGGCGCTGCTCGATGACCTGACTGCCCGGCGAGCCGAAGTCCTGATTGGCGAGTCGTTCCGCACCTTCCTCGACAACCGCCTGCGCCTGCCCGAAGGCACCACCAGCTTCCGGCGCGGCGATTCGCTGCGTGGCGTGCAGTACGTGCTTAGCATCGGCGGCGATGGCACCCTGCTCGATACGGTTACGTATGTTGGTAGCCTGCAAATCCCCATTCTCGGCATCCATACCGGCCGGCTCGGCTTTCTGGCCACCATCACCCCCGACCGCATCGCCCAAGCCATCGACGCCCTGTATAAGGGGCACTTCAACATCGAAGAGCGCAGCCTCATCCGCGTCGATACCGACCCCGACGTCTTCGGCAGTCTCAACTTCGGCCTCAACGAGTTCAGCGTCCTCAAGCGTGATACCTCGTCCATGATTGTCGTTCACACCTATATTGACGGCGAATACCTGAATTCCTACTGGGCCGATGGCCTCGTGGTGGCCACGCCCACCGGCTCCACTGGCTATTCGCTCAGCTGCGGTGGCCCTGTAATGCTCCCGCAGACAAACAATTTTATCATCGCCCCCGTATGCCCCCACAATCTGAATGTGCGGCCCCTCGTTGTATCGGATCAGAGCGTCATATCCTTTGAGATTGAAGGCCGTAGCACCAGCTACATGCTGTCGCTCGATTCCCGCTCCCTACCCGTCGAAGCCTCCGTCCAGATTGCCGTTCGTCGTGAAAAATTCAATGCCCGTCTAGTAAAACTAAATCACGTTAACTTCTTGAGCACCTTGCGTAGCAAATTGAACTGGGGCCTCGACCGGCGCAATCCGGCGGGTATCCAGCTATAGACCACGAAGTTTTTTTTTGAAAAAATCACGGAAAGTTTTTTTAGTTCCCCGCATAGCCTACTTTTGTGACCGTCTGAAACTGCGCACCTACTGCTCAAGCCTCAAACCTTCAACTGGTATCATCACTTTCGTTGCCTTATGAAAAATATTTTCACTTATTCCACCGCGTTTGTGCTCGGACTGGCCCTGGTGGCTTCGCCCGAGGCGGATGCGCAGCAATTCAGCAAGCGGAAGCAGTACAATTCGGTTGGCTTCAGCCTGAACTTAATGAATTATTTTGGTGATGTGACGCCGGTTACGAACTTCAGCAGCTTCCGCTTAGGCGCTACGCGTCTGGGGGCCGGGGTTTCCGTCACTCGTCGTTTCTACCCGCGTCTTTCGGGCCGTTTTGCGCTGTCCTACGGCCGCGTAACCGGCAGCGATGCCTTATCTGCTGACCCGAACGACCCGGACGCTAAGTATCGTTATAACCGAAATATCACCTTCCGGAACGACATCTTCGAAGCATCGGCCGTAGCTGTCGTGGACCTGGTTGAGAACCGCAACAACTACCTCAAGCGTCCGGACTTCGTCCCGTATGTTTTCGCTGGTCTTGCCGGCTTCTACCACAACCCCAAGGGTCTGGTTGGGGCCGATGCTGTTGGCCTGACCGAGGGAACTTACGTTTCGCTGGCTAACCTGCGCACCGAAAACCAGTCTACCGGCTATAGCACCACTCAGATTTCTATTCCGTTTGGTGGTGGTATTCGCTACCGCATCAACCGGAACTTTGATGCCAGCCTGGAAATCGGCTGGCGCAAGACTTTCACCGATTACATCGATGACGTAGGTGGCAAGTATGCCGGCTCGACGGCACTGACCGGCTCGGCCGCGCAGCAATATTTCGGCTACGGCATCACCCGGGTTAAAGGTACCGGAGCCGACTTTGCTGGTTTTACCGACAAAGGCAGCCAGCGCGGCGACTCAGGCAATAAAACCGACTGGTACATCGTTACCGGCGTAACCCTGAACTACATCCTGACGCCCCGCATCAAGAACCCCAAATTCCGCTAAGCTGCGGAATCTGGCTGGTACGGTCTCCTACTTCAGCCAGCAACTAGCCTAAATGACGAATCCGACTTTTCGAAAAATACTCCTCGCTTGCTTCGTGCAGGCGGGGAGTGTGCTTTTTATAGCCCCTGCCCAGGCGCAGAACACCAGCGAAATCGGGGTGGGCCTGGGCGCTACCAACTACCGGGGCGAACTATCGCCCCGCTATCAGTTCCAAAATAACCGCCCGGCCCTCACGGCATTTTACCGCAAGGACGTTTCGGTGCCCATTACGCTGCGCGGTGGCCTGACTGCGGGCCTGCTGCGGGCCGATGATGGCAATGTGAGCGGTACCAATGGTGCCGTACCCCCTTTGCAGGCCTACCGCCAGGCCAATACCAAGGGCGGGCTGGTCGAGGCTTCGGCGGTGGTAGAATATAACTTTCTGGACTACCACCGGCGTACGGATAAGGTGCATTTCACGCCTTATCTATTTGGCGGGCTGGCCGTTTTTTATGCCAACACCACCACGGCCAGTAATGCCGGGCTGAGTACCTTGAATCGGCAGGGCTCCCTGATTGGTTTTGCTATTCCGGTTGGCGTTGGTGCTAAGCTAGCGCTTTCGACGCACTGGAATCTGGGGCTCGAAGTAGGGGCACGGAAGGCCCTCACCGACCAGCTGGACCACCTCGGCGACCAATCGCAGTTTTTGGTAAACCCGCACGACCAGGATTGGTACTACTATAATGGCTTGAGCCTGTCGTACACATTCTACAAAATCCACTGCCCGGATTCCTACAAGGCAAACAAAGAGTTGCTGAAGTAAGCAGCTTCCTGGGGCAGAATCAGGGGTAGGCGGCAACTTCCGCTCGGCTGCTGGTCGTTGCAGTGGGCGAAGGCCCGGCCGTATGCAACCATTTCCGTAACTTGCGGGCTCTTTTAGCGAAACCGCAAAAATGACCGGCAAGGCCGAAATCGACACGCGCAATATTCCGGCTCACGTAGCCGTCATCATGGATGGCAACGGGCGCTGGGCCAAGCAACGGGGCGGCTTGCGGGTGTTTGGGCACCAGAGCGCCATCACGGCCGTGCGCGAAACGGTGGAAGAAGCCGCCGAGCTAGGCGTACGCTTCCTGACGCTTTATGCTTTTTCAACTGAGAACTGGAACCGCCCGGCCCTTGAAGTAATGGCGCTGATGCAGCTGTTGGTACATACTATCCGCAAGGAAACCGCGACGCTGCTCAAAAACAGCATTCGCCTGGAAGCCATTGGCGACATCAGCACGCTGCCCGCCAGCTGCCAGCGGGAGCTGGCTGAGGCCAAGGAGCTAACCAAAGCGGGAACCCGCATGACCTTGGTGCTGGCTCTGAGCTACAGCGGCCGCTGGGACCTCACGCAGGCGGCCCAGCGCTTGGCTATCGACGTGGCCGCCGGCCGCGTGCAACCAACCGACGTGACTGAGGCCTCTCTCTCGGGCTACCTGGCTACGGTGGGCATGCCCGACCCGGAGCTGCTTATCCGAACGAGTGGGGAGCAGCGGATTAGTAATTTTTTGTTGTGGCAGCTGGCTTATACCGAGCTGTATATCACTGATTTGCTCTGGCCGGATTTCCGGCGCCAGCATTTTCAGGAGGCTATTCGGGCCTACCAGCGCCGGGAGCGGCGCTTTGGTAAAACCAGCGAGCAACTCACAGTATCTTAAATCTTTGTAATGTTTATTGTGCGTAATTTAGTGGTGAAGTGGGTACTCGGGCTCGTGCTGTTGGGAATGTGGCTGGCCCCGGCCGCCCGGGCTCAGCAAGCAGGTGGCGACGAGCCGAAGAAATATGAGCTGGGCGGCATCACGGTAAGCGGTGCCCGCTATCTCGACCCCAATACGCTTATTGGCCTGACGGGCCTGCGCGTGGGCGATGCCATTAACGTGCCGGGTGAGGAAATTGGCAAGTCCATCCGCAAGCTCTGGGCTCAGGGTATTCTGGGTGATGTGAGCGTGAGTATTGCCCGCATCGAAGGCACCAAGATTTTCCTCGATTATAACCTGAAGGAGCGTCCGCGGCTTTCAAAGTTCACCTTCTCCGGTATCCGGAACGGGCAGAAGGAAGACCTCACCAAGAAAATCACCCTGATTCGGGGCAAAGTGGTGACGGACGCGCTGCTGAACAACACCCGCACCCAGGTCCGCAAGTTTTTCGTGAACAAAGGTTACCTCGATGCCAAGGTGAACGTAGTGCAGGTTGCCGACTCGTCGCTCTCGAATAGTGTGGCGCTGCGCATCGACGTGGAAAAAGGCTCTAAAGTCCGCATCCACGACATTGCTTTTGAAGGGAATACCGCTTTTTCGGACCGGAAGCTGCAGGGAAAATTCAAGAAAACCAAGGAACGCAAACCGTACAAGTTTTTGACGGCGGGTAAGTTCCAGCGCAATGAGTACGAAGAGGATAAGAAGAAGCTGGTGGAGTTTTACAACGCCGAAGGCTACCGCGATGCTACGGTTGTGAGCGACACGCTGATTCGGGACGATAAGGGCCTGGCCCTGCGTATTAAGGTGGACGAAGGACCCAAGTACTACTTCCGCCACATTACCTGGAGTGGCAACTACCTCTACGACGATAAAACGCTGGCCAACGTGCTGGGCATTAAGTCGGGCAGCGCGTACAGCAAGGAGATTCTGGATAAGCGCCTGAACTACAACCCAACGGGCCAGGACATCTCGTCGCTGTACCTGAACGACGGCTACCTGTTCTTCACCATCGACCCGGTCGAAACCAAGGTGGAGGGCGATTCGATAGACATCGAGATGCGCCTGAGCGAAGGGGTGCAGGCGCATATCAAAGACATCAACATCGCTGGCAATACCAAAACCAGCGACCACGTGCTGCGCCGCACCCTGCGCACGCTGCCTGGCGATAAATTCAACCGCGAGTTGCTGATTCGCTCGCAGCGCGAGATTGCCACGCTGGGCTATTTCGACCCCGAGAAAATCGGTATCAACCCGGTGCCCAACCAGGCCGACGGTACGGTAGACATTAACTACACGGTGGTGGAAAAGCCTTCGGACCAGGTAACGCTGTCGGGCGGCTGGGGTGGCTACGCCGGCTTTATCGGCACGGTGGGCCTTGTGTTCAACAACTTCTCGCTGCGCAAAGCTGGCACGCTCCGCAACTGGACGCCGGTGCCGGCCGGCGACGGCCAGCGCCTGGCCCTGAACGTGCAGGCCAACGGCGTGCAGTACCAGGCATACTCGCTCTCATTCACCGAGCCGTGGCTGGGCGGGCGTCGGCCTAACTCGTTCTCGTTTAGCCTCAACCACAGTGTGCAGCGCACCGGCGCGGCGCTCGACGCCGCCTCCGACCAGTTCATTAAAGTGAACAGCGCCACGGTGGGCCTGGGCCGCCAGCTGCGCGTGCCCGATGACTATTTCACGCTGAGCAACTCGCTCTCGTACAGCCAGTACCAGACGCAGAACTACCCGGTTATCCCGGGCGCTTCGACGGGCACGTTCAACAATATCACCCTGAACACGACCCTGGCGCGCAACAGCATCGACAACCCGACATATACCCGTCGGGGCTCGTCGCTGAGCCTGAGCCTGAGCCTGACGCCGCCCTACTCGCTGCTCAACCCCGACCACCCGAGTGATAACCAGTGGATTGAGTTTCATAAGTGGATGTTCGATGCGTCGTGGTTCACGCCCATCGTGGGCAAGCTGGTGCTGAATACCCGCGCGCACTTTGGCTTCCTGGGTACTTACAACTCCAATAAACAGATTGGGCCGTTCGAACGCTTCAAGATGGGCGGTGCCGGCCTCGGCTACAACGGCGGGGGCAACTACCTGGTGGGCACCGACTACGTGGGCCTGCGCGGCTACGACGACCCCGGCCAGGCCTACGCCATTCCGACGGCGCAGGGCCAGCAGGCGGGCGGCATTGCCTTCAACAAGTACGTGCTGGAGATGCGCTACCCCGTGAGCCTGAACCCGGCCGCGACGGTGTACGTGCTGGCCTTTGCTGAAGCTGGCAACGCCTTCGACTCCTACCAGAACTACAACCCGTATAAGCTGTACCGCTCGGCCGGGGTGGGCGCGCGCGTATTTATGTCAGCATTTGGTTTGCTGGGCTTCGACTACGGCCACGGCTTCGACACGGTGATACCGATTAATGCGGGCGGTGCCAAGCAGGACCCCAATCACTTCCACTTCATCATCGGCCAGCAAATTCGCTAGCCGGACACTATGCGCCCGGATTTCACGTTTTGCCTCGTATGAAGAACTTTCGTGGCCTGCTATTGGCCGTCGTATTGCTGCTGAGCGGAACCGGTGTGGCCCGCGCGCAAAAATTTGGCTGGGTTGATTCGGAGTTTATCATGGCCAAGATGCCGGATTACGCCAAGGCCCAGCAGGAGCTGGCCTTACTCTCCGATACCTGGCAGAAGGAAATCGAGGTACAGCAAAAGGACCTCGACAAGCTGCATCGGAACTATCAGAACGAGGAAATTGTGCTGACGGAGGCGATGAAAAAAAAGCGTCAGGACGAAATCCTCCTCAAGGAGCAGGAGCTGAAAGCCTACCGCAACAAGCAGTTTGGCTACGAAGGCCAGCTCTTTAAGAAGCGCCAGGAGCTGAATAAGCCGGTGCAGGATAAAGTATTCGAGGCCGTGGAAAAAGTGGCCAAGAAGAAGTCGCTGGCCGTTATTTTTGATAAATCTGGTGACCTCACCATGCTCTACACCAACCCGGCGCACGACTACACCGAGTTTGTGCTCGAAGAGCTGGGCCTGGGGGCTGAAGACCGTAACCAGCCCGGTCCCAAAGGCGCGGTGAAGACCGTGGCCCCGCCCAAAACGCCGGTCGACCCCAATTTCGAATCGGACTCGGGTACGCCCGAGCCGGCCGCCAAGACCAAAGCAGCCAAGCCCACACGCCCGGCCCGCAAGAAGTAATTATCTTTGCCCCAATATTTTTCTGACCCTTTTTCTTTTTGATGAATCTCGTGAAAATTTTTCGTCTGACGCTCGCCGCCGCTCTGCTGACCGCCGGAACCCTGGCCGCCACCTCCGCGCAGGCCCAGGCCCCCCTGAAAATCGGTTACACCGATGTCCAGTACGTACTGGCCCAGATGCCCGAAAGCAAGCAGATTGAATCGGAGCTGAAAACCTACAACACCCAGCTCGAAGCCCAGCTGAAGAGCAAATATGCCGACTACCAGGCCAAGGGTGAAGCTTACCAGAAGGCGGCCGGTACCATGACCGACGTAGTGAAAGCCGATAAGGAAAAGGAGTTGCAGGGCCTGCAGCAGTCCATCCAGGAATTTCAGCAAAGCGCCCAGCAAAGCCTGCAGCAAAAGCAGCAGGTCCTGCTGAAGCCCGCCCTCGACAAGCTGCAGAAGAACATCGATTTGGTAGCGGATGAGAATGGCTTCACCTACGTGTTCAACTCCGACGGTGGTGGCAGCCCGCTGCTGCTGCACGCCCCCAAGGATGGCGACATCTCGGACCTCGTGCTGAAGAAAATG
The DNA here is from genome assembly GCA_031387395.1 of Hymenobacter sp. Classification (GTDB taxonomy): domain Bacteria; phylum Bacteroidota; class Bacteroidia; order Cytophagales; family Hymenobacteraceae; genus Hymenobacter. The sequence continues at coordinate 13,838 of JANNDE010000501.1, forward strand.
GGCATTACGCCCGGTGCGGCCGCCGCTGTGAAGTCGGGCCCCGCTTCGCTCAGCACGCCGGTTTCGGCACCAGTAGCGCCCGGCCTGAACAAGGCTAAAATCAAAACCAAGAAATAAGCAGCCCCGCTGCCTGATTGCCGAAAAGCCGGAGCAGCTGCTCCGGCTTTTTTCGTGCCCCTACCCATTTTCCTATGCTGGATTCCGCGCTGGACGAAGAAGAACTGACCCGCCCCGACGACGAGGACGGGGGCGACGAGCTTTATGAGCACCACCGCATCGTGGTCGACCGTGGGCAGGAGCTGCTGCGCATCGACAAGTTTCTACAGCATCGCCTGCGCAATACCTCGCGCAATAAGATTCAGGAGGCCATCCGGGCTTCGGCCGTCGAGGTAAACGGCACGGCCGTGAAACCCAACTACCGCATCAAGCCCCAGGACCTTATCACGATTACGCTGCCTGAGCCACCGCGCGAAGGCAAAATCGTGCCCGAGGAGATGCCGCTCGATATTCGCTACGAAGACCCGGAGCTGCTCATCGTGAACAAGCCGGCTGGCCTAGTGGTGCATCCGGCCTACGGGCACTGGCAGGGCACGCTCGTAAATGGTCTGGCTCACCATCTGGCCAACCTGCCCACGGGCCGCAACGGTGAAGTGCGCCCGGGGCTCGTGCATCGCATCGATAAGGACACGTCGGGCCTGCTGGTGATTGGCAAAACGGAGTTTGCCATGACGCACCTCTCGAACCAGTTTTTTCATCACACCATTCAGCGTAGCTATCTGGCGCTGGTGTGGGGCACGCCGCCCGGGCCCACCGGTACTATACAAGGCCACCTCGGGCGCAGCTTGCGGGACCGCAAGGTGCAGGCCGTATATCCTGCCGGCGACCAGGGCAAGCATGCCGTGACGCACTACGAGGTGCTGGAAAGCTTCGGCCCCGTTACGCTGGTGCGCTGCGTGCTCGAAACCGGCCGTACCCACCAGATTCGGGCCCACATGCAGTACCTCGGCCATCCGCTGTTCTCCGATGCCACCTACGGCGGCGACCGCATCCGCGTAGGTCAGAACACCGGTGCTTACCGCGACCTGGTCGAGCATGCCTTTCAGCTGCTGCCCCGGCAGGCCCTGCACGCCCGCTCCTTGGGCTTCGTGCACCCCGTGTCGGGTGAGAACGTATATTTTGAAGCCGAGCTACCGGCCGATTTTGCCGCCGCTCTGGACCTGTGGCGTACCTGGGCGGCCAGCAGCCGCTAGCCCAGCCTCTACAACGTTTCCAACGCGCTGAAAGCCGCCTGCCACGGGCAAGCGTCCCGGAGCCGGCATTATCCGGAAGCTCCCTATAACCGGAAAGGCCCTGACGCGGATGCGTCAGGGCCTTTTGCATAGCTGCTACGGGCGTTATTTTTTCTTAACGGTCGTCTTCTTGGTCGTCGTAGCTTTGGGCTTGGCCGACAGAATGTTGATGTTGTTCTGGGCACCCTGGTTGCTGGGGTCCAGCGTCAGCACCTGCTGGAAGTTAGCTAAAGCCGCAGCCTTATCACCTTTCTGGAAGTTGTACACGCCCAGGTAGCCGTAGGCCTCTACCAAGCCCTCACGGAATTTAGTGGGGTCAGCACCTTCTGCCTTCGACAACTCGATGTACTTGTCGTACGAAGGCTTCGCCAGTCCTTGCTTGGCCTCCGGGTCGAGACCCGAGTTGGCTTTGGCCCGCGACAGGTAAGCGGGCGCATAGGTTGGCTTAGCCGTGTTAATGATGCTATACACGCTATCGGCACGGGTGTACTGCTTTCCGGCGCTATATACCGTCGCAAGCCGGAACTGGTCGGTCAGGTCGCCGTTCTTGGCCAGCTGCGCGTAAATGCGCGACGCGTTGGCGTAGTCTTTTTTAGTAGAATATGCTGTAGCGAGGTCTCGCTGCAATTCCTTCACCTTATCCGGGTCGGTCTGGGTCTGGATGGCCTTCTGAATTATCTTAATGCCTTCGTCGGCGCGGCCGGCACGAGCCAGAATACGTCCCTGATACGAGTAGTCTTCCGGGATAATTTTATCAGCCGGGGCAACTTTCATGTACTGGTCCATGGCCGTAGCGGCGGCGGCGAAATCGCCGGTTTCATACAGCAGATAAGGGCGCAGCCGGCTCATGGTCAGGTTATTCGGTTCAACGGTCAGCACCTTATTTACTTCGGTCAGGGCCTCAGTGAACTTCTTGCTCTTGTAGAGGAAAGCGGCGTACTGCGCGTCGGTAGTCGGCGATTTCTCGGCCAGCCCGATGTATTGCTGAATGCTCTTCAGAGCCAGGTCGTACTGGCCGGCCAGGTAGTACATGTCGGCCAGCTCACGGTAAGCCGGGGCATAGCTGGGGTCCAGGTCCACCGCTTTGTTCAGCGACTCGCGGGCGGCGTTGAAGTTGCGCGAACGCACATTCAGCACCCCTTTTTTGTAGTAGGCTTGGGCGTAGCTGGGGTTGGCCGTAATGGCGCGGTCGAAGCTGCTCATGGCATCTCCACCACCTTTTTCCGAGTGCAGGTACACGTCGCCCTGCGCTACCATGAGCGCCGGCTCGTCTTTTTTGTTGACAGCCTGGGCAGCGGTGATATAGGTCTGAGCTTTGCCCATGTCCTTGGTATCGGCTTCACCATAGGCTTGCGCAATCATGGTAAGCACCTTGGCGTCCTTGTTCTTCGTGGTTTTGGCGGCGGCGTCAAACTGGGCTTCGGCGGCAGTTGTCTGGCCTTTGGCCAGCAGTGCGCGGCCGGCAGCTACCTGTCCGAAAGGGCTGGCTCCAGCGGCCTTATCAAAATAGAACGCGGCCGAATCCGGCATGTCGCGCATCTGATACAGGCGGCCTAATTCAAAAGCGGTTTCAGGCGTAGCGCCGGGGCGTAAGGCGGCGCGGGCCGCATTGTAGCGACCAACCTCGATGTCGCGTTGGGCCGTTTGAATGTTTTGGGCGGTGGCCGCCGTGGTGCCGGCCATCATAGCGAGGGCAGCGAGCAACGGCTGTTTCCAGGGCTTGAAACTCATAGGAAAAAGAGAAGAATGAAAAAACAACAGAAAAAAAGGGTACGCGACAAACGCGCTTACAGTTTAGGCGTGGTAATGATGCGCGCCTGCATCTGGGCGGGCAGCAAGCCCGACTTCTGAAAAATGAGCTGCCCGTTCTTGCCTGCGATAAAGGATGCAAACCCCGTGCCCAACCCCGCCCGCGCCTCCCGGCTGATAACGTAGAGGCTGCGTCGTAACGGGTAGTTCTGCAACTCGGTATGCTCGGCCAATTGCGCGGGCGTTTTTTCGGCCAGGTAAGCCTGGTACGGCTGGATGTAGTCGTCGGCCGTTGGGTTGGGGCGGGCCGTGATGCTGGCTACCCGCACCTTACGCAGAAACTTCATCGCCGCAGGGTCGTCGCGGTCCGAAATCCAGTTCACCCCCACCACGCCGATGGCATTGGGGTGGGTAGCCACGTAATCCAGCAGCGCCGGGTTCGATGCTGCGGCGAATGCCCGCTTCGTGAGCCCGGCTCCGCGCGTTACCGAGTCGAGCACGAAGCGTGTGGTACTGCTGCGGTTGGCATCAAAGACGACGTTAATAGCCGCCAGTCCCTTTTTGCCGCTTACCTGCGCCCAACTCGCCGTTTTGCCCGTGAAAATACCGGCCAGTTGGGTTACTGTCAGCATCGAATCGGGATTGGCGCGGTTCAGCACAATGGCCAGGCCATCGATACCAATGCGCGTGGTGCGCGGCAAGATGGTTTGCTTAGCCAGGTCGGCCTGCTCTTGCGCGTTCAGCTCTCGCGAAACGACGGCCACCTTAATCTTATCGTTGATGAGGTCGAGCATCACCTTCTCTTCCGGCTGGAAGTCCATCTTCACGTGCGCGTTCGGATAGAGCTTGGCGAAAGTATCCACCTGCGCCTGCAGAATAGGTGCAAATGTCTCATCCACGCTCACCGCCACCGTTCCGCTGGTAGGCGTATCCTGCGCACCCGGCGAGCCGGGGCCATTGCAGGCCACTATTCCGCCCAGCGTGCCGGCCACCACGGTAGCCAGCCCGGTAGTTAGCCTGTAAATGCGCTTATTCATTGTCATCAAGATGAGGTTTTTTGCGAAAGTTGGTCTGATAGCCGCGCACAAATCGTATCAGTCCGTATGCGATAAACACGCCGCCCAGCACCCGGCGGCCAGTAGCGCCCAGCTGCAACCCGCCACTCGCGGGCTCGCCCGCCGACCAGCAAAGCCATGTGCCTAGCCCCAGATACACCAGGGCCATCACCAACACAAAGTAACGCACCAAACGCTGAGGTGACTTGCCCAGGCGTTCTTCAGTTGTTGGAAGGTTGAGCATGCAAGCAAAAAAACTGATTAGGAAATGACGTAAACCCGAAATTGCTTTCGAAAGGTTCGGTCCGATGGCTGGCAGCCAGCTAACGAGCGCACAAAAAAGCGGAAAAGCGAGCGGGTTTCACAACATACCCCCAATGATACTTTCACTTCTGACTCAACGGTGTAAGCCAACTATTACTCATAACGCGCCAATTTGGTATGGGTAACCCATTCCTGGGTGTATTGAAAGGGGCTGCCATCGTTTTACGACCAAGTAAGGCCCTTAAGCAAAACACCCCGGATTAGGCTGCGAAGCCCAATCCGAGGTGTAGCGTTGCTGGCCGAAGCCAACGCTGATTACTGGATTTTATAGGTAATCGGCACCGTAAACGAAACGCTTACCGCGCGACCGTTCTGCTTGCCAGGGCGGAATTTCGGCAGTGTTTTAATGGCACGGATGGTTTCTTCATCAAGACCTGAACCCAGGCCTTTTACCACTTTTACGTCCGTTACGTCACCTTGCGGGTTCACGGTGAAGCTGGCGAAGATGCGGCCTTCTACCTGGTTGCGCAAGGCCATCGGAGGATAGCGCACGGCCTTCTGAATGGCCGCTACGATGGCACCCTGGCCACCGCCACCCGGTAATTCGGGCATTTGCTCAACGTAGGTGTACACCTTGTTTTCAACTACTTCCTCCACCACTTTGTCGCCGGTGCCGGAGAGCTCCGACAGGTCCGGGGCGTCGGTGTTGCCTTTTACGGTAACGGTGGCCACGGTTTTGTCCTTGAGCTCTTCCTGGTCTGGCACCTCTTCCTTCTTCACTTCCTCATCTTTTTTCACCACCGGAGGGGTGAATTTGATGGTGGTAAGCTTGGGCGGCGGGGGGGGGGGAGCTTCGGGGGGCGGGGGCGGGGGGGGCGGCTTAGTGTCGTCCAGTGGCGGAGCGTCCATCAGCACGTTTTCCTGGAGATTTTTCTTGGGCTCCTTCGGCAACTTATCCTTCAGATACTGTGCGATAAGCGGAAAAAACACCAATAACGCCAGCACTGTCGTCGCAATAATCAGTGCCCGCGTAACGTGCCGCTGATACAAGCGCCGTAGCACATAAGCCCCATATGCCTTATTACGGCCCTCAAAAACGATGTCGTTTAGGCTGGCCTTGGCAATTTGCGCATTGTCCATCATAAGGCTGATTCTTTAATAAGGTCCAAATCTTCTTTCGGCACCTTCACCAAGGCATATTTCTTCTGGTTCGTGATGTTCATCTCATCCAGAATATCGACCATGTTTTTGTACTTAGCATCCTCGGTCGGCTTAATGAGGATGATAGGCTCAGGCTGGCGGCGCTGGCGTTCCAGCAGGACTTGCCGGATACCGCTGGCGGAGAAGTTGGTTACTTTCAACTCCGGCTTTTGTACTGTTTTATCGTTCGGCGTATTCAGGCCGAAGTAGTAGTATGCCTTGTTGTCTTTGCCAAGCATGATGGTCATTGCCTGAGAAGCTTTGATTTTCGTATCCTCGACATCGTCGGTCTTCTTCACCGGCATCGTGAGCTGCATCACGTTGGGCTTGGCGAAGGTGGTGGTCAGCATGAAGAAGGTGAGCAGGAGGAAGGCCAGGTCCACCATTGGGGTCATGTCGATTTTGGTCGACATTTTCTTGGCCCGCTTTTTCCCACCTTTCCCACCGGAATCGGCTTTTCCTTGTATTTCTGCCATGAGGTCAATTAGAGGAATGGATAAGAGAATATGCCTTTTTGCAACCGTTGAGCAAAACTACTTTGCGGCTACAGGTCTGTTCTCCAGGTCCGTGATGAGATTAAAACGGTTGATGTCTTTATCCTGCAACACTTTTATTACTTGCTGCACGGTCGGAACATCGGCATTGCCATCGCCTTTTATTGCGATATAAGTTGGCTTTTTGAAAATGGCCTGATTGGCGGCACGTGCGGCCAGTACCCAATCAATGAGCTGGTTGTTGAGCGAATCGAGGGGAATGCCTTTCGCCTGCTTGTCTACCGCCCTACGGTCATCCTTGGTCAGGTTGAGATAGGAGCCAAGCTGGCTGATAGGCAGCCCAAAATTGGGCAGGTCACCAAACGTCTTTGCTTGTGCGGCCGTGAAATTTACGCCGTACTTGGCACCAACTTTCTGCAGCGCTTGGATTTTGGTTTGCGACGCGTCGACTCCAAAAAACACCCGCTTGTTCTTATCGATGGTCAGCGTGATAACATTATTCTCGGGAAGTTTGATGTCAGAGATAGAGGACGGCGTATCCACTATTACTGACTCCTCAGGGGCAAACTTGGTGGTGAGCATGAAAAATGTCACCAGCAAGAAGGCCAGGTCCACCATCGGCGTCATATCAAGCGACGGCGAGGTACGGTGCGGTTTTACTTTAGGCATTGCGAGGTGGGGGTAAAAGGGGGCGGTTCGCTCTTTAGAACGAACCGCCCCGCGTTTTATTGCATCAGCAAAGAACCGAAAACGGAATTAAACCGTCTGGCTCTGACCCACGCTGCCGTGTTGAGCGGCAAAGGTTTGGATGATGCTGAAACCAGCCTCATCGATGCTGTAAGTCAGTTCGTCAATTTTGCTGGTAAAGTAGTTATAGGCCACGATAGCCAGAGCCGAGGTGCCGATACCGAAAGCCGTGTTAATCAGTGCTTCCGAGATACCGCTGGCCAGTTTAACGGCATCTGGGGTACCGGCCTGGGCCAGGGCCGAGAAGGCGCTAATCATACCGAATACCGTGCCCAGCAGGCCCGTTAGGGTAGCAATCGAGGCAATGGTGGAGATAATCACGAGATTTTTCTCCAGCATAGGTAGCTCAAGGGCCGTCGTTTCTTCGATTTCTTTCTGGATAGCCAGTACCTTCTGGTCGTTCGACATGCCGCGCTCACGCGCCATCTCGTTGTATTTCAGCAGGCCGGCTTTCACCACGTTGGCTACCGAGCCTTTCTGCGCGTCGCAGGCCGCGAGCGCACCATTGATGTCATTGGCGTTCAGCTTTTGGCGCACGGTACGCACAAAGCCTTCGATGCTTTTCGAGCCTTTGGCTTTGGCAATGGTCAACATACGCTCAACCGAGAAGGTGATAACGCAGAGGAACATCGTAATCAGGATAGGTACGATATTACCGCCGCTGTACACCGTGCCCAGCAAATCGCCAGGGATAGGAGCATTGGTATTAACACCACCCTGAAAGTGGCTGCCATCTCCTAATACAAACTTAAAAATTACGTAAGCAACGACGAAGGCCAGGACGATAACTATCACGGAGAACAGCGAGGCGCCACCGCTGCTTTGGGCTTCGGCTTGGGCGGCCGTAGCGGCGGGCCGTGGGCTCGTATTCATGGCATTTTTCTGTTCCATTGTTCCGGAGTGTTTGGGGGTTGTTGTGTGAAGTAGTTGAATTGATTGGGTAAAGAAAATGCAAAAAGTTGGTTAGGGACGCGGCATACGGCGAAATGGCAATCGATAATCCCGTAGTTGAAAGGATTAAAATGGCACTTACCGAAGTCCAAATTGGTCACTAGGCCATCTTAGCTTAGCAAACCTAACCAAAAACCGCGGGCTGACCAAAGAAAACTTGCCCGCCCCGCGCGGAAAGGCCATGCAAAGCCGGTGAATTCAACCAACGCTAAATAGCCCGGTTGGGTTGAGCTGGGCGGCGCTTGGCTTCCTCCCAGTACACATCCATCTGGGCCAGCGTGAGGTCGGCGAGGCGCTGATTGGCGGCGGCGGCGGCGTGCTCCAGGTACTGAAACCGGCTGATAAACTTGCGGTTGGTGCGCTCCAGCGCTTCTTCGGGGTTGATGCCGGCGAAGCGGGCGAAATTGACCAGCGAAAAGAGCAAGTCGCCGAATTCATCGGCGGCTTTTTCGGCGTTCATACGGGTAGGGTCGCCGTGGCTGTACTCGTCGCCGAACTCGGATAATTCTTCCTGCACCTTTTGCCAAACCTGTTCGGGCTGCTCCCAGTCGAAGCCCGCGCCCCGGGCTTTCTCCTGAATGCGCATGGCCTTCACCAAAGCCGGCAGCGAGGTGGGCACGCCGCCGAGCACGCCGGTGGTATTGCCCTTTTCGGCGAGCTTGAGCTGCTCCCAGTTGCGCTTCACGGTTTCCTCGTCGTCGGCCCGCACGTCGCCGTAGATGTGCGGGTGGCGATAGATGAGCTTCTCGCACTGGGTGTTGAGCACGTCGGCAATGTCGAAGGCTCCTTTTTCGGCCGCGATGCGGGCGTAGAAAATCAGGTGGAGCATGACGTCGCCCAATTCCTTTTGCAGGTCGGGCAGGTCGTCGCGCAGAATGGCGTCGCTGATTTCGTAGGTTTCCTCGATGGTGAGGTGCCGCAGGGTTTGCAGGGTCTGCTTTTTATCCCAGGGGCATTCGGCGCGGAGGCGGTTGAGCACGTCGAGCAGGCGGCCAAAAGCTTCGAGCTGCGCGGGGCGCCGCTCGCCACGCAGCAGAGCCGTAGAAGCGGATTCAGAATTTTCCATTGTTCCAAAGATAAAACGGCGCGTCGCCAACCGGCGGCGAATGCCTAATTTTGGCCTTTCAAAAACTGACCTCCGTGACTTTAATAAAATCCATCTCCGGTATCCGTGGCACCATTGGCGGGCCGGTGGGCCAGGGCCTCACGCCCCTCGACGTGGTGAAATACGCCGCCGCGTACGGCACGTGGGTAAAAACCCAGCGCACTGATAGCAAGTTGATTGTGATTGGTCGCGATGCCCGCATCTCGGGCGACATGGTGAGCCGGCTGGTGGCCGCCACGCTGCAAGGCCTCGGCCTCGACGTGTGCGACCTCGGCCTGAGCACTACGCCGACCGTGGAAATGGCCGTGCCCGCCAAAAAGGCGGCCGGCGGCATCATTCTTACGGCCTCGCACAACCCCAAGCAGTGGAACGCGCTGAAGCTGCTGAACGCGACCGGTGAATTTATTTCGGAAGCTGACGGGCAGCAGGTGCTGGCTTTGGCCGAAAGCGAGGACTTCGACTTTGCGCCGGTGACCAGGCTGGGCCAGTACAACACGGATAAAACCTTTCTGCAGAAGCACATCAAGGCCATTGTGGCGCTGCCGCTGGTGGACGTAGAAGCTATTCGGGCCCGCAACTTCCGGGTGGTGGTCGATGCCGTGAACTCCTCGGGCGGCTTTGCCGTGCCGCAGCTGCTCGAAGCGCTGGGCGTGACGACCATTGAGAAGCTGCACTGCGAGCCCACTGGCGACTTCGCCCACAACCCCGAGCCGCTGCCCGAGCACCTGCGCGATATCGCCAAGGTGCTGGAAAAAGGTGGTTTCGACCTCGGCATCGTGGTGGACCCCGACGTGGACCGCCTGGCCCTGGTGAGCGAAAACGGGGAAATGTTTGGCGAAGAATATACGCTGGTAGCCGTGGCCGACTACGTGCTGAAGGCCCTGGGTGGCGGCAATACCGTAAGCAACCTGAGCAGCACCCGCGCCCTGCGCGACGTGACCGAGAAGGCCGGCGGCAGCTATTCGGCCGCTGCGGTAGGCGAGGTGAACGTGGTGACCAAAATGAAGGAAACCAACGCCGTGATTGGCGGCGAGGGCAACGGCGGCATCATTTATCCCGAGCTGCACTACGGCCGCGACGCTCTGGTAGGCATCGCGCTTTTTCTGACGCATCTGGCCAAAACCGGCCTCACGGTGAGCCGCCTGCGCAACTCGTACCCGGGCTATTTTATCTCGAAAAACAAAATTGAGCTGACGGCTGACATCAACACCGACGACGTGCTGGCCAAAATGGAGCAGCGCTACGCCAAACAGCCCGTGAATACGATTGACGGCGTGAAAATCGAGTTTGACAAGGAGTGGGTGCATTTGCGCAAATCGAACACCGAGCCCATTATCCGCATCTACGCGGAGTCGGATTCCAATTCGACCGCCAATTACCTGGCCCAGAAAATCATTGGCGATATCAAGGAGATTATCGCCGCCAAGAGCTAATTGGTCGGTGTTCTGCACAATTGGAGCGGCTACCGTGGGCTGGTTTCGATTTGAAAGCCGAAATTTGTATTTGTGTATAGCTTGAAAGAAGCCGGGTGCACCCACACCCGGCTTCTGGCTTTTGCTGCTGAAACGACGACTATGACCGCAAATTCCCCCTCCGCGCCCGCCTACGCCTATTTCGACAACGCCGCCACTACGCCCCTCGACCCCGAGGTGCTGGAGGCCATGCTGCCGTTTTTGCAGCTGCACTACGGCAACCCCAGCAGCCTGCACGGCCCCGGCCGGCAAGTGCGCGCCGCCATCGAAAACGCTCGCAAAACGGTGGCCCACCTGCTGAACGCCGCCCCGGCCGAAATCACCTTCACCAGCGGCGGCACCGAGGCCGACAACTACGCCGCCTTCGGCAGCGTGCGCACGCTGGGGCTGAAACACGCCATTACCTCACCGCTGGAGCACCACGCGGTGCTGCACCCTTTGCAGGCGCTGGCCAAAAGCGGCGAGATTGAGCTGCACTATGTGAAGCATAATGCCCAAGGTACCCTGGACCTGGCGCACCTGGAGGAGCTGCTGGCGGGGCAGTCGCGTACGTTCGTGAGCCTGATGCACGCTAACAACGAAATCGGTAACCTGAACGATATTGCCGCCATCGGCGATATCTGCGCCCGGCACGAGGCCGTTTTTCATACCGACACGGTGCAGACCATGGGGCACTACCGGCACGACGTGCAGCAGCTGAAAAACCAGTTTCTGGTGGGTTCGGCGCACAAGTTCCACGGGCCGAAAGGGGTGGGGTTCATCTACACCCGCAGCGGTTTGCAGGTGAGCCCGCTCATCCACGGCGGTTCGCAGGAGCGCAACGTGCGCTCGGGTACCGAGAACGTGGCCGGCATCGTGGGCCAGGCCAAGGCGCTGGAAATTGCGGTGCGCGACCTGGCCGCCCATCAGGCGCACGTGCAGGGGCTGAAAGACCGGTTCATCGCGAAGCTGCGGGCTGATATTGCCGACGTGCAGTTCAATGGCCTGTCGGAAGTTGCCGGCCAGAGCCTGTACACGGTGCTAAGCGTGAGCCTGCCGCCGTCGGCCTTCAGCGAAATGCTGCTGTTTAATCTGGACATCAGCAAGGTGGCGGCGTCGGGGGGCTCGGCCTGCACTAGCGGCGCGCAAACCGGCTCGCACGTGCTGGAGGCGCTGGGCTGCGACCCCGACCGCGCCACGGTGCGCTTCTCGATGAGCAAGATGAACACCGAGACCGAAGTGGACTACGCCGTGGCGGCGCTGGCCAAGCTGTACCGGCCGGTAGCGGTGAAAGGCTAGAAAGGGGGCCGGAACCGCTGCGGTTTAAAATTGCCCGGTGGCCCCGCCGCCGCCGCTGTGGCCGCCGCCAAACGCAAAGCCCGGCGCGGGTGGGCCCGTGGGCCCACCCGCGCTTTCGGCCACCACAAGGCTTTCAAGGTTGAAGAAGCGAGGCTCGTCGTCGGGCTCGGAGGTAAGGCGGTGGCGCTGGGGGCGCAGGTAGCGCAGCCCAAAGCCCACCCCGCCGATGAGGACGAGGCCTCCCAGCGTGGCGGCCCACTCGGGCGGCATCACGGAATGGTAGTGGCGCAGGGTGAAGAGGGAAAAACCCAGCGCCAGCAGGCCCAGCAGCAGCAGCACCCGGTCGGCCCGGCGCAGGCCCAGGTACAGATACAGCAGTGGCACCGCAGCCGTGAACACGTAGAACACCGGCGCCAGCGGCACCTGCCCGGTGGGAGCAAGTGCCGCCGGGCCGGTTTCGCGCACCACGAAGTAGTTGCCGCCCAGGTAGATGGTGGCCAGCGCCAGCACCTTCAGCACCAGCAGGGCCGGGGCGTAGTAGTCGGCATCGACGCGGGCGCGCAGGTAATGGTGCAGGGCCAGGGCCGCCGCCCCGAAGCTGATTGCCACCCCGGACAACACCAGTATCCCGGCGCGGGGCGAGCCGCTTGGGAGCGAAGCCAGCAGCGCCAGCACCAGGAGCCCGGCCGCGACGTAGGCGCAGGCTGCCACCAGCGGGTCGGCGTAGTAGACCACGGCCGCGAGCAGGATGCCCAGCGTGAGGCTCAGCAACAAGGTCGAGGCTAGTGGCGAGTCGGCCGCGCCGTAGCTGGTTTGGGAGTGGTGAGCTTCGAACAAATACCAGAGCGTGCCGATGGCCGAACCCAGCCCGCCGTACAGCAGGGCGCTGTCGAGGCCGGAATAGTAGGATTTCTGCTCGCGGATGAACCACCACAGCAGCCCCAGGCAGCCAATGGTCATCAGGACGCCAATGGCGGTGGGCGACGCATCGTGGTCCCCGGAACCGGAATACGTCACCATCGCCAGGAAAGCGCCGGCCAGGGCCATTCCGAGCCAGGCAAACAGGAACAGCCCCACCCGCACCGGCCAGGCCGGGCGGTAGTACTCGATGGGGTACGCGGCCTCGATGGCGGCATGCTGACCGGCCGAGAGCAGGCCCTGGCGGTGCCAGCGGCCTGCCTGGTCGCGCATGGCCCGGGCCCGCGCCCAGGTGGCCGGGTAGGCTTTCCAAAAATTAATCATGCGCGGCGAAGAATGTTTTTCAGGTTCACAAAAAGGAGGATAATGCCCACGGCCGAGGCGATGGCAAAGAACAAACCCAGCAGAACAACCCCCTCGCCGCTACCGCCGCTGCTACGCAACAGCTGCGCGAACATCCAGCACACCACGGCGTAGGCGTAGCCCGCCGCGAGCAGCAAAAACCAGTACGACTGCACCCGCCGGGCATACCAGTACTGGCCCGCGCAGCCGGCCAGTACCAGCAGGGCGGCCCCCCAGGCAAGCAGCGACGTCGCATCATCGTAGTGGGAGAAACTGGAATATTCGAGCACGGACGCACACAGCGCGAGCTGCGCCAGGTTGACACCCAGCAGCAGGTAAGTGAACGCGAAATGAGCTTTGCGGCCCCGCGCTTCGGCATACAGGCCCGCCGCGGTGAGCGCCAGGCCCATGCCAATGGCCGCCACCCGCACGGCTGGCGTCGAAAAGTCGTTTTCGAACACGGCCAGGGGCTGGGCCGTGAGCCCCACCCACGAGGCCAGCGCCGTGAGGCCCATACTGAGCACGCCCCGATGGTCGAAGCAGTAGGCCAACACGATGAACAGGACCGCCGGCAGCGCCGTGGCCAGCCCGTAGCGGCTGCCGAAAAGGGCGTATTGAAACTGCGCGTAGGTTTCGAGGGCCACGAACAGCAGGCAGCCCATGAGCAGCAGGTAATCGGCCCCAACCGAGGTTTTCGGGGCCTCGCCCCAGGTGAAGGGGGCCCGGTGCCGGTCGGCGTAGTAGAAACAGGCTCCCGTGAGCAGGGCCACGGCCGCCATCAGCACGCCGTGGCCGATGGTGTCGATGTTGCGGTAGATGAGCACGCCCAACCCGCCGGTGAGCAGCACGATGCCCAGGTAGAGGAAGGCCCGCAGCTCGTAGTGCAGGGAAAACGGGCGTTGCCGCTCGGCTTCAGCTACGGCGGCGGCCTGGGCGGGCGGCAGCAGGCCCCGGGTGGTTAGCTCGGCGAGGTAGGAGTCGGGAAGGCGGGAAGATGGCATGAGCAAACGGGGGAAGAATCGGGCAGGGCGCTATATAGCCCGGTCGCAAGTACGGCATTCGCCGCGCTACCCGGCGCGGGTGCCCGGAAACGGCGCGGGACCGGTCCGCTTTTGGCCGCGCGATTCGGCTACTTTGCGCCGCATTTCGTAAATCGGGGCATTATCCATCTTCGCTCTATGGCCGACATCAATATTCAGCGCAAAAAATCGTCGCCCAGCCCCTGGCTACTGGTGCTGCTGGCCGCCGTGGTGCTGGCCGTGGCCGCCTACTTTTTCCTGCGCCCTGGCCCCGCTGATGAGCCCGCGCCGCCGGTTGCCACCCCCGAGGCCGCAGCTCCTGCTACCGCCCCCGATACGCTGGCGGCCGCCGCGGCCGTGGACCAGGCCACCCGCCGGGCGGCCATCGATGCCATTCCGCAGGGCGACACCACGGCCGCCGCCGCCGACAACGCCGAAACCGTGGGCGCGCTCGCCACCCAGGCGGCCAGCAACCCCGCCGCCCCCGACTACGCCCCGCACGGCCTGCAAAAGCTAACCGGCACCCTCGTTGCTCTTACCGACCGCGACGACCTGCGCGACTCCGGCATTGCCGAGCAGCGCGACAACCTGACCAGCGCCACCGCCCGCCTCGGCGAAGCCACGGCCAGCCTGCGCCCCGGCTTCGTGGCGGCGGCCGGCCTCATCCGGGCCATGCAGCAAAAGGCTTACCCCGAGCTGGAAACGCAGGCCAACGACCTGGTAAGCCTGGCCGGGCAGCTGTCGGGCCGCAGCGCCACGGCCGCCGAGCAGCGCCAGAACCAGCAGTTCCTCACGCGGGCCGCTGCCGCCGTGAAGATACTGAGCGAGCCAAAACAGTAGTTTCGGTAGTCAGAATGCCCATTGCGTTCAGTTGATTTGTCTGACTACTGATTACCCACTACCGATTACCAAAAATATGGAAAATGCCATCCTGCGTCGCCTGCGCGACCTCACCGATTTCGAAGTGGCCGACGATAACCCCGATGTGCGGGGCTGGACCGTGCGCGGCAACGATGGCCAGGCGCTGGGCACCGTGTTCGAGCTGATTGTAGAGCCCGAAGCCATGAAAGTGCGCTACCTCGACGTGGAACTCGACAGCCGTTTCCACATCAACGAGTACGAAAACCACATTCTGCTGCCCATCGGGGCTGCTTCGCTGGATGAGGATGGCGACAACGTGTTCGTGCCGGCCCTCAACGCCGAGTCGGTGCTGAGCTACCCGCCCTACGTTGAAATCCAGATTACCCGCGAATACGAAGAGGCCATGTTGCGCGCGCTGGGCAAAGAGCCCGCCGCCAACCCGCGCTTCTACGAGCAGGATTCGTTCGACGCCAACAGCTTCTACAGCCGCCGCCGGGCCTCGTAGTAACTGTAATCAGTTAAAAGTGAAGAGTTAAAAGTGGAAAGGAAAGCCTCCGGATTTTAACATTTCACTTTTAACTCAAACACATTGCGCTACTGCCGGGCAATCTGACGCGTGAGCACCTGCCCATCGGGCAGGCGCAGGCTGAGCACATAGAGGCCCGGGGCCAACCCCGCCGCCTCGACGCGCATTGCTCCCGCGCCGGCTGGGGTGCTGGCAATGGCTACCGGCTGGCCCAGCATGTCCTGGCAGCGAATCTCAACCGGCAGCACATTGCCGCTGATGAAAAAGGCGTCGGTGCTGGGATTGGGGTAGATGCTGAAATCGGCCTCAGTGGCGCGGCGGGTGGCAGTCGCAGTGCGGGTGGGCATGGCCAGCCAGATGGTGGCATTGAGTAGCAGGCGGGCGTGGTCGCCGTTGGCTTCGGCCGCCCAGCCGTCGTAGAGGTTGTTGCCGGGCGCGCCGGTCCCGTCGTCGGGCGGCGACGAATCGCCGAGCGCCGCCACGCGGCCCCGGCCGTAGCGGGCGCGGGCCACAATGGCTCCGGTGGTGCCGGTAGTGGCCGCGCCGGGCTTAAACAAGACCCCGCGCACGCTGGCATTGGCAGCGGGAGCGAGGGTGATGCTGGCCCCGTTGTGGTATTCCATGGCCACGGGGTTGCCGGCGGGGCCGTGCAACAGCGAATCGGTGGGCGCGACGGCCGCGCCCACGCCGGTGGTGAAGGTGAGGTTGTTGAGGTCGAAGGTGATGCCGAAGGGGTTGGCGGGGCTGGCCGAGGCCATGAGGTCGTTCCAGATGGCGGGCGAATCCCAGCCATCGCCATTGCGGTCGGAAATGGTGTGGTCCGAAATCATGAACAGGCCGCCACCGTTGCGCACGTAGCTCAGAATGGCGGTTTTCTCGGCCGCAGAGTAGCGGATATTGGGCTCATCCACGATGTAGGCGGCGTAGTTGCTCAGGTCCTGGGCGTTGCTGGCGTCACCGTAGCTGATGCGGCCGCTGCCGGGCAGGGTCTCGACTTGGTAGCCGCGCTTGGCCAGGGCAATGCCCCAGGAGGAGATGGCCCCGGTCCAGAAGCCCTCGGGCGTGCTGGCCGTGATGGTGCTTTGCCCCGGCGTGGGCAGGCGCTGGGGGCTGTTGGCCACGTCGGCATCAATCACCCAGTCGGCATTGCCGGCCGTTTGGGCCTTGGTGGCATCGAATAAGATTTTAACGGTTTGCTGAGCCTGGACTCGAATACCGGCCAACAGACCAAAAGCAAGAGCTAAAGTGTAGCGAAAGCGCATTTACGTGGGAATTTGCTGATTACGAAACCTTAAAGTTACTACGGCCGCGCTTAAATTTAGCTGGAGGCACAAAACCGAAATAGCCCGCCGTGCTACACGCAGCACAGCAGGCTATTATCAGTCCAGACGCTTATGCTAGTTCCGCCGAATCATATCGGCCACCGCGTCCACCCACTGCGGCTCCGAGTTCAGCGAAGGCACCAGCTGCCAGTGCACCCCGCCGGCCTCCTCAAACAACTCCTTGAATTCCTCACCCACCTCGATGGTCGTTTCCAGACAGTCGGCCACGAAGGCGGGGCTGAAGGCCAGCACATGCTTGATGCCGTTGGCGGGCATCGGCTTCAGCGCTTCGTCGGTGTAAGGCTGCAGCCAGGGGTCGCGCAAGCGGCTCTGCAGGCGGCTCTGGAAGGCGACGGTGTACTGCTCGGGCTTCAGGCCGAGACCTTCGGCCACCAGGCGCGACGTGGCGAAGCACTGGGCGCGGTAGCAATACTGATTGGCGGGCGTGAGGGTATCGCAGCAGCTGCCGAAGCGGCAGTAGCTGGTGGGGTCGCCCTTCTTAACGTGGCGCTCCGGAATGCCGTGGTAGCTGAACACGACGTGGTCGTAGTGCTGCTTGTCCATCTCGGCCCGGCCCCGCGCCACGATGGTGGCGATGAACCCCGGGTCGGTGGCAAACTGGCTGATGAAGCTGATGCTGGGCACCACCCACCAGTCTTTCACGATGTCCATCACCTTCTCCTGCACCGAGCCCGTGCTGGCCGACGCGTACTGCGGAAACAGTGGTAGCACGATGATGCGCTCCACGTTGGCCGCCCGCAGCTCCTCCAGCGCCTTTTCCACGCTGGGCTTCTGGTAGCGCATCCCGAAGGCCACCACGTAATGCTCGCCCAGCGCGGCCTGCACTTTTTCCTGCAAGTCGAGGCCGTGGAAGAGCAGCGGCGAGCCGCGCTCCGTCCACAGCTCCTTATAGATTTTGGCCGACTTGGGGGCCCGCAGCGGCACCACCAACCCCTGAAACAGCGGGTAGCGAATAGCGGCCGGCATGTCCACCACGCGGCCATCGGTCAGGAATTCGTTGAGGTAGCGGCGCACGTCGGGCGTGTTGGGCGAGTCGGGCGTACCGAGGTTGACGAGCAGCACGCCGATGCGGGCGTTGGGCGAAGTAGTGGGATTCATTAGGGCAAAGGTCGGGAGCAAGCAGCGGAAGTACCGTGGACTCTTTGCGTCCGCAAATGGTTCGTTTAACTCGCGGACTCGCAGAGCCCACGGTACTTCCGTCTAGCAACCGGCTCACTCCGGTCATGGTTTTGGCTATGGGGTCATCAGTTCGATTTCGGCCCTGCCCTAGCTTTTCCGGCCCGCAAGCCGTACCTTTGCGGCCCTGATTATCAAACCCATCCATCGTGAACCCCGAAACTAAACCCCACCGCGCCGGCTTCGTGAGCATCATTGGCAAGCCCAACGTGGGCAAGTCCACGCTTATGAACGCGCTGGTGGGCGAGCGGCTCAGCATCGTTACGAGCAAGGCCCAGACCACGCGCCACCGCATCCTGGGCATCCTCAACGGCGATGATTTCCAGCTGATTTATTCCGATACCCCCGGTATCATCCAGCCCAAATACGAGCTGCACAACGCCATGATGAGCTTTGTGTATTCGTCCCTGGAAGATGCCGACGTGGTACTGTTCGTGACCGACATCTACGAGAAGCACGACGAAGAGCCCGTAGTGGAGCGCCTGCGCAAAATGACGGATACGCCCATCATCCTGCTCGTCAATAAAATCGACCAGGCCAACCAGGAAGAAGTAGCTGCCAAGCTCGCCTACTGGAAAGAGCAGCTGCCCAACGCCGCCGAAGTGCTGCCCATCTCGGCCCTCAAACAGTTCGGCACCGACGGCGTGCTGCAGCTCGTGATGGAGCGCCTGCCCGTGCACCCGCCCTACTACCCCAAGGACGAGCTCACCGACAAGCCCGAGCGCTTCTTCGCCGCCGAAATGGTGCGCGAAAAAATCTTCAAGCTCTACAAAAAGGAGATTCCCTACAGCTGCGAAGTTGTCATCGAAGAGTTTAAGGAAGAGGAAGATATCATCCGGATTCGCGGCATCATCTACGTCGAGCGCAACTCCCAGAAAGGCATTGTTATCGGCCAGGGCGGCGAGGCGCTGAAAAAGGTCGGCACTTGGGCCCGCGAGGAAATGGAGAAATTCTTCCAGAAGAAAGTCTTCCTGGAAATGTATGTGAAAGTGAACGAGAACTGGCGCACCGACGCGAAAGCGCTGAGCCGGTTCGGATATCAATAGCATGTAGCGTGGACTCTGCGAGTCCGCGCATTGAACCGAACAAAACCACGCAGTCGCGGACTCACAAAGTCCGCGCTACAATTATTCCGACCATCTATAACTAACACACCCCGGGCACTGCCGAATCTAGGTCGGGTCGGCGGCTGGGGCCAACACAACATGTCTAAGCAAAACACCATCGCCATCGTGGGGCGGCCCAACGTGGGCAAATCCACGCTATTCAACCGCCTCGTGGGCCAGCGCAAGGCCATCATGGACAACGAGAGCGGCGTGACCCGCGACCGCCACTACGGCTACGGCGACTGGATTGGCAAGAACTTCACCGTGATTGATACGGGTGGCTACGTGCACAATTCGGAAGATATTTTCGAGGGCGAAATCAACAAGCAGGTGAAGCTGGCCATCGAAGAGTCCGACGTTATCCTGTTCATGGTGGATGCCGAAGCCGGCGTGCACGGCCTCGATGAGGAATTCGCGCACGTGCTGCGCCGCTACATCAGCAAGAAGCCCATCTACATGGTGGCCAACAAGGCCGATACCAACCTGCGCGCCAACGGCGTGGGCGAGTTCTACTCGCTGGGCCTGGGCGACGGCGAAATCTACGCCATCAGCAGCGCCAACGGCCACGGTACCGGCGAGCTGCTGGATGCCGTGGTGGCCAATTTCGACGAGCCCGGCGAGGAAGAGCCGGAGTCGGAAATCCCGCGCATTGCCGTGGTGGGCCGCCCCAACGTGGGCAAATCCAGCCTCGTGAACCTGCTGCTCGGCGAAGACCGCAGCATCGTGACCGAAATCGCCGGCACCACCCGCGACTCCATTTCGGCCCGCTACAACGCCTTCGGCAAGGAGTTTATCCTGGTTGATACGGCCGGTTTGCGCCGCAAGGCCAAGGTGAGCGAGGACGTGGAATTCTACGCCAACATGCGCAGCCTGCGCGCCCTGGAAGAGTGCGACGTCTGCATCGTGATGCTCGACGCCAGCCGCGGCATCGAGGCCCAAGACGTGAACATCATCACCCTGGCCGATAAAAACCGCAAGGGCATCGTGATTCTGGTGAACAAGTGGGACCTGGTGGAGAACAAGGAAACCAATACTTCTAAGGAGTTCGAGGCAAAAATCCTCGAAAAGATTGCGCCCATTGCCTACATCCCGGTGGTGTTTATTTCGGTGCTGAATAAGCAGCGCGTGCATAAGGCTATTGAAACGGCCATTGAAGTGTACCACAACAAGCGCCGCAAAATCCCGACCTCGCAGCTGAACGACGTGATGCTGAAGGAGATTGAGAAGTACGGCCCGCCCGCTCTCAAAGGCAAGATGATTCGCATCAAGTACGTGACGCAGCTGCCCACGCACAACCCCGTGTTCGCCTTCTTCGCCAACCTGCCGCAGTACGTGCAAACCAACTACGTGCGCTACCTCGAAAACCGGATGCGCGAGCATTTCGACTTCACGGGCGTGCCCATCGGCATCCTGTTCCGCAAGAAGTAAGCGGCCTGGAGCGGCCTCACACATTCCTTACAATTTTTTTCAGCAGCGGGTTACCTTCTTTCAACCGGGGTATAAAGCCCCGAATTTGAAGTTAGGCTGCGGCCGGAACTTCAGAAGTTGCTTGAAAATCAACCACATTTAAAACAAACCCCAAGATGAAAAAAATATTGTTCCTCGCCCTGGCCCTCGGTTCGTTCACCTTCTCGTCGTGCGACAGCAAGAAAGAAGACGCTACCGAGCAGGTTGGCGAAAACGTGAAAGACGCTGGCGAAGCCAAAGCTGATGCCATGGAAGACAAGGCTGATGCCGTACGTGACTCGGCTGATGCCAAAGGTGAAGCCATCCAGGATGGTGCTGACAAAATGGACGCTGCTCCCGCTGCTGGCACCACCACCACCACGACCGAGGTTAAGAAGTAATTCCTGCCGCTTCGGGCAACAAAAAAGCCTCTCCGGCAACGGAGAGGCTTTTTTGCGTTTGGGTTTTACCGCACCCCAAGGAGCGGGGTTGGGGGTGAGGTGCTACAGTTCGGTTTCGGGCAGGCCCAGGCGGCGGTTCAGCAGGCCATCCACCACTTCAAACAGGCGGCGGGGCTCGTAGGTGCGCCAAGGGAGGTCGTCGAGCTGGCCGCCGAAATTCACGTAGTTGTCGACGTTGTACTGCTTCATCTCGCGTAGCACGTGCTCCTGAAAATTGACGCCCGCAATCCAGCCGTCTTCCACGTCCTCGTACCATTCCTCGTAGTAGTCATCTTCGGCGCCGTGGAAGTTGAACACGTTTTCGCCGATGAGGATGAACTTGCGGATGCCCTCGTGGACCAGAATATCGATGATATTCCGCTTCAATTCCATGATGTCGTTTTCGATGGCATCGTTCCACT
The DNA here is from genome assembly GCA_031387395.1 of Hymenobacter sp. Lineage (GTDB taxonomy): Bacteria > Bacteroidota > Bacteroidia > Cytophagales > Hymenobacteraceae > Hymenobacter. The sequence goes on from JANNDE010000501.1 coordinate 35,041, forward strand.
CGCCGATGAATTCGAGCACGGCAATGCCCAGCTCGTAGTCGGCAAAGAGGATTTTGCAAAACAGCGTTTCCGACCCCAGGCTGTCCCACTGCGGGTGGATGTAGTAGCCGTAAATGGTGTTGGTATAGGTGTCGAGGCTGTTTTCGGCTTCGAAGAGCGGCGAGCGTGGGTCTTCGGCGGCCGAGTATTGCTCAATCCAGTTGTAGTGCGGCTCGATGGTGTGCATAGGGCGAGTGGTAGCACCGGCTGTAGCGGGTGCCTCCCTAGAAACGCCGAAAAGGCCGAATCGTTCGCCCGAAAAAATAAGCCCGTGAGGCACAAGCTAAAGCAGTTGCTAGAGGCGGGCATTCAGGGCCGCCCGCACGCTGCCATGCTGCTTCAGCAGCGTCGCCGCTTCGGCCTGCTCTATTCCTAGCTCATCCATCAGCATGCGTTCGCCGCGGTCCACCAGCTTGATGTTGGAGAGTTTCATGTCGACCATCTTATTGCCGCGCACGTAGCCCAGCCGCACGAAAGTGGCCGTCGTGAGCATATTCAGCACCATTTTCTGGGCCGAGCCGGCCTTCAGGCGCGTGCTGCCCGTGATGAATTCCGGCCCCGTCACCACTTCCACCGGAAACTCGGCCGCCGCCGCCACGGCCGAGCCGGTGTTGCACACCACGCAGCCGGTGGCCAGCCCGGCGGCCCGCGCCCGCGCCAGCCCACCAACGACGTAGGGCGTGCGGCCCGAGGCGGCAATGCCCACCAGCACGTCTTTGGCGGTGATATTGTGGGCCTGCAGGTCCTGCCAGGCTTGTTCGGCGTCGTCCTCGGCCCCTTCCACGGCTATGCGAATGGCCCCGTCGCCGCCCGCCATCAGGCCCACCACCATTTCGGCCGGCACCCCAAACGTGGGCGGGCACTCCGAGGCATCCACCACGCCCAGCCGCCCGCTGGTGCCCGCCCCGATGTAGAACAGCCGCCCGCCGGCCCGCAGCCGGGCCACGGTGGCTTCTACCAGCGCCTCAATCTGGGGTAGGGCCTGGGCTACCGTTTCGGGTACGGTGCGGTCGAGCTGGTTCATGCCGGCCAGCAGCTCGGCGGTGGAAAGGGTTTCGAGGTGGTTGAATTCGGAAGGTGCTTCGGTGGTCATCATAGCTTGTAGAACATGCTTTAGCTTGTTCCGGAATAGGTTTTTGTTCAAACGACGAACAAGCTGAAGCATGTTCTACAGCAGCTGCCCCACAACGGGGAAATTGTCGAATACGTTAGCGGTATGCGGCGCGTCTTTATCCAGCTCGGCGGTCAGGTCCTGGCCGGCCCAGTGCTCGTAGTGGTTGCCGCGCCGCCAGAGCCGCGAGCGGCTCACGTCGTAAATCTGCCCCTGGTAGGCCACCCAGATTTCGTCGCGGTCCTGGCCGTTGCGCAGGGCGAGCTGGTTTTTGGTGTAGGTGGAGAGGGTGTCAGTCATACAAAAAGAACGTCATGCAGAGCGCAGCGAAGCATCTTTACCGCCCAACGCAATTCAATCGATTGGATTACTATTGCGGTAAA
>JANNDE010000595.1:0-2111 GCA_031387395.1 Hymenobacter sp.
CAAGCTGCTCGGGGCCGATTATACCCACGAGGCGTTTGACGAGGGCGATGCCTTCACCATGGGCAAGCTCACCTTCCGGCCCCTTAATACGCCCGGCCACTCGCCAGATTCTATTAGCATCGTGCTGGAGCGCGAGGGCAAAGATGTGGCCGTGTTCACCGGCGACACGCTCTTCATCGGCGACGTGGGCCGGCCCGACCTGCGCGAGAAGGCCGGCAACCTGACCGCCAAGCGCGAGGAGCTGGCCAAGCAGATGTACTACTCGCTGCGTGAGAAACTGCTGCCCCTGGCTGCCGATGTGCTGGTGTACCCCGCCCACGGCGCGGGCAGCCTCTGCGGCAAGGCCCTAAGCGGGGCCAACAGCAGCACCATCGGGGCCGAGAAAATCGGCAACCCCATGCTGCAACCGATGAGCGAAGCCGATTTCGTGAAAGAACTGCTGGCCGACCAGCCGTTCATTCCCAAATACTTCGGCTACGACGTGGCCCTGAATAAAGCTGGTGCGCCCGATTACGCCCCGAGCGTGGAGCAAGTGAAGCGCCTGGCCACGGGTGCAACGCTGGAAGCCGGCGCCGTGGTCGTCGATACGCGCCCCGAAGCCGAGTTTAAAAAGGGCCACGTTGAGGGGGCCATCAACATTCAGCAGGGTGGCAAGTTCGAAACCTGGCTGGGCTCCATCGTGGGGCCGGAAGAGTCGTTCTACCTCATCGCGGCCGATGAGGCCACGCGGGAGGACCTGATTCAGAAAACGGCCAAAATCGGCTACGAGCCGCTGATTAAGGGCGCGCTGGTGGGCACGCCCGCTACCGAGGCCACCATGCCGGTACTCGACGTAGCGGCTTTCCGGGAGCACCCCGAGCAGTACACCATTGTGGACATTCGCAACCCGGTGGAGCACCGCGACGAGCCAATTTTCGATGGTTCGCTCAACATTCCGCTGCCCGAACTGCGGGAGCGAGCCAGCGAGATTCCGACCGATAAGCCGGTGGTGGTGCACTGCGCCGGCGGCTACCGCTCGGCGGCGGGCAGCAGCATCGTGGCCGACGCCCTGCCCGGCACCGAAGTGCTGGACCTGAGTGAGGCCGTGAAGTCCTTCCAGACCGCGACGGCGGTGCACTAATCCTTTGGCGGGTTGGCTCCGGCGCAGTACCGAGGCCACTAGCTATTGCATCGTTGTCCTTTTCATTCACTTCCCTCACTCCGCTGTCATGTTTGATTTCCTGAAATCCTCCGCTCCTGCTTACCAAAACCTGACGCCCGCGCAGTTTGCCGAGGGCCTGCGCCAGCCCGGCGCGGTGCTCGTGGACGTGCGCCGGCCCGACGAATTCGCCGGCGGCCACCTGCCTGGTGCGGTCAACATTGAAGTCACCGCGCCCGACTTCGGCCAGCGCGTGGCGGCCTTGGACAAAACCAGGCCCACCTACGTGTACTGCCGCAGCGGCGCGCGCTCAGCCAACGCCGCCGGCCAACTCACCACCGCCGGCTTTGCGCAAGTATCGAACCTGCTCGGCGGGGTGCTCGACTGGCCGGAGCAGCTGACGACCAAATAAATAGCTCACTTAATTCCGACCTCCGTTTTTCATGCTTGAACTCCTGCAACAACCCTGGCCCTGGTACGTGGCCGGCCCGTTGATTGGGCTGACGGTGCCCGCGCTGCTGCTCGTCGGCAACAAGGCGCTGGGCATCAGCTCCTCGCTGCGCCACGTGTGCGCGGCCTGCGTGCCGGCCGGCATCCCGTTTCTGACTTATAACTGGCGGGCCGAATTCTGGAATCTGGTGTTCGTACTGGGCATTGCGCTGGGCGGCTTCATCGGCTACCGGCTCATGGGCCACCCCGACGTCATCGGCATCTCGGCCGTCACGGTGCGCGACCTCAAAGCGCAGATGCACCTGACCGACTTTTCGGGCCTGCTGCCGCGCGAGCTGTTCGCCCTCGACAACCTGGCGAACTGGAAAGGCTGGGTGTTTCTGGTACTCGGCGGCTTCCTGGTAGGCTTCGGCACGCGCTACGCCGGCGGGTGCACCTCGGGCCACGCCATTTCGGGCCTCTCCAACCTGCAATGGGTGTCGCTGGTGGCCGTCATCGGCTTCTTCGCCGGGGGCCTGGTAAT
>JANNDE010000612.1:0-1572 GCA_031387395.1 Hymenobacter sp.
GGGTCGTACCCGCTGGGGCTTGAAAACTGGCCTTCTGCGTAAGTCCTATATAAGTAAGTAGCCAGAATTAAGTAGAAATCATTAAAAATTTAATAGTCAATTACTTGAACCAAATTTTGCCACTTGTTACTGCTGTCGTGCTACTTGAATTGGGTAGCATTTTAGTTTCTCTTCTTATGATGAAAGACACCTATCAGGCGCTGGCCGCCGGCTGGTACGGCGAGTTGCGGGGTATCGGCCAGGAGCCGGATTTTTATACGCTGGAGGAAAAGTTTGACCAGTTGTGGACGGCGCTGGGACGTTCGGTGCTGGGCCAGACGCTGGGGCCGGTGCCGGCCAACAAGCAAAAAACGTGGTCCAGACCCAGTTCGGACGCGTAGCCGTCAGCCAGGACGCACGCGTTCAGCGTCCCGGTGCTGGGCTCGCGTAGCCCCTCCTGCAGGCCAGACTGCTGCTGCTGCCCGCCGCCCATGTTTTTGCCCACGTGCCGGCGCTGGTCGAGTCGCTGCTGGGCATCTGCATGAGCACCATTCAGGTCGACTCACCGCACCCAGGCCGATGACGCGCCCCCCCCCGCCTGGCTGCCAGTCCAATACGCCCACCTCTGGGCTGTGGAACAGGCCCTGGCCAACTTACCCAACCTGCCGGCCCCGCTGGCTACCCAACTCTGCATTTACCCGTGCGGGTGGGCCCTTGGTTCAGCGGTTGAAAGAAGCCTGAAAAAATCCGCTAAAACCATGATAGTAGCGGTGGCCCAGCGCCCCAATTGCATCTTTGCGCTCCACAACCGTTTCAACTTCTGACGAGCCTCTTGATGCGAACTTCTTCCCTGACCACCGGGCTGCGGGCCGGTAGCTGCCTGCTACTCCTGCTGTTTGGCCTCACCACCCGCGCCCAAACGCCCACCGATGCCACCGGCCCGCTGCTCACGCCCGAGCAATTTCTGGGCTACCAGCTGGGCGCGCAGTTCACGCCCCACGCCGAGCTGCTGCGCTACGTAGCCCACATCACCGCCCACGCGCCCGCCCGCATGAAGCGGGTGCGCTACGGCAGCACCTATGAGCAGCGCCCGCTCGAAGTAGTGCAGATTGCCAGCGCCGAAACCTTCGGCCGGCTGGAGGACGTGCGCCACAACAACCTGCGTCTCGCCGGCCTCGAAAGCGGCTCCGGCCAGCGCCAGCAGCCCGCCGTGTGCTGGCTGAGCTACAACGTGCACGGCAACGAGGCCGTGAGCTCCGAAGCCGTGATGCAGGTGCTCTACGACCTGGCCAACCCCCAGGACCAGCAGATGCAGGACTGGCTACGCAACACCGTCGTCATCGTCGACCCCTGCATCAACCCCGACGGCCACGACCGCTACGTGAACTGGTACAACCGCGTGCGCAACCAGTCCGGCAACGCCGGTCCCGATTCCTGGGAGCACCACGAGCCCTGGCCCGGCGGCCGCTACAACCCCTACTACCTCGACCTGAACCGCCACTGGGCCTGGCAGACCCAGCAGGAAACCCGCCAGCGCATCGCCCTCTACACCCAGTGGCTCCCGGCGGTACACGCCGATTTCCACGAGATGGG
>JANNDE010000658.1:0-21171 GCA_031387395.1 Hymenobacter sp.
TCTCGTTCGGGCCAGCTGGTCGGGGCGGCTTTGGCGCTGGCCCTGCTGGGCAGCTGCACCAAAAACCCCGACGGCCCCACCGTGGTGGTGACGCCGCCGGCCCCCGAGGCCCCCAATGCCGAAGCCCGCGCCTTCGCCGACTATTCGGATTTGAAGTGGAACGATGAGTTTGATACTCCGGCCATCGACCAGGCAAAGTGGGGCTTCGACCTGGGCGGCGGCGGCTGGGGCAACCTGGAGCTGGAGTTCTATACCAACTCCACCGACAACGCCTTCATCAACAACGGCAACCTCGTGATTCAGGCCAAGCAGCAGAGCATGGGTGGCCTGAGCTACACGTCGGCCCGCTTGCTCACCAAGGGTAAGCAGAACTTCCAGTTCGGCCGCATTGATGTGCGCGCCAAGCTGCCCCAGGGCCAGGGTATCTGGCCGGCCATCTGGATGATGGGCTCGGACATCGACACCAACAACTGGCCCAAGTGCGGCGAGATTGACATGATGGAGCTGCGCGGCCAGGAGCCCAATAAGATTCTGACAACCATGCACTTCGCCAAGCCCGACGGCACCCGCGAACTAAAGGGCTCGCCCGACCAGACACTGACCAACGGCAATTTTTCCGACGACTTTCACACTTTCAGCTCGGTGCGCAGCAAGAACCAGATTCGGTTTTACCTCGACGGCACCCTGTACTACACCTTCACTAGCGGCGACGTCGGCGGCAACAGCTACCCTTTCAACAACCCGTTTTTTATGCTGCTGAACGTGGCCGTGGGCGGCACTTTCCTCGGCAATCCCGATGCCACCACCGTTTTCCCGCAGCAGATGCAGGTGGACTACGTGCGCTACTACCAGTACAAGTAAGCGGCTGGTTGTCGGTGCTGAGCTGTTGCTAGTTGGAATGCCTGGCAAACACAAAACGACCACCAGCAACTGATAACGAAACACTGACAAATTCCAACCCAACCCCCGGCAGCTTCGGCTGCGCAATGTCCCTCATTCCGGCCGGACTTTGGTGGGAACGATTTGTTCGGCCGGACAGGGTGGTGGCGGCGTCCGGTACGGTGAGACCGGACGCGGCTGCCCCCGATGGGGGCTCGGGCTCCCAGCCAGGTTTTTGCTCACCTTCTGCTCTTCCCTTTCCCGCTATATGATTTCAACCTTACTCTCGGGCCTGTTGCTGCTGGGCTGGTTGACCGGCCCGCCGAAAACGGCAGTGGCCGCGCCGCGCCATAGCTTCGGCAAGCTGGCCTGGCACGACGAGTTCAACTACACCGGCCTGCCCGACTCGACCAAGTGGACCTACGACGTGGGCGGCTCGGGCTGGGGCAACCAGGAGCTGCAGTACTATACCAAAAAGCGCCGCGAGAATGCCCGCGTCGAAGGCGGTAACCTCGTTATCGAAGCCCGCAAGGATGCCCTCGTGGCTGGCAATGCCTACTCGTCGGCCCGCCTGGTATCGCGGGGCCGGGGCGGTAGCCAGCGCTACGGCCGCTTCGAGATTCGGGCGAAGATTCCGGCCGGGCGCGGCACCTGGCCCGCCATCTGGATGCTGCCCGACCAGAAACCCTACGGCAACAAGGACTGGCCCGATAACGGCGAAATCGACATCATGGAGCACGTGGGCTACGACCCCAATGTGGTGCACGCCACCACCCACTGCAAGGCCTACTACTTCCGCATCAACACCCAGAAAACGGGCATCACCAAGCTGCCCGATGCCACCACCGCCTTCCACGTGTATTCGATGGAATGGACGCCTGAAACCATTACGGCTTACATCGACGGGGAAATCTACTTCGCCCACCGCAACGAGGGCACCGGCTGGGAAACCTGGCCCTGGGACAAACCCTTTCACCTGCTGCTCAACATCGCCGTGGGCGGCGAGTGGGGCGGCCAGAAGGGCGTCGACGAAGCGGCATTCCCGCAGCAGATGCTGGTGGACTATGTTCGTTTTTACCCGCTGAACAAATCGTAATTTGCTATTCGGTATTAATAGGGCGTTATTGGCAATCAATACGATACCTCCGGCCACTGGCAACTACCAACTGACAACTAAACTTCCATTTCTCACCAATTCCCACTTTCCCCATGAACAATGTTACGAAACTGATTTGCGCGGCGGCCCTGGTAGCCACCGGCACCACAGCGGCTTCGGCCCAGACGCTGTACGACAACTTTGAAACCACCCGGCTGGTGAGCTACCCGATTGTGGAAGGAACCTTGGTGCAGACCGCGGCCAACCCCGGCAGCACCACCGTGAACGGCAGCACCACCTGCGCCAGCTATGCCCGGGCCGCCGCCGCCCAGTACGCCGTGCTGGTGGTGAAGCCCAACAACGCCAAAATGGACAACGTGACGGCCTACACGGTTGGCGGGGCCAAGCGCATCAGCGTGAAGTTCCGGAGCCCCGCCGTGGGCGTAACCGTGGGCGTGGTGCTGCAAAACAGCCGCCTGAACACCGCCGCTTACCCCACTGGCAAGTTCGGTACCGAGTTCACGGCCGTGACCACCAAAGCGAATGAATGGGAGGTCCTCACCTTCACGCCTACCACCGCCGGCGCGGGCAACTTCGATGCCAGCGTAATGGCTACCGACATCGACCAGATGCTGTTTCAGGTAGCGCCCAACTCCAACAACGCGGCCACCTACTACCTCGACGACATTACGGGCCCGGAGTTGCTGGCTGTGACTCCGCCGAGCAACCTGGCCGTGCGCCAGCTCTACGACAACTACGAAGGCACCCGCGCCCTCAAGTACATCGCCTACAAAACCTCGGGCGGCCTGAAGCTGGATACGCTGAACAACGCGGCGGGTACCGGCAACACCAGCACCAACGTGGCCCGCTACACCCGCTCGACCCAACAGTACGATGCCTTGGTGCTGCAGCCGCGCGGCGCGGCCCTGGCCGACGTCACCAACTTCAAAAACAACACCCTGCACATGACGTTGAAGGTATTCAGCACCGCCCCGGGCATTCCCTTCCAAATCACGTTCCAGGACTCGACCGTGGCTACCGGCCCCAACTACCCGGCCGGCCGCAACTCGGAATACACGGCCACCACCACCGCTACCAACGCCTGGGAAACCCTGAGCTTTAACTTCGTGAACGCGCCCAGCAACACGGCCAACACCAGCGTGAACGAGATTGTGCTGCTGATTTCGCCCAACACCACCGCCCGCCGCAAGGTGTACTTCGACGACTTCTACGGCCCGAGCCTGGTGGGCTACGTGGTCACCGCCGCCCGCACCGTTGTTTCCGATTTCGCGGCTTTCGCGCCGGCGTATCCCAACCCGACTTCGGGCATTACGCAGCTGCCCTTCAGCCTGAAAAAGGCCGCCACCGTGAGCCTAGCCGTGTACGACAACCTGGGCCGCCGCGTGGCCAGCCTGCTGAGCGATGAGCCCCGCGCCGCCGGCCAGCACACCCCCGAGCTGAACGCCGCCAAGCTGGCCCCCGGCCTCTACACCTGCCGCCTGACCGTGGACGGCGTGGCCCTGAGCCGCCCGCTGAGCGTGGAATAGCCTCCGCTTTCTGCCTTGCTGTACAAGCCCCCGCCGGTTTCGGCGGGGGTTTTGTTTTTTGGCGGGTGAGTTGGATTGCCAGGCTGACCGCCGCCGGCGCGCGTCTGCGACGCGCGCCGGCAACTCGTCCGCCAACGCCGGTTTGCCCTGTAGCTTTGCGCCCTCCAACTTGTATCATCCCCCGAACCACCCGACTATGCGCCAGAACCTTGTTGCCGGCAACTGGAAAATGAACCTGACCTATCCCGAGGGCCAGGCCTTGGTAACCGAACTTGCCACCCTGGCCGGCCCGGCCGTGGCCCGGCCCGGCGCGCCCGTGGTGGTGCTGTGCGTGCCCTTCCCCTACCTGGCGGGCATTGGGCAGCACCTGCCCGCGGGCAGTGGCTTCCACCTGGGCGCGCAAAACTGCCACCAGCGGGAAAGCGGCGCGTTCACCGGCGAGGTGTCGGCGCGCATGCTGGCCTCGGTGGGCTGCGAGTACGTGATTCTGGGCCACTCGGAGCGCCGCCAGTACTTCGGCGAAACCGACGACCTGCTGGCCCAGAAGCTAAAAGCCGCGCTGGCCGCCGGCCTCAAGCCCATCTTCTGCGTGGGCGAGTCGCTGGAAACCCGCGAAGCCGACGAAACCTTCGACTACCTCGGCAAGCAGCTGGCCGACGGCCTCTTCCACCTCAGCAACGAAGAATTTGCGCAGGTAGTGGTGGCCTACGAGCCCATTTGGGCCATTGGCACGGGCCGCACCGCCACCAGCGCGCAGGCGCAGGAGGTGCACGCCTTCATCCGCGAGCGCATTGCCCGGGCCTACGACGCCGAAGCCGCCCTGAACACCACCATCCTCTACGGTGGCTCGGCCAACGCCCAGAACGCGCGGGAGCTCTTCGCTCAGCCCGATGTGGACGGCGGCCTCATTGGCGGCGCGGCGCTGAAAGCGGCCGACTTCACCACGATTATCGAGGCGTTTTAAAAAGGGTTGAATTGAAGAAGGGTTGAATTTTAAGGGTTGAGGGTTGAGTTAAGGCGCAACGCGGCACTGCATTTGACATTCAACCCTCAACCCCTAAAACTCAACCCTTCCCGGATGCTTTCCTTCCTCCTCCTCCTTCTGCTGGCCCTGGCGCCCGCCAAAGCCCCGGCCGCCGGCCCGCTGGAGCCGTGCAAAATATTCGGCTCCGTCTACCTCGAAACCGACCCGGCCCGGCGGGGCTACTGCTTCGGCACGGTATACATGGAGTCGGAGGAGGCCTTCGCCGACGTGCTGGTGTTCAAGGAGCAGAACAAGCTGTTTGCCGACAAGCCCGGGCTGTGGGCCGATGCCCCCGCCCGCGACTTTGCCGACTACGTGCTGCTGGTGGTGACCGACCGCAGCCGGGCCGATTTCAGCATGCACTACACCACGGTGCGCTCATTTGCCGGCTGCCGGCAGTAGTTTTTTTTGATTTTGAAAGCCCGTCATGCCGAGCGCAGCTGAGGCATCTCGCGTGGGGCAGTAATGATTTGGTCGTGGCTACGATTGAGTTGCTACCCCACGCGAGATGCCTCGGCTGCGCTCGGCATGACGTTTTGTTTTTATCCTTATTCCCTCCTGATTCTGCTTTCCTTTCCATGGAATTAACGCTACAAAACCTCACCAAAACCTTCGGGCCCAAAACCGTGCTGCGCGACCTGAGCCTGACGGCCGGCCCCGGTATGTGCGTGGGCGTGCTGGGCCGCAACGGCGCGGGTAAAAGCACGCTTTTCAACCTGCTCACCAACGTGCTGCTGCCCAGCCAGGGCCAGATTATCATCGACGGCCAGGCGCTGGGCGAAACCTTCCCCGTGGCCGTGAAGCGCCGCATGGGCGCGCTCGTGAACCAGGGCTACCTCGTGGAGGAGCTCACCGCTGAGGAGTACCTGCAGTTCGTGGCCCGCATCTACGAGCTGCCCGATGCCCAGGCGCGCATTACCAGCCTGCTGGCCCACCTGCTGGAGGACTACGACACCGTGCGCCGCAAGCGCCTGAGCACCTTCTCGACCGGCATGAAGCAGCGCGTGGCCATTGCCTCCTGCCTGCTGCACCGCCCCGAGCTGCTGATTCTGGATGAGCCCTTCAATGGCCTCGACGTGTTTGCCGCCGACCGCCTGCTGAGTCTGCTGCGCAGCTACCAGCCGCAGGCCCTCACCTTCATCTCGTCGCACAACCTGGGCCACATCGAGCAGCTGGCCACCCACCTGCTGATTATTGACGAGAGCGAAGTAAAATTCTGGGGCACGATGGAGGAGTTCGCCCACGGCGAGCGCGCCGCCCTCGGCGATGCCCTGCTGCAATTGCTGCACCCTGCCACCAACCAAGCCCAGGACCTGACATGGCTGACCTCGCAACGCTAGTACCCGCCAGCGGCGGCCGGCTCGGCCACTTTCTGTCCTACCTGCTGCGCCGCCGCCTGCGGGCCGTGCTGTGGCCCGCCGACGGCGGCGAGCGCGCCACCGCCCTGCTCCTGCTGGCTCTCACGGCCCTCTACGGCGTGGGCCTGGGCGTTTTGCTGAACCACGCTGATGCGCTGGATGCCGTTGGGGGGTTCGAGAAAATGTTGCTGAGCCTGAATGCCAGCCTGCTGGCAGCCGCGCTATTCGTCGATTTTCTGCCAGCCATGCGCCCCGTCACGCGCGTGGTGCCGGAGCATTTCCCGGTTACGGCCCGCTGGAATGCGTTAGCGGCCTTTCTGCTCGACTGTATCACCTTGCGCCGGCTGCTCATTCTCACGCTGCTGCTGGTGGCGCTGGCCGTTACGCCGCGGCAGGCCCCCACCATTAGCTTCAGCTTGCTGCTCGTGCTGGGAGCTACCGTGTTCAGCTTCAACCTGCGGCTGCTGATGGCCCTGCGCCGCTGGCGGCATCCGCTCCTACTGGCCCACCTGGCCAGCCTGGGCCTGATGCTATGGTGGCTGGCCCACCCGGCCGCGCCCTACGCCCCGGCGCTGGGCCTGGCCATGGCCCTGCTGCCGTGGGCACTGGGCGCGGTGCAGCTTGCCTGGCTGGGCAATTATTTCAGCGCCCGCTTCCTGCCCGATACGGCGACGGCCCCAGCGGCCCCGGCCGGGGCGCTGCTGAGCCGCCTGCAACCCGGGCACCGCGCCTACCTGCGCCGGGTGTGGGGGCTGCTGCTGCTGGGGCTGGCACTGAAAGGCCTGCTGCTGGGCATAGCCCGCTGGCAGTTGGCCAACGAACTACCCATCAGCAAGCAGTACACCTTTTATCTGGGTCTATCCGGCATCAGTGGCTTCACCTACATCAACAACAACCTGTTCGGCTTTATGCAGGCGCTGGCGGCCAACGAGCTGATGCGCCTGGGCCTGACGCCCCGGGTGCTGCGCCTCTACGCGCGGCTGGTGCTGCCGGTAGTAATAGTCGACAGCCTGCTGAGTGTACTCCTGCTGCTGGCTCTGTTTCCAACCACTGTGTGGTCTTACATGGGGCTGGTACCACTGTACGCCCTGGCCCTGACCAGCCTGGGGCTGTGGGGCTCGCTCTACCAGGCTAAACCGGTAACCAAGGCTATCAATTTTTCCAATATCAACAAAAACAACAGCACGATAATGGGCCTGGCGACCGTGGCTACGGCGGCGGGGCTGTACTTCCTGCCGTGGTGGTGGGCGCGCATTGCGCTGGCGGCAGTCGTCACGGCTTCGGCGTACTGGCCCATCCGGGCGGTGCTGCGCAACGAGGGCAGCCTGCGCCGCAAGCTGTGGCGCGGCATCGGGGCCTGATTTTTTGGGCGACCTTTGCAGGAACGAAAGGAATTAAAAATTAAAAATGAAGAATATGGCCTGTTTCAGCCGCTAATTCCTTCTTTTTTAATTTTTAATTCTCAATTTTTAATTCCTTTTCCGCATGGATTTTATTGAACTGACCGTCGAAGCCCCGCGCGAGCTGGCCGACATTCTGGTGGCCGAGCTGGCCGAGGTAGGCTTCGACACCTTTGAGGACACCGACGAGGGCTTCCAGGCCTACACCACCGAAGACGTGTTCAGCCCCGACGCGGTGGCCGAAATCATGAGCCGCTACGAGGGCCAGGGCGAGTTGAGCCACTCACACCGCGTGATTACCCGCCAGAACTGGAACGCCGAGTGGGAGAAAAATTTCCAGCCCCTCATCATCGCCGAGCGGGTGTCGGTGCGCGCGCCCTTTCACCCCGAGCCGGCGGGTGTCGATTACGACATCGTGATAATGCCGCGCATGTCGTTTGGCACCGGCCACCACGAAACCACCGCCCTCATGATTGAAAACCAGCTCGACGTGAGCCATAAAGGGCTGCGCGTACTGGATATGGGCACCGGCACTGGCATTCTGGCCATCATGGCCGAGCTGCTGGGAGCCCGCCAGGTGCTGGCCGTCGATACCGAGCCCTGGACCGTGGAAAACGCCCGCGACAACGCCGCCGAGAACAACTGCCATGGCATCGAGTGCCGCCTGGGTGGTGTGGAGACGCTAGCCAACGAAGAGCCTTTCGACCTGATTCTGGCCAACATCAACCGCAACGTGCTGCTGGAGGACATGCACGAGTATGCCCGCCTGCTGCCCACGGGCCGCCCCATCCTGTTCAGCGGCTTCTACGAGGAAGACCTGCCGAAAATTCAGGCCGAAGCCAGCAAGCACGGCCTGCGCTACCAGCGCCACCGCACGCTGCGGAGCTGGGTGTCGGCGGTGTTCGAGAAGGAGTAGCCTTCGGCGCGCAACCGGGCTGCCCAACCCTGATGCCCCCCCGACACCACTCAATCAGCCGGCCCGCGCGTGTGGGCCGGCTTTTTCGTGCGGGCTGCCCGCGAACGAGGCCCGGGCTTCACGCTGTCGCCATCTTTACGGTATCATCTTATCCTTTCTTCGCTGGGTGGCTTCGTGGCCGCCATTGGTTTCCCTCTCCTTATGCCTGCTACTCGCCCCAAACAAGTCCTGCTTCTGCTCATGCTGGCCCTGGTGGCGGGCCTCAGCGCCTTTCGCCTGCGGCCCGCCGACGATGGCCTGCTGCCTCGCGTGGCCCGCCAGCTGGCCGACTACCTGCTGGCCGCCCGCCAGGAAAAAGCCTACCTGCACCTCGACCGCCCAGTGTACGGCACCGGCGAAACCATCTGGTTCAGCGCCTACGTGGTCGATGCCGCCCAGCACCAGCTCGACTCCCTCAGCCAAGTGCTGCACATCGATTTGCTCTCGCCCGAGAAGCGTGTGGTGGCCCGCCGCACCCTGCGCCTGCAGGGCGGCCGCGGCAGCGGCGACCTGCTGATTGCCGACACCCTGGCCCCCGGTACCTACGTGCTGCGCGCCTACACCAACTGGATGCGCAATGCCGGCGACGAGTTCGTGTACAGCCGCCGGCTCAGCATCTGGCCGGCCTCGCCCGTCGGCCCGCAGGAGGTGAAAGCGCCCACCGCGCCCACCACGCCCGCCGGCAAGGCCCGGGCCGCCGCCGCCGCCCGCCCCGACGTGCAGTTTTTCGCCGAAGGTGGCGACATGGTGGAAGGCCTGCCCGCCGTGGTGGCCTTCAAGGGCATGGACGCGAGCGGGCGCAGCCTCAACGTGCGCGGCCAGCTGCTGAATGCCCAGAATGCCGTGCTTGCCACCTTTGCCAGCCGCCACGCCGGCATGGGCCGCTTCGGGCTGGTACCCGGGGCCGGCCAGCGCTACCACGCCCGCGTAACGCTGCCCGACGGCAGCACCGCCGACTACCCGTTGCCCGCCGTGCAGCCAAGCGGCTACTCGCTGCACGTGGTGGATGGCGGCGAAAACTTTCTGGTGGAGGCCCGCTACCGGGGCCCGGCCGGCGCGGCGGCTCCCGGCCCGGTGCAGCTGCTTTCGCAGGTGCGCGGGGTGGTGGCCTACCCTGGCCCGCGCCCGCTGGTGGGCGAGGTGCCCGCTGCCTGGCGCATGCCCAAGAAGAACTACCCGGCCGGCATCGTGCATTTCACGCTCTTCGACGACGCCGGCACGCCCCAGGCCGAGCGCCTGGCCTTCGTGGCGAACGAGGCCGCCGGCCTGCGCGTGAGCATCACCCCCGACCAGCCCAGCTACGGTGCCCATGCCCCGGTGCAGCTCACCGTGCGCGTGGCCGATGCCGCCGGCCAGCCCGTGGCCGCCACCCTCTCGGTGGGCGTGAACGATGCGGCCCTCGGGGACCTCGACCCCAACGCCGAGACCATTGCCTCGAACCTGCTGCTGACCTCGGACCTGACCGGCTACGTGGAAAGCCCGGGCTACTACTTCCGTGCGCCCTCGGCCGCTACCGCCCAGCACCTCGACGACCTGCTGCTGACCCAGGGCTGGCGGCGCTTCGGGTGGAAAACGGTGCTGGCGGGCCAGGCGCCTCCCCTCGTCTTCCAGCCCGAGCAGCAGCTGAGCCTGGTGGGCCAGGTGGTGAGCGAGCACGGCCAGCGGCCCATCCCCAACAGCCAGCTCACGTTTCTGCAAACCCGCCCCGCTAAGAATGTGACCACGACCACTACCGGGCCCGATGGCCGCTTTGCCTTCGTGGGTATTCCGGTGGTCGACACGGCCCTGATTACGCTGCAGGCCCGCCGGGCCCAGGGCGGCTCCAACGTGCTGATTGTGCCCGACAACGGGCCCGTGCCGACCGCCCTGCCCCTGCCCCTGCTGCCGGGGCTAGCCGCAGCGCCGCCGGCCGTGGCCGCGCTGGTGCGCCGCAGCCGCCAGGTGCAGGCCGCCGAGCTCGACCTGCACCCCGAGCGCGCCGCCATGCGCAACATCAACCTGGCCAACGTGGCCGTGACGGCCAAGCGCGAAACCGTGCCGCGCGACGACCCGCGCCGGCCCTTCGGTGCTACCGGCGGTACGGTGATTAGCTTTGCCAACGACCCAACTGCACAATCGGGCCGGAACGTGCTGCAAATGCTGCAAGGCCGCGTGGCCGGCCTCACTATCAGCGGCACTCCACCCAATTTATCGGTGCAGATTCGCAACAGCGGAACTCCACTGTTTTTCCTCGACGGCGTGCGTACGGATGTGGACGCAGTGAATAATCTGCAATCGTCCGACATCGAATCCGTGGAAGTATTTAAGGGCACGGAGGCCGCTATTTTTGGTGGTAGCAGCGGCGGGGCCATTGCCATCTATACCAAGCGCGCCGACCCCAATTACAAAGGTTCCGGCAAAGGTCCCGCGCCCGGCATCGCCATTGTGAAGCTGGCCGGCTTCTACCCGGCCCGCGAGTTTTACTCGCCCCGCTACAGCTCACTGCTCACCAACCCGCCGGCCGACGCCCGCGTCAGCACCCTCTACTGGAACCCCGAGGTGCGCACCAACGCAAAGGGCGAGGCCGAAGTCCATTTTTTCACCGCCGACGGCAGCGGCACCTTCGAAGCCGTGGCCGAAGGCCTGGGCCGGGGCGGCCAGCCCGGCCGGAGCAGCAGCACCTTCACGGTGAAGGGAAAATAGGGTCTTTATTCTGCCCAAACAGTCAAGCCAGCCGGCACGCATTTGCGCACCGGCTGGCTTGGCTGTTTATTAACCGTTATTGACAGGGATTCTGCTACTGGCGGGCGGCGTTGCGGGCTGCAATCTCAGCTTCGGCGGCGGCGGCGGCTTCGTCGCGCAGCTGCCAGGCGGTTTTGCGGCCGCCCAGGCGGGCGAGCACCATGCCGCCTATGGCCACTACCGTGGCACCGATGAGCGCGGCCCAGCCCAGCTCGGGCACTTCGCGCAGACGCGCCACCCACACCCATACCAGCGCCCAGGCCCCCACCAGCGGAAAAACCAGGTCGCGAAATACGCGGCTCATCAGCAGGCCAAGGGCTACCACGGCCACTATCAGGCCCAGCGTGAGAGTGATGGAAGCGCCGTCGGCCGTTTGCCAGCCCAGCGTGCGAATGGCAATAGTGAAGTTGATAACGGCCGCCACCGACAACCAGCCCAGCAGCAGCGACAGCGGCACACCGGCCAGCCGGGGCGCGGCATTGGCAAAAATGCGCCGCCGGGCCCGGCCGTAAGCCACGGCCGTAGCCAGCAGCAGCAGCAGCATCACGCCCGCGCTGGGCACAATCTGCTCATAAGCGAACAACACCACCCAGGTGCCCAGCCCCAGGCTCACCAGCGTGAGCGGCTTGGCCAGGGCATCGGGCAGCGAAAGCCCGCGCTGGGCCGGCAGCAGCTGCCAACCCGCGTACACCAGCAAGGCCAGAAATATTACTCCCCAGATGCTGAACGCCATGCCGGCCGGCGTGAGCAGCGTGGGGTATTTGGCCGACACCACCGCCTGCGTTTGCCCACCAAACGGGTGCAACACCGAGTAGGCATTGACGGCAATGGTCCCAACAATGGCAATGGCCGCGAGCCAGCGCCAGGCCCGGCCGGCAGCCGAGTGGCGGGGTGGAGCGTAATGGTCGGGAGCAGTAGCGGCGAGGGGCATGCGAATGGATAAATGGCGCTTTCACCTACGTAAGCAGCTGAAAGGCGGATGGTGCGCCCGGTACCCGCCCCATTGGCGGGGGTACCGGGCCGCAACGTTACACCTTTTCGGCTAGGAAACGCGCCGTGTGGTTGGTTTCTTTCAGTTTCACCAGGTCCTCGGGCGTGCCTTCGAACAGCAGATGCCCGCCGTTGAGGCCGCCCTCGGGGCCGAGGTCGATAAGCCAGTCGGCACACTTGATGATGTCGACGTTGTGCTCGATGATGAGCACCGAGTTACCCTGCTCAATCAGCGCATTCAGCGCCCCCAGCAGCTTGGCGATGTCGTGGAAATGCAGGCCGGTGCTGGGCTCGTCGAAGATAAATAGAATCTTATCCTGCTGCAGCGTAGCGCCTTTGGTGAGGAAGCTGGCCAGCTTCACGCGCTGGGCCTCGCCCCCGCTCAGCGTGTTGGCCGACTGCCCGAGGCGGATGTAGCCCAGGCCCACATCCTCCAGCGGCTTGAGGCGCTCGGCCACTTTGGGCTGGGTTTTGAAGAACTGTACGGCATCGGTTACCGTCATTTCCAGTACCTCGTCGATGCTCTTGTCCTGAAATTTGATTTCCAGAATGTCCTGCTTGAATTTGTGACCGCCGCAGCCTTCGCAGGTCAGGTAAATGTCGGCCATAAACTGCATCTCGATTTTCACCTGGCCCTCGCCCTGGCACACCTCGCAGCGCCCGCCGTCCACGTTAAAGCTAAAGTGCGACGGCTTTAGCCCCCGCGCTTTGGCCAGTGGCTGCTCCGAAAACAGCGTTCGGATAGCGTCGTAGGCCTTCACGTAGGTCACCGGGTTCGAGCGCGACGACTTGCCAATCGGGTTCTGGTCCACGAACTCGACGTGCGACACCTGCCCGTTCACGCCCGTGAGGCGGTCGAACTTGCCGGTGCTTTCGCCCGCGCCGCCGCCCAGCATCTTCATCAGGGCCGGGGCCAGAATGCGCTTGATGAGCGTGGATTTGCCCGAGCCCGACACCCCGGTTACCACCGTCATCACACCGAGCGGAATTTTCACGCTCACATTTTTGAGGTTGTTCTCGCGGGCACCGGTCAGCTCCAGGGCGTTGCGCCAGGGGCGACGCACCTTGGGCACCGCCACTTCCATGCGGCCGCTCAGGTACTGGCCGGTGTAGGTGGTCGTGTCCTGGAGCAATTGCTCCATGGTGCCCTGAAACATGAGGTTGCCGCCGCCGCTGCCCGCTTCGGGGCCGATGTCGATAATCTGGTCGGCGGCTTCCATCATCTTTTCCTCGTGCTCCACCACCACCACGGTGTTGCCCAGCTGCTGCAACGAGCGCAGCACGCCAATCAGCTGCTCGGCATCCTTGGGGTGCAGGCCAATGCTGGGCTCATCGAGCACGTACATCGAGCCTACCAGCGCCGAACCCAGCGAGGTGGCCAGCGAAATACGCTGGCTCTCGCCGCCGCTCAGCGTGTTGCTCAGGCGGTTGAGGGTGAGGTAGCCCAGGCCCACGCGGTTGAGGTAACCCAAGCGGTTGGTGATTTCCATGGCGAGGCGCTCGGCCACTTTGGCGTCGTGCTCACTCAGGCTCATGTTCTGGAAGAACGTCAGCGCGTCGGAGATGGGCAGCAGCACGATATCGGCAATGCTGCGGCCGTCGATGCGCACGTACTGGGCGTCCTTACGCAGGCGGGTGCCGCGGCAGTCGGGGCAGGTGGTGCGGCCCCGGTAGCGGCTTTGCAGCACGCGGTACTGAATTTTGTGGGTCTGCTCACTCACCCACTTAAAGTAGTCGTCGAGGCCCTGGAAGTGCTTGTTGCCGGTCCAGAGCAGGCGCTGTTCGGCTTGGCTCAGCTCGTTGTAGGGCCGATGAATGGGGAAGTCGAAGCGGATGCCGTTTTTCAGCAGCGGCTTCAGCCACTCGCCCTGCTTCTCGGTGCGCCAGGGTGCAATCGCGCCCTCGTACACGGTCAGGCTCTTGTCCGGAATCACCAAGTCCTCATCAATCCCCAGCACCGAGCCGAAGCCCTCACAGGTCTGGCACGCGCCGTAGGGGTTGTTGAAGGAGAAGAAGTTGACGCTGGGCTCCTCGAACACAATGCCGTCGAGCTCGAATTTGTCGGAGAAAGTGCGGGTTTCGGTATTTGGTATTTGGTGCTTAGTGCTTGGACCTGCAATTGTTAATTGCTCATTGCTTATTACCAATTGAGCAATGCAGGTGCCGTGGCCTTCGAAAAAGGCCGTCTGCACCGAGTCGGACAACCGGAAGAGCAAGTCCTCATCGTCGGGCCGTAGCACGGCGCGGTCAATCATGATGGACACTTCGCCCTTCACCTCGGGCTGGCCTTCGGCGATGAGGTCCTCAATCTGAGCGGTTTCGCCGTTCACCACCACGCGGCTGTAGCCTTTTTGCAGCAGCAAATCCAGCTCTTTGTGCATGGAGCGGGTGGGGTCGGGCCGGTGCAGGGGGGCCAGAATCATGGCCCGGGTGCCGTCGGGCCGGGTGGCCAGGAAATCGACCACGTCG
This sequence comes from Hymenobacter sp., assembly GCA_031387395.1. Classification (GTDB taxonomy): domain Bacteria; phylum Bacteroidota; class Bacteroidia; order Cytophagales; family Hymenobacteraceae; genus Hymenobacter. Next base: position 14,440 of record JANNDE010000658.1, read on the forward strand.
GCCACATTATCCTTGCGCACCTGCTCGCCGCTCACGGGCGAGAACGTGCGGCCCACCCGCGCAAACAGCAGCTTGAGGTAGTCGTAAATCTCGGTGCTGGTGCCCACCGTCGAGCGGTTGTTCTTGATGCTGACCTTCTGCTCGATGGCAATGGCCGGCGAAATGCCCCGGATGTAGTCCACGTCGGGCTTGTCCATGCGGCCCAGGAACTGGCGGGCGTAGCTACTCAGGCTTTCCACGTACATGCGCTGGCCTTCAGCATACAAAGTATCGAAGGCGAGGCTCGACTTGCCCGAGCCCGACAGGCCCGTGACGACGATGAACTGGTTGCGCGGCAGGGCCACGCTGAGGTTTTTGAGGTTGTGAACCCGGGCGTTTTTGATGAGGATAAATTCGCGCGGGTCGAGGTTATCAATGGCGTTGTCGGCGGGGGCCGAAACTTGCAAAGCGTCTTTTTTGGGCATAAACGAACAAACAGCGAAACCGGGCCGGAAGGTTTCGGCGGGGCGGTCGTCGCTGGGGCTACGAAGGTACGGCTAGAGGGGATGGGTGCCGTTCAGTTGCTAAGCGCTAGTCGTCACTGGGCAAGCCGTATTGACGTACGCTCACCTTTCTCTTTATTTCTTCGGTGGCAATAGGTCGGACATCGTCTTTCAAAACATTGCTCCAATAGACCACCGGCTCGTGCGAAAGCCTTTCGTTGAAAAGAAAAGCCTTGTAGTCTTTGTCTGCAACGTCGATAAACCCCAGTTGAAATGACTTAATACTGTCAGAAGCGGAGCCCTCGGACTCGTTAGCGCATAATTTATCGTAGAATTCAACGGCCTGGCCTGCTGGAATCATTATTGGTTCAGGAAAATTTCCATCACAACCACTAGGCCCACAAATTGAATAAGCACCTTTCGAAGTCCACGCCCAATGCCAACTACAGCGCATCACGGCAATTTCCCGCTGATGATTAGTGTTATTGCGAACCATCATTTTGGCACTGAGTGACAAAATGGGTTTACTATTTTGAACAGGCTTGCCTTTGGGGCCCATAATCGCCACGAATGCATACCCCACAATCTCCGCCGTCACCACCAAATCATCCGGCGCGGCTTTCTCCGGCGCCTGGGCCACGGTGCGCAACGCCAGCAGCAGGCAGGCCAGCAGGTGCAGTACGGTTCTTTTCATAGCTGCTAAAGTTACGCGCCGGCACTTTTTACTCCGATAAGTTGCGAAGAGGTCTATGAGAACGATGTAGAGACGCATCATGGCGTCTCTACATCGTCCTCACAATCTACATTGCAAACCTGCCACAATGCAGTAGTTTCGCTTTGCTGTATCCGCTTCCATTTATGCCCACCGCGCCTCGCCTACTACTGGCCGCCCTCCTCACTACCGCCGCTGCCCACGCCCAGGAGGCCCCGCGCCCCAGCCTCAGCGGCGACTGGAGCGGCGAAGTGGCCACCCTGGAGCTCACCTTCCACCTCCAGGACCCGGCCGGCGGCCCCCGCACGGCCAAACTCGATATCGTGGAGCAGAACGTAGCCGGCCTGCTGGTCGACTTCCAGGCCCCCGGCGACAGCGTGTACCTGCGCCTCAGCAAACCCGTCACGGCCCGCTTTGCCGGCCGCCGCTCGGCCGATGGCCGCCAGCTTAACGGGGAATGGCAGCAGGAACTGCGGGCGTTTCCGCTCACCCTCACGCGGGCCGGCGCGGGCGAAGCCACCGGCCCCCAGCGGCCCCAGCAGCCGCACGCGCCCTTTCCGTACCAGTCGGCCGAGGTCACGTTTCGAAACGCAAAGGCCGGCATTACCCTGGCTGGCACCTACACCGTGCCCGCCGACATGGGCCCGTTTGCAGCCGTGGTGCTGCTGACGGGCTCGGGGCCCGAAGACCGCAACGAGACCTACCAGGGGCACCAGCCCTTCGCCGTGCTGGCCGATTTTCTCACCCGCCAGGGCATTGCGGTGCTGCGCTTCGATGACCGCGGCGTGGGCCAGAGCGGCGGCACGCTGAAAGGGACGACCAGCGCCGACTACGCCACCGACGCCCAGGCCGCCCTGGCCTGGCTGCGCGCCCAGCCCGGCATCCGCAAAAGCCAGGTGGGGCTCATTGGCCATAGCCAGGGCGGCACGGCGGCCATTGGGGCAGCCGGCCAGCCCGCCGGCCCCGATTTTGTGGTGCTGCTGGCGGCGCCCGGCCTGCCCGGCGACGAGCTGATTGTGCAGCAGTCGCTGGCCCTGGCCCGCCTGCAAACCACCGACCCCGCCCAGCTGGCCAGCACCGAGAAGATGCAGCGCGCCATGACCCGGATTATCCAGCAAACCCCCGACGACGCGCAGGCCCAATCGCAGCTGCTGCTCTACTACTCGGCCATCAGCCCGCAGCTAGCGGCGCAAGTGCAGCCCCAGCTGCCCATGCTCACCTCACCCGACTACCGCCACCTGCTGGCCGACCGACCGGCCCTCACGCTGGCCCGGGTGCACTGCCCCGTGCTGGCCCTGGGCGGTAGCAAAGACGTGCAGGTGCCCACCACCCGCAACCTGGCTGCCACCGCCGCCGGCCTCAAAGCCGCAGGCAACCGCGACGTAACCGTATGGGAGCTGCCCGGCCTCAACCACTTGTTTCAGACCGCCAAAACCGGCGCGCCGGCCGAGTATGCCACCATCGAAGAGACGTTTGCGCCGGCCGCGCTGCAAGCCATCGGCGACTGGATAACCCGGCACACACCGCGCTAGCCGGTTTCTCCCTGACGTGGGAGTTGCGGCCAAAGGGCCCGCCGAATCGGCGGGCCCTTTGGCTTCGCCAGCTGCTCCATCAAAAGGCTACAATATTGGGCGGCACAAAGTTTGCTACCAAGAAATTTGTTGTATTTTTCAACCTTCAAAGGGTCTTAGCTATCCCCATTGCATCCGTAAACTAGGCTGTTTTTATGATTCGATTTATACTGAGCGCGCTATTTCTACTGAGCTATCTGCTACCAGCCACCGCAGTTGCCGCCGGCGACCCGCCGGCCGTTGCGCCCCTGAACGGCCAGTGGCGCGGCCCGCTGAAAATGCTGGGCGGCGAAATCACCATCGTTATCACCATCGTGCCGCTCACCAACGGCAGCTATTACGCGGCCCTCGACGCGCCGCAACAGCGCATCAGCCGCATGCCCGTCGAGGTCGAGCTCAAGGGCGACAACCTGTCCCTGCGCATCGAGCAGGCGGGCAGCAGCTTCGAAGGCAAGGTACTCGACGGCGGGGCTACCTTCCAGGGCACCTGGAAGCAGCCCGGTGTGACGGCCCCCATGACGCTGCGGCGCGCCATCGCGTCGGCCGTGGCGGCTACCAAGTTCAAGGCCGCCCCGCCCTACCGCGTCAGCGACGTCATCTTCACCAACCCCATCACCCGCCAGAAGCTGGCGGGCACGGTAACGGTGCCCGCCGGCGAGGGCCCGTTTGCCGCCGCCGTGCTCCTCTCCGACTCCGACCCCCAGGGCCGCGACGTGGACGTGAACGGCTACCGCATGTTTGGCCAGCTAGCCGACTACCTCACCCGCCACGGCGTAGCCGTGCTGCGCTTCGATGACCGCGGCGTGGGCAAGTCGGGCGGCACCTACGCCAATGCCACCACCGCCGACCTCGTAACCGATGCCCAGGCCGCCATGAACTGCCTGCGCACCCAGCCGCTGGTGTCGGCCTACCGCGTGGGCCTGATTGGGCACGGCGAGGGGGGCAACGTGGCCCTGCTGTCGGCGGCATCTACCCCCGGCCGGCCGCCGGCATTTGCGGTATCGCTGGGCGGCTACGGCCAGACCGGCTACGACGTGCTGCTGCGCCAGCAGGGCGAAATCATGCGCCTGATTGGGGCCGACCCCGCTCAGGTGAAAGCTGCCCAGGACATCTACCAGCGCACGGTAGCCGTCATCCGCCAGACGCCCGACAACGCTAAGGCCCGCCTGAAGGTGGCCACCATGCTCAGCAATACCAACACGGGCATCGACGCCGGTATGGCCCGGGCCCGCGCCGTGCAGCTTACCTCGCCCTGGTCGCGCTACTTCTTCGATTTCGACCCGCTGGCCCAGCTCGGCAAGGTGCAGTGCGCGGTGCTGCTGCTCAATGGCACCGCCGATTTGCAGGTGTCGGCCAGGCGCAACATGACGCCCCTCTACCGCGCCCTGCGCAAGGCCAAGCGCACGGCCATCTCTTACAAGCTCGACGGCGTGAACCACCTGTTCCAGCCGGCGCCCAACCAGTGGCCGATGATAAACGGCGTGCAGCAACCCGTCTTTTCGCCCGAAGCCCTCAAGCTCATCTACGATTGGGTATCCAACGAAACCCAGCTGCCTGGTGGCCCCGTGCCCGTGACGGTGAGGCGCGCCGGCCCTGGCAAATTGCCCAAGCCCAGCCGCACGCCCAGCACCGCCCGCGCCAGCAGCTAGCGTTGCTTAGGTGTCAGGGGTGGCGTGTCCGCTTGCTGGCGTACGGCGGCAGCGCGCGGCGGCCCGCAACCGGCAAACCGGTAAGCTGCCCAGCTTTAGCGCTGCATTAGCTTGGCGTTTCGCTGATTCTATGTAAACTTGCCGCAGCGGCGGAAACCGGGACGCCTGGTTTCCGCCGCTCGTTTTCCTACCTAATTCGCCGGCTCCGGCTGGCTCTACCGCGTCATGGGTGCATCGCCAACCCCGCCGGGCCCGCGTCGGCTCTGGGCTATTCTGAACCCGCTGCACTGGCTGCGGCGCTCCTTCGGCTATTCCCGGGCCGAGGCGCGGGGCGCGGTGGGGCTGCTGCTGCTCATGCTGCTCTTTGTAGTGGCGCCGCTGCTGCTGCGGCCCGAGCTCCCCGGCTACCTGCCCGACAAGGACCAGCGAGGATTGAATGAGATGACCGCGCAGCTAAAAGCCCACCGCACGCTGGAAACAGGCTTCACGAGCCGCTACCCGAAGCGGGAGTTCGGGAAGTTCGGGCGCAGCGGCTCCCGCTTCCCCCAGGTTGCGCAGGTGCGGCTGGCTCCCTTCGACCCCAATGCCCTCACGGCCGAAGGCTGGGAGGCGCGCGGCGTACCGCATTTCGTAGCGGCCCGCATCGTAAAATACGGCGCGGCCGCCGGCGGCTTCAAAGCCAAGGCCCAGCTGAAGAAGATATACGGGCTCGATGACTCGGTGTACCAGCGCCTGGCTCCGTTCGTGCAGTTGCCCGACGAGGCCCCCAGGCGTGGGTACGCCAGCAACCGGCCCGGCCCCGATGGCAAGTTCCCGCCCTTCGCCAACGCCAGCGGCGAAGCCGCGCCCGGCAAGTTCCCGCGCAAGCCCCGCAACCTCCAGCCCTTCGACCTCAACCGGGCCGACACCACGCAGCTGATGCAGATTCGCGGCATTGGGTCGGGACGGGCGAAGTGGGTAGTGAAGTACCGCAACCAACTCGGCGGCTACCTGCGCGAAGACCAGCTTGATGAAGTCTTCGTGCTGCGCGACGCGCCCGACTTGCGCGACAGCCTGAAGAAGTACACTTTTGTGGCCCCTGGCTTCGCGCCGCAGGCGGTGAGCGTGAATACGGCGCCTTTCGAGGAGTTGTACCTGCACCCTTATATCGGCAAGCCCCGGGCGCGGCTCATCGTGGCCTACCGCCAGCAGCACGGCCCCTTCCACAGCCTGGAGGACCTGAAAAAGGTGCCCGTGCTGAAGCCGGAAGACGTGGAAAAAATGCGGCCCTATCTGCGCTTCGAGTAGCCGCCGCCGGCACGTGGGGCCGCCGTGGCAAAGCGCGCGGCCCGGATTTCAGCAACCCAGGCAAGCCCGGCATTTTAAATAGATATCCACTTCATTTATTGAATTTTACACGAATTCAGCGGACATTAAATATAAAACTCACCGGAAATTCATATCGAAAGGCAACCCCGGACAATTGCATTAGCGTAAGAGATGGTTGAACTAAGCAGGACCACGCCCTTCGCTGCGCGCCAACCAAAGGCCCCCGAGACGGTTTGCTTTATCAATTCAGCCCCTTGTTACTGCTATGATGGATACCAACACGCCCGACCAAGCGGCCGCCGACCAGCCCGAGCAGGACGGCCGCCGCTCCTTTATAAAGCAGGCCGGGGGCTTGCTGGGCCTGGCCCTGGCCCCGCCGCTCATCAGCCAGGCCGAACGCCTCACGGCGATGTCGAAAAAGGTGGAGGGCGTGACCGAAATGCGCCTGAAAGTAAACGACACCATCCGCACCATTCAGGCCGAACCCCGCGTGACGCTGCTCGACGCTCTGCGCGAGCGCCTCGACCTCACGGGCACCAAAAAAGGCTGCGACCACGGCCAGTGCGGGGCCTGCACGGTGCTCGTGGACGGCAAGCGCGTGAACAGCTGCCTTTCGCTGGCCGTGATGGCCCAGGGCAAGGAAATCACCACCGTGGAGGGCCTCGCCAAAGGTGAGGAGCTGCACCCGCTGCAGCAGGCGTTCATCGACCACGACGGGTTTCAGTGCGGCTATTGCACGCCGGGCCAGCTTATGTCGGGCGTGGCCTGCCTGAAGGAAGGCCACGCCAAAACCGACGACAGCGTGCGCGAGTGGATGAGCGGCAACCTCTGCCGCTGCGGGGCCTACCCGAATATCGTGGCCGCCATCCGGCAGGTCGAGCAGAGTGGGTTTAAGGGGTAGTTGAACGGACAATAGAACCTCATGCAAGAGAACATCATGCAGAGCGCAGCGAAGCATCTTTACCGCGCAACGCATTCCAATCGATTGGTCTACTGCTGCGGTAAAGATG
>JANNDE010000686.1:0-2653 GCA_031387395.1 Hymenobacter sp.
CGAAGAGCGGAATGCGGGTGAGGTCGGCCGCCGCCCAGACTTCGCTGCCGCCGGCCTGGGGCGCATCGGTCCAGTAGTAGAACCAGTCGCCGCGGGGCAGGTACATCCAGCGGCCATCGGCCCCGGGCTGGGTGATGGGGCAGATGAGCAGGTGGTCGCCGAGGCCGAATTCGGCCATGCGCAGGTAGGTTTCGGTGTCGTTCTGGTCGAGGAAGGTGAGGGGGCGCAGCATGGGCGTGCCCTGGGTGGCATACTGCCAGAAGGCGGTATACATGTAGGGCAGCAGGCGGTAGCGCAGCTCGATGAAGTGGCGGGCCAGGTCGGTTACCTCATCGCCGAAGCTCCAGGGCTCCTGGTCGCCGTGGTCGCCGGAGGAGTGGGTGCGGAAGAACGGGTGGAAGGCCCCCAGGGCAATCCAGCGGGCATAAAGTTCGCCAGTGGGCGTATCGATGAAGCCGCCGATATCGGAGCCAATGAAGCTGAAGCCCGAGATGCTCAGGCGCTGGCACTGGATGTTGGCCAGCCAAAGGTGCTCCCAGCTGGCGATGTTGTCGCCGGTCCAGCCCGAGGAGTAGCGCTGGCCGCCGCTGTAGGTGCTGCGCGTGATGGTGAAGGGCCGGTTGGGGAAACTGAAGCGCTTCACGCCATCGTTGGTGGCGCGGGCCATCTGCATGCCGTAGATGTTATGGGCCTTGGCGTGCGAGGCCGCGTGGCCGTCGTAGTCGAAGCGCACATCGGGCGGGAAGGTGCCCTTCTCGAACACCGCCGGCTCGTTCATGTCGTTCCACACGCCTTTGACGCCGATGTCCTGAATCAATTCCTGAAACAGCCCGGCCCACCACTCGCGCACCCTGGGCGCGGTGAAATCGGGGAAGTTGCAGAGGCCGGGCCACACCGAGCCCTTCATCAGCGGGCCATCGGCGCGGCGGCAGAAGTAGTCGTTGGCCACGCCCTCCTTGTACACCGAGTACTCGGGGTCGATTTTGATGCCGGGGTCGATGATGACGATGGTTTTGAAGCCGTCGGCGGCCAGCTCCTGCACCATGCGCTTGGGCTCGGGGAAGTGCGCCTTGCTCCACGTGAAGCAGCGGTAGCCCTCCATGTAGTCGATATCGAGGTAGAGGGCGTCGCAGGGGATTTTTCTATCCCGCAGGCCGCTCGCGATTTCCTTCACGTTGGCCTCCGGGAAGTAGCTCCACTTGCACTGGTGGTAGCCCAGCGTCCAGAGGGGCGGCAGCTCGGGCGGGCAGGTGAGCAGGGTGTATTCCTGGGTCACCTCCAGCAGGGTGGGGCCGTAGATGAAATAGTAGTTCAGCTCGCCTCCCTGGGCCCAGAAGCTGGTCACGTCGGCGCGCTCGGCCGAGAAGTCGAAACTGGCCTTGAAGGTGTTATCGAAGAAAATGCCGTGCCCGATTTTCTGGTGCAGCACGTGGTAGAACGGGATGTTCTTATACAGCGGGTCGGAGCCCTTCACGTAGCCGTAGGTATCGCTGCCCCAGTTGGTGAAGCGCTTGCCGCGCAGGTTCATGTTGTCGGGCTTGTCGCCGAGGCCGTAATAGTGCACGCCGGCGGGCACCTGCTTGCTCATCTTCACAATGTCGTTGCCGGTGTCGTAGTCGTACTCCCAGTGGAAGCCCTTCTCATCATCGCTCAGGATGGTGCCGGAGCGGTCGAGCACCCGCGCCTTCAGGTTTTCCTTCTGAATAATACAGATGAGCCGCGCCGTGGTGAGGCGGTAGTGGTCGGGCTTCTCGCGAAACTCGACCAGCGCCGGGGCCAGGCGCGACACGGCATCGGCGGGCACGGCGTAGGAAAAGTCGGCGTTTAAAGGCCCGTCGGTGAGGTAGCGGAAGCGCAGAATTTTATCGCTGAGCACGTGCAATAAAAGTCGCACGCCGTTTTGGCAATTGAAGAGGAAGCGGTGGCCGTCGAGCTCGTCGGCCCGAATAATTTCGCCGGGATAATGTTCCTGGTGGCTTTGGGCCGCCAGGTCGTTCACCATGTAGTTATTTTCCTGAATAGAGGTATCCATGAGCTAATTCTTAACAAAAGGCAAAAGCATCGGCCAATGCCACCAAAAGAAGTTTGGGCGTGCCGGCTGGGGCCAGCTTACGTTTGCAAGATACTTTCCTAACCCCCGCCGGAAAGGAATTTTCGGCGAGATGTGGCCCCCGCGCCGTAGCATTGGGGAAGTTTTCGCCGAACGGCGCGCCGCCCGGTGTTTCGCCCTGGATGGCGCGCCGTTCGCCTCTCCGCTGCTGCTCATGAATCCGACCGACTTTTCCATCCTGCTCCTGGCCTGGGACGACGCCGACCCCACCGTGGCCGTGCTCGGCGGCGCGGCCCTGCCCCCTACCCTGCCGCTGGTGTACCAGCTGGCCGCCCGGCACCCGGTGCTGGCCGTGTACCCGCACCTGCCGGCCGGCGAGGCCGAATCCGACCCGAGTAGTCCCGCATCGGCCGCCACGGCCGCACCCGCCTGGCCCGCGCCGGGCATCATCCCCAGCCCGCTCGATGCCGACGCCAACAGCCCGGGCGTGCGCCTGCTGCCGCCCGCCGAACCCACGCGCCCCCAGGCCGCGCCGGCCAGCGGCTCCCGCGTGGTGGGGCTCGATGACCTGCTGCCCGCCATCCAGGGCGTGTTGCCGACCTC
>JANNDE010000716.1:0-16053 GCA_031387395.1 Hymenobacter sp.
GTGCGCACCGGGCCGAAGTGGCTTCGGCCCCAGACCAGGGCGGCGGCCACGGCCTCGCTGGCGTAGCCCTGGCCGTGCACGGCGGGGTCGAGCACCCAGCCGATTTCGGGCGCGTCGCCCAGCGGCGGGTCAAGGTCGCGCTTCAGGTGCAGGAAGCCCACGGCCCCCAAAAACTGCCCACTGGCCTTTTCCTCCACCGCCCAGAAGCCAAACCCCATAATGGCCCAGTGCCCGGCGCTCCGCAGCAGCAGCTTCCACATTTCCTCGGCCGGCATGGGCTCGTTGCCAAAGTAGCGGTAGTAGGCTGGTGTGCGGCTCAGCGCAAGCCAGGGGTCGAAATCGGCGGCCCGAAAGCCGCGCAGGCGCAGGCGGGTGGTTTCGAGCAGCGGGGCAATAGTGGGTGCGGAGAATTGAGCAGGCATCATTGGCAAAAGCCCGCGGGCTTGGCTAAGAAGAAGGAAAAGCGCGGCATCGGCGGCAAGCAACAGCTACGGCCAACACGCCGGATAGCGGCGAAAGATATAGCCATTCCCGAATAAGCCCCGGCCACCGCCCGCGATTTGGGCCAGCCCCAACCAAAAAATAGCCCCGGCGGCTATGTGCCCCGGAGCTATTTTCTGGTGATGCGGTTCAAATCGCGGGCGGCTACCACGAGCCGCTGTTGTCGCTGGTGCTGTCGAAGTCCCCGCCGCCGGTGTCGCCCGACGAAGTGTCGTCATACGAGGAGGCATTATCGTCGGACGAGAAGAAGTCGTTCGACGTATCCGGAACCGTGTTGGCGTCGGAGAAGTAATCGGGGGCCGCATTGTCGGCGCTGCCGCTGCCATCGCGGGAGTTGAAGTAGTCGCTGCCCGCACCGGCCGCGCCCGCACCCGCCGCGCCAGCACCCGCCGCACCAGCGCCGCCCAAGGTGTTGCCGGCATTGTTGCCATCGTTCACCAGGTTGTTGCCCGAAGTCTCGTGGCCCGACGCCATGCGGTTGCCCAGGTACGCACCAGCCGCCGCGGCCGCGCCAGTGGCCAGCATGCCGCCCACGCCCATGCCGCCGCCTGGGTTCTGGCCATAGTTGCCGCCGGTGGGGCCATTGGGCCGGTTGGGCAGGAAGTTGGGGGTGCCGTTTGGGCTGCTGGCCTGACTGCCGGCCGCCACACTACGGCCCCGAAACAGGCGCACCACGAACCACAGAATACCGCCAGCCACAAGCGCCCCAAGCAGCAGCGTACCGATGCCGGGGCCCGACGAAACCGGCTCGGCGGGCGTGGCGGCCACGGGCTCGTTGCCGGTAGCCGGATACGGCTGATTGCCGGCCGCGAGGTTGCCGGCCGCAGTTTCAGTTGAAGCCGTATTCCCGGCGGCTCCCGTAGTGACGGCCGCAGCGGTAGCCGCGGCCGTGGTAGCCTTCACCGAGCTGGGGTTGGCCGTGGCCATCAGCGTATTCAAACCCGCCCGCAGGCCGGCGAAATAGTTGTTTTGCTTGAAGCCCGGCGTCATCTCACCGATAGCCCGGCTGATGACTTCCGGCGTGATGGTACTTGCCAGCCCGCTGCCGGGCTGAATGGACACCTGGTGCTCCTGTACACTCAGCAGCAGCACGATACCGTTGTTCTTGTCGCGCTGGCCCACGCCCCAGGCGGTGCCGAGGGCCCGGGCGTAGTCGGCCACCGGGCGGCCGCCCAGCGAGGGCACGGTCACCACCACAATCTGGGTGCCAGTGTTGTCGGCGTAGCGGCGCAGGCCGCTGTCGAGCTTTTTAGCATCGGCCGGGGCCAGCAGGCGGGCCTGGTCGTTCACGAATTTGAAGGGCGTGGGACGGGGCGGCAGGCCGGCCGCGCCGGTTTGGGCCGCCACGGACCCGGCCCCAACGGCTCCCAGCAGGAGCACTACGAAAAGCAACAGACGGTTCATAGCACGAAGAGTAAGTGGATGAGAATAGCCAACGGGGCGGCTGCCGCGCCGGCTCACGCGGCAATACGGCGCGGCCCGCGTTCCGTTACGCGCCAGCGGGCAGCACGGGCGGCGGCGCGGGCTGCACCGCCCGCTCGTAGCGCAGCTGGCCGTCGTCGGCGGGGCCGGCCGGGGCAAAGCCGCTTCGCAGCAGCACCTGCTGCGAAGCGGGGTTGTCGGCCGTGGTGTGGGCAATCAGACGGCGCACCATGCCGGTGTCGGCGGCTTGCTGTAGCAGGCCGGCCACCAGCTCGGTGCCCAGGCCCTGGCCGCGCCAGTCGGCCGCGATGGAGTAGCCGATTTCGGCCGTGCCCGCCGCATCGGGCGGGCCCATGAAGCCCCCGGCGCCCACCAGCGTGCGCGGGGCGGTATCGTCGGCCTTGCGCAGGGCGTACCAGCCGTACCAGCCGGCGGCAGCGCGGCCGCCGGCCGTCAGCTGCTCCAGAAAGTACTCCTGGGCGGGGCGGTCGTACTGGCCGGGGGGCCAGTCGGTGGGCAAAACGGCCCCGAGGAGTATCGGAAAGTACTGGGGTTTGTGAAGCTCGGCCGTGAGCAGGGCACGGCTGGCCGCCAGAATCTGGAGGCGGGGAGTTTGGGTGATAAGTGGAATCATGGGGGCAGTATACGACGCGGCCAGCCGGCCGGCGTATCCGCCGCTAAAATTTCAGGCTACCCAGTCCATTGCCCCCCCCAAAGCCGCGAGCAAAAAACAGCCCGGACGTGCGGCGCATATCCGGGCTGTTCTTACTCGCGGCTTATTAGCCATCGTGGTTGTGCGCCAGGCGGGCGGGGCACAACCGTGCTGTGCAATCCGCTAAAACTTCAGCCCCACCGAGGCCAGGTAGTTGCGGGTGGCCTGTGGGTAGAACCAGTTGAAGGTTTCCTGGTTGCCGCTGGCCCCGAGGTAGCTGTAGGTATAGCCGTTGGCCGAATACTCACGGTTGAGCAGGTTGTTCACGAGCAGGCCCAGCTCCAGCTCCTTCATAAACGACGGGTGCAGCGTGTAGCGCAGACGGAAATCGAGCGTGTTGTACGGGTCGAGGCTGCGGTTTTTGTTCTCGGAGTTATCGAGGTACTGGCGGCCCACGGTTTTCAGCAGCAGCGCCAGGCGCAAGCCTTTCAGCGGCTGGCCTTCGAGGGTGTGGGCCGAAACCACACCGGGCGAATAGGAAATAGCAGACGTGCGCGCCGCTGCCCGCACCGGCTCAAAATTAGCATCGTACGTCACGTCCTGATAATCCAAAATGCGGTTCTGGCTCAAGGTGAGCGTCGTGCTGAAACTAATTTTATCACTGGCCGAGATGAAGCCGGACAATTCCACACCGCGGCGGTAGCTGCGGGCAACGTTGGTGCGCAGGGCCGTACCCACGTCGTTGAGCTGGCCGGTGGCCACCAGCTGGTTCTGGTAGCTCATGTAAAAGCCGTTGGCTTCGAGGCGTAATACCCCGTTCGGACCCAGCAACCCCAGGTCGGTACGGCTCAGGCGGTAGCCACCCTCGAAGTCTGCGAGGCGCTCGGCCTGGGCAGCCTGGGCACCCACGGGGCGGTCGGTGAAGTCGGAGCGCACGGGCTCGCGCTGGCCCACCGCAACGCTGGCGTAGAGTTGCTGGCCGTGGCCGAGGGCGAGCGTGGCCCCGGCCTTGGGGTTGAAGAACGTGTAGCGGGCGCGGGTGGTCACGTCCTGGTTTTGGGGCTCCAGCCCGTCGATGCGGTAGTCGATGTGGCGCACCTGCACGTCGCCGTAGATGCCCAGCACCGGCAGCACCTGCCAGGTGGCGCGGGCATAGGCATGGTAGTCGGTCTTCACGGCGTTGTTGAAGTAGTAGCGCTGGTTCAGAAAGCTCGTCGACGCGTACTGGGCCCAGATAATTTCGCCGTAGTGGTCGCCGTCGTAGCGGTTCCAGGCCCCGCCCACGGTGGCCTGCAGCTTGCCGCCCTCAGGCTGATAGTTCAGAGCCAGGGTGCCGCCGTAGAAGTTGTTATCGAGCCACTTGCGGTCGACGAGGTTGGTTTTGGTCAGGGTCTGGGTGCCGATGACCACGTTGGGCAGGCCGTAGTTGGCGAATTTGCGCCCCGCCCGGAAACTCTCGTAGTAGCCGAAGCCGCGCGTGAGGTGCAGCGCCGCGCCCAGGCTCCAGCTGCGGCCCAGGCCCTGCGAGAGGTGCAGCTGGTAGTGGTTCTGCTGGTAATTGTCGGTCTGGTTGCCGTAGGTGTAGGAACTGTAGCGGCGGCCTTCGGCCAGGGCGCGGGAGGCATCGGCCAGGCTCAGCTCGCCGTTGTCGATGTAGGACTGCAGCTGGGCGCGGTCGCCGGTGATGGCCGGCTCGGGCACGCCGTTCCAGGCCTGGTAGGTTTTTTCGCGGCCCGAGAAGGTGATGAACTTCAGCAGCGTGTTGTTGGCCTGGTAGCCGGCGGCGAAGTAGTACGATTTCAAATCCGACGCCGCCCGGTTCATGTAGCCATTGGAGGCAATGCGCGACAAGCGCCCGTCCACCGTAAAATGCCCGTTAAGCAGGCCCGTGCCGAAGGCCACGTTGTTTTTCCAGGTCTGGTAGGAGCCGTAGGTGTTCTGGGTTTCGGCGTAGGCCTCACGGCGGTTGTCGAGGGTGCTGATGTTCAGGCTGGCCCCGAAGGCCGCGCCGCCGTTCTGGCTGGTGCCCACGCCCCGCTGAATCTGGAGCGAGTTGATGGACGAGGCCAAATCGGGCAGGTTAATCAGAAACGCGCCGTGCGACTCCGGGTCGTTCAGCGGCACGCCGTTGATGGTGGTGTTGATGCCCGTGTTGCTCGTGCCCCGGATGCGGATATCGGTGTAGCCCACGCCCGCCCCGGCGTCGGAGTTCACCACCACCGAAGGCGTCTGGTTGAGCAGATAGGGCAAATCCTGCCCAAAATTCTGTTTCGCCAGGTCCGGCTTGCTGAGGTTGGTGTAGGCCGTGGCGGTACGCTCGTTGGCCCGCGAGGCCGTTACCAGCACTTCGGGCGTCACGCTGCTACTGGCTTCGAGGGCCAGCGGCGGCAGCTGCTGGGCGGCGGCCTGGCCGGTCACGCTGGCCGTTATCGGGCTAAACCCCAGCGCCGTGAAGCTGAGCTGGTGCGCCCCGGCCGGCACGGCGGGCAGCGCAAACGTGCCGTCGGGCGCGGTGGCCCCCACGGGCTGGCCGTCGAGGCGAATGGTGGCCCCGGGCACGGCCTGGTCGTTGGCCGTGCGCAGGAGGCCGGACACGGGGCCTTGCGCCCACGCCGGCGCGGTGGCCAGCCCCAACAGGGCGGCACCCGCGAAGAGTACAGTTTTCAAGAAAAAAGCGAGGTAAAAAGTGGAACGCGCCGTCGCCCCAGGGGTCGGAGCGGCCGCGGAATCGTCCGTGGATTGTTTATTTCCCTTCGCCGGCATTACCCGGTTCAGGTTCGATGGGTATCATCTCAGCCGATGTCGTGCACAACATCAGCACCCCTAAACATGGCGCAAAGGTAAGGCCGCGCCGGCTGCCGCACCGCACGCGCCCGCAAATTTGGCGGCGGCAAACCTGCGCGGCGCTTGGCGGTTTCCCGCCTGTCAGTTAATTTAGGGACGTCGGCCAGCACAACGTTGGGCCGGATGCCTGCGTTGACAGGTCTGCACCGCTTTAGCCCCCTTCGCCATGATTAGCTTAGTCTACGCCGTTGCCTTCTGTGCCTTCTTTTTGTTTGTGCTGGTGCTGCCCCGGCGGCGGCGCGTGCTGCCGCCCTCCCCACCTACCGATGGCGACGACGACGGTGGCGAACCCCACGACCCCGGCCTGCCCGACCTCGACCTGCCCCCCGGCATCTCACGCCCCATCAACGACTGGGAACCCGAGTATAACCGGCGGAAAGTGGAGATATGACGCCTGCGGCTTAATGAAGAATTGACAATGAGGAATGAGGAATTGCCAAACTGGTTAAATTTTCATTCCTCATTCCTCATTCTTCATTCCTAATTAAGCGCAGCGCCTACCCGATTTCCATCGAATACGTGGCCGTGAACGACTGCCCGGGCTCCAGGGTCAGAATCCCTTCTTTTTCGCTGAGCTCGCCCGGCTCGCCGGCGGGGCTGGCGATGCCGTACCAGGGCTCGACGCACACGAAATTCGCGCCGGGCCCCTTGGTCCAGAGGCCGAGGTAGGGGAAGCCATTGAACTGGAAGCGCACGAAGCGCGCCGACTTGCGCGAGCGCAGCGTGAGCCGCGAAAAGTCGTAGTGCTTGAACACCAGCGCGTCATCGGCAAACAGCTCGTAGCTGAGCGGCAGCTCCTGGCCCTGGGTGAGCACGCGGGCCGTTTCGCCGGTGAGCAGGCCGCCGGCCAGCAGGTGGCGCTCCAGGGTCACGGGGTGGTCGAAGGCGAAGTAGTAGTCCTCGAACTGCTCGCCGGGCAGCAGCGGGCAGCACACCGCCGGGTGCGCCCCGATGCTGAAGAGCAGCGGCTGGTCGGGCGCGGGGTTGCGCACGTCCCAGCGCACACTCAGCTGCGCCCCCCGCAGCGTGTAGGTAATCAGCAGCTCGAAGGCGAAAGGGAAAATGGCGCGCGTGCGCTCGTCGTGCTGCAGCCGGAACACCAGCTCGGTGGCGCTCTGGCGCAACACGGCAAACTCCTGGTCGCGGGCGAAGCCGTGCTGGGGCAGGCGGTAATCGCGGCCCTGGTAGTGGTAGGCATCGCCGGGCAGGCGGCCCACCAGCGGGAACAGCACCGGCGCGTGCCGCCCCCACACGGCCGGGTCGCCCGACCAGAGGTATTCCAGCCCGTCGGCGTTGGCCATGAAGCTGGTGAGCTCGGCCCCGCGCGGGCTGAACGTGGCCCGGCACTCGGGCGTGGCCAGCGTATAGCCCGGGGTGCGGTAGGGTGGGCGGGGCTCTTCCAGTACCGGCAGGGCGTGCTCGGCCGGGCGCAGCAGCTCATCCACCAAAAAGCAGGCGTGGGTGAAGCGGCGGCCGTATTCGCCCGCTACTTCGGCGAAGTTGAACATGTACTCGCGCAGCTCGCGCTGGTAGAGGTTGTAGAAGTGCTGGCGCAGGTGCGGATGCTCGCGCAGCGGGTCAGGCTCCCAGGGCAAGTCCACGCCCATCAGCAGCACCAGGTCGTACTTCTGGTGGGCAATCGAGTCGAGAATCCACTCCGGACAGGTGCCGAAGGAGTGCTCAAACCATATTTTGATGACCAGCAGGTCGCTGTCAAAAAACACGACGCGGTGGCCCCGGGCTTCGGCGGCGGCCACGGCCGTGGCCTCGGCGGCCAGCTGGCCCCGGGCAATTTCTTCGAGGTCTTCGAACGAATAGTGCGGGCCGGAGGCGGCCAGGTACTCCCGGGCATACTCCGGGGCACAAGTGGTACCATAATGCGCCGCCAACTGGGCGGCCAGCGTCGTTTTGCCCGTCGATTCGGGGCCAGTCAGGGAAACACGCAGCAACGGAGAAGCAGGAAAATGACTCGTGAGAAAGACAATTGCGAAAGGATAAAATGCAGCCGGCGCAAGGTGCCGGGGAAAAACCCACCAGCCCAGGCCGGCAGGGTAGATAGAACGATTATGCCAGCGGCACCTCTGGTGCAGCGGCGAGCGGCCGGAGCGCGGCCCGCAGCTCGCGGCGCCACTGCCAGTAGCCGTAGGCCGCCAGGGCCAGGTACAGAAAGTAGAGCAAACTGGTAGTGTATAACGCTTTATACCAAAGCACCGGCACGTAAATCACATCAACCAGCAGCCAGAGCAGCCAGTTTTCGAGGCGCTTGCGGGTGAGCAGGTACTGGGCCACGATGCTGCCGGCCGTGGTGAAGCTGTCGAGATAGGGAAAGGCCGCGTCGGTGTGGCGGTGCAGGTAGTAGCCGAAACCCAGCGTGAACAGCCCGGCGAAGGCCGCCCCCAGCAGCCACTCGCGGCCGGGGGTGTGCGTCACGCCCAACTCGGTGGCGTTGCTGCCGCCATAGAGCCACTCGTACCAGCCATAGCCGCTGAGCAGGATAAACAAGCCTTGCAAGCCGCAGTCGGCGTAGAGCTTCGCCTCAAAATAGACGAACACGTAGAGCAGGCAGCTAACTATGGCTACCGGAAAGTTCCAGATGGACTCGCGGGCGGCCAGCCACACGCAGGCAAAGCCCGTGGCTACGGCCACCAGCTCCAGCGCCGTGGTGGCCTGCCAGTACTGGGCAAATGCGCCGGAAATATCAAACGTCAGAAACAAACTCACGAAGGCCCGCCGGTAATGAACGCCGCAAGATAGTGCCCCGCAGGCCTATTTTTGCATCTTAACCCCGCGCGCATGCCTCCCCAACCTCTCGACCTCAGTCCCGAAGACCTGCACCGCCGCCTGCGGGCCGGCGACGACCTCCAGCTCATTGATGTGCGCGAGGAGATGGAATTCGACTACTGCCACCTGCCCGGCAGCCTGCTCGTGCCCCTGGACGAGCTGCCTCGCCGCGCCGCCGAAATCCGC
Organism: Hymenobacter sp.; assembly: GCA_031387395.1. Classification (GTDB taxonomy): domain Bacteria; phylum Bacteroidota; class Bacteroidia; order Cytophagales; family Hymenobacteraceae; genus Hymenobacter. The sequence continues at coordinate 8,387 of JANNDE010000716.1, forward strand.
ACCGAGGGGCCGGTCGTCGTCATCTGCCACCATGGCGTGCGCTCGGCCCACGCGGCGAGCTACCTGCGCCACCTGGGCCGCACCAACGTGCTGAACCTGCGCGGCGGCGTCGACGCCTGGGCTGCCCGGGTCGACCCGGATTTTCCGGTGTATTAAAGATATGCACTGATAATCAAGCAACAAGTAGTAACTGATGTTGCGCACCCAGGACGAGATGGCGCGGGGTTGTACCCGGTAGGGCCGTGCGCCATCGCCACCAAGCTGCGTAACATCAGGAGTAAGAATTCCCGCTTGCCTTACCGGCACTTTATCTTCATTCTTACTACTTGCTACCTATGACTGAGTACTAAGGCGGCGCGACTATTCCGCAAACACGGCGGCCAGGCGGCGGTTTGCGTTTAGGACGGGCACTACCCTTCCATCCGCGCTCATGCTCGATTTACCCCTGCCCCCCACCCCTTCCCGCTCGCCCGATGCCGTGGCGCTTTCGGCCCGCCTGGCCCTGCGCGAGCGGCCCACCGGCGCGCCGCTGCTGCGCCAGCAGTGGAGCGAGCTGCTGTTTCTGCACTGGCCCGTGCCCGCCGAGCTGCTGCAGGCCCACCTGCCACCCCGGCTGCGCCCCGACACCCACGAGGGACAGGCCTGGATTGCCATCGTGCCCTTCGAGATGAGCAAGGTGCGCACCCGCTACACGCCGGCCGTGCCGGGCACTCACGAGTTTCTGGAGTTGAACGTGCGGACTTACGTGCACCTCGATGGCGTGCCCGGCGTGTGGTTTTTCTCGCTCGATGCCACCAATGCGTTGGCCGTGTGGGTGGCCCGCACGTTCTTCAACCTGCCCTACCTGCGCGCCGAGATGCGCCTCGACCGCCCCAGCGCCGGCTTGCGGCAGTTTACGGCCACCCGCACCCACGGCGGCGCGCCGCCCGCCACCTTCCGGGCTACCTGGAAGCTGGGCACGCCGCTGCCACCCGCCGAGCCCGGGTCGCTGGCCTTTTTTCTCACCGAACGCTACTGCCTCTATACCAGCAACAAGGCCCGGACCAAGCTCTACCGGGGCCGGGTGGCGCACGCGCCGTGGCCCCTCAGCGCGGTCCAGGTGCTGCATCTGGAGTCGAACTTGCTGGAAGGCCACGGCCTGCCCACGCCGGCCGGCCCGCCCGTGGTGCACGCCGGCGGCCCGGTGCAGGTAGAGCTCTGGCCCATGCAGCGAGTGTAGCAGCCGACAGGCAGCAACCGACTCCTCAAGCCGGCAGCCGTAATTTTGGGCCGATGCCCAACGCCTTCGTCCTGCCGCCCCTCCCCAACCTGCCCATCCTCGCGGCGCTGCCCGCGCTGCGGGCTGCCTTGGCTGACCACTCCCGCGTGGTGCTCGAAGCACCGCCCGGCGCGGGCAAAACCACCGTGGTGCCGTTGGAGCTATTAGCGGCCGAATGGCGCCACCCGGACGATAAAATTCTGGTGCTGGAGCCGCGCCAGCTGGCCGTGCGCGGGGCCGCCGCCCGCCTGGCCCAGCTGCTGGGCGAGCCGGTGGGCCGCACCATCGGCTACCGGGTGCGGCTCGATAGCAAGGTGAGCCAGGAAACCCGCGTGGAGGTCATCACCGAGGGCATTCTCACGCGTATGATTCAGGACGACCCGGCGCTGGAGGGCGTGGCAGCGGTGGTGTTCGACGAATTTCACGAGCGCAGCCTGAACGCGGATTTGGGCCTGGCGCTGGCCCTGGATGTGCAGGCCGTGCTGCGGCCCGAGCTGCGGATTCTGATAATGAGCGCCACGCTGGAAGCCCAGCGGCTGGGGCAGTGGCTGCCCGCGCCGGTGGTGTCGTCGGCCGGTTTTCTGTTTCCGATTGATACGCACTACCTCGACCCGCGCCGGGCTTCGGCCCTGCCCAACAAGCCCAACGAGCGGCTGGCCGAGCTGGTGCCCGCGCAGGTGAAAGCAGCGCTGAATACGCACCCGGAAGGCGACATTCTGGTGTTCCTGCCCGGCGTGGGCGACCTGCAGCGCAGCGCCCGCAAGCTCGAATCATTAGCGGATAACATCGACCTGCACCTGCTGCACGGCGAGCTGCCCCTCGAAGTCCAGGATGCGGCGCTGCGCCCCGCCAAAGCCGGGCGCCGCAAGGTCATCCTGGCCACCAGCATTGCCGAAACCAGCCTCACCATTGAAGGCGTGCGGGTGGTGATTGATGGCGGCTTTGCGCGGGTGCCGCGCTTCGTGCCGCGCACCGGCTTCACCACCCTCGAAACCGTGCCCGTGGCCCGCGCCGCCGCCGACCAGCGCCGGGGCCGCGCCGGCCGCCTCGCCCCCGGCACCTGCTACCGCCTCTGGACCGAAGCCGAGCACCACAACCTGCCCGCCCACCGCCCGCCCGAAATCCACACCGCCGACCTCAGCAGCCTGGCCCTGGAGCTGGCCCTCTGGGGCGCGGCCGAGCCCACCAGCCTGCGCTGGCTCGACATGCCACCGACGGCGGCGTTTGGGCAGGCGCGGGAGCTGCTGGTGAGGCTGGGGGCCTTGGAGGGAGTTAAAAGTGAAGCGTTAAAAGTTAAAATAACAGCGGAAAATCAGCCGCTTTTTAACTCTTCACTTTTAACTTTTAACTCCTTCAAGCCAACGGCGCACGGCCGCAAGCTTGCCGCCCTTGGCCTGCCGCCGCGCCTGGGCCACCTGGTGGTGCGCGGGCAGGAGCTGGGCCACGGCGCGGCCGCCGCGTCGCTGGCCGCGCTATTAGCCGAGCGCGACCTGCTGCGCTGGGCCGCTCCCACCGATACCCGCCCCGCCCCGCCCGACCTGCGCCCGCGCCTCGAAGCCCTGCAAAGTGGCCGGCCGCCCCTGCCCGGCCTGACCCTGCACCACGCCACCCTGCAGCGCGTGCGCGACGTGGCCCGCAACCTCACCAGCCGCCTGGGCAAAACTGAAAATTCACCCACTCACTCATTCACCCATTCACCCATCGGCTTGCTCACCGCCCTGGCCTACCCCGACCGCCTGGCCCAGCGCGAAACCCCCGACCGGCTGCGCCTGGTAACCGGCCAACGCGTGAGCCTGAACACCACCGACGTGGACCCGCAGGCCACGTTTTTCGCGGTGGCGCACCTAGCGGGCACGGCCTCGGCTCCGCGCGCCACGCTGGCCGCGCCGCTCGGCCAGGATGAGTTGGAACTGGCCTTCGCCGACCAGATTACGACCACCGACGAGGTGCGCTACGATGCCAACACCCAGCGCGTAACCGGCCGCCGGGTGCGCCGCCTGGGGGCATTGTTGCTCGATGAAAAAGTCATCGGCCAGCCCGATGCAGCGCTGGTGACCCGCGCCCTGCTCGACTATTTGCAGGAAGCCGGCGTGAGCAAGCTGAACTGGACGCCCGCCGCCCGCCAGTTGCAGCAGCGGCTGGCGTTTCTGCGGCTGCACTTCCCCGCTTCCGATGTGGCAGAACCATGGCCAGTTTTTGACGATGCCACGCTAACCCACCAGCTGGCCGCCTGGCTCGGGCCGCACCTCACCGGTCTCAAAACCCTCGACCAGGTGCAGCGCCTCGACTTGCACGAGCCACTCCTGGCCCGCCTGCCCGGCGGCTGGAACCAGCGCCAGGAGCTCGACCGCCTGGCCCCGGCCGCGCTGGAAGTACCCAGCGGCTCGCACATCACCCTCGATTATAGCGACCCGGCCGCCCCCGTGCTGGCCGTGAAATTACAGGAGCTTTTCGGCCTCACCGAAACGCCCACCGTGGCCGCTGGCCGCGTGCCGTTGCTGCTGCATCTGCTGTCGCCCGGCGGCCGGCCGGCCCAGGTAACGCGCGATTTGCGCAGCTTCTGGGAAAAGGGCTACTTCGAGGTGCGCAAGGATTTGAAGGGCCGCTACCCGCGCCACCCCTGGCCCGACAAGCCAATGGAACACATTCCTACCCGCCTCACCAAGAAACGGCTGGGGCAGTGAAGCGGCGGAGCCGCCAATGCCAACCCACCCAATGTTAAGTTCTACCAATCTTTGGCAACAATTACATAGATGTTACGCGGCTTGGTGGCGATGGCGCGGAGCCGTGCCCGGCCGGGCCGTGCCCGGTGTCTATTATTTGTGGGCCTCTGGCCCACCCGTTAGCACGATAGGCGCGGTGTCGGGCAACGACTGCAGGCCAGCTGCCTGCCAATAACCGGCACGGGGCGGAGCCCTACCGAGCACGGCCCCGCGCCATCTCGTCCTGGGTGCGTAACAGCAGTTACATAATACACGGCAACATTGCAGTAGCCTGAGCAGGTGAAACACCGCTTCCCACTGCTCAGGCTGACTTTGCTATGGATAACGGGCACGGCCGCTTGTGGGCTGGGCCCGGCTGAGCCTGAATTCGGCAGTGGAAACCCGCCCGGCATTCGTCCCGTTGCCCCAATTCCGTTCAACGCTGCACCGATTCTGCTTGACGTTGCACTCGCCCGGCGCTCACACCAATTTCGAACAGTGCGACCGCCGGGCGGGTGCAACCCGCCCCTACCGCATCTCGTTCTCATCGAGGAAGGTTTTGCCGTCGGCGCGGGGCGAGTAGTGGCGGTGCAGCCAGCGGCTGAGGCCGCCAAGGCCCGGCAGCAGGACGCGCTCGGTAATGTTGGCCTGGTCCAGTTTATCCCGCACCTCCCATTTGAGGCGGGCCGGTAGGATGATGCGGAAATACAAGTCCGGCCGGTTGGCCAGCCAGTCGTGCAGCTGGCTCTGCGACTGGCTCATGAGCGAAAACAGCGCGTATTGATGTACGATGCGCTCATCGAGGCTGGGCGGCTCCAGAAATAGTACGTAGGGCTCGGCCTGCAGCTCCTGAAGCTCGCGCAGGCTGCTGCTCACGGGCTGCAGCAGCTCGGAGGTGAACACGTTGGAGCCCTCGGCCTGCAGGGCCTGGCGCAGGCGCTGGGGCAGGTGCTCGGCAGCCTTCACGTAATTCAGGGCCCAGATGATGCCGTCTTCGTGATAAGCGGCGAGGTCGTCGGTGGCGAAGTGCAGGGCCACGTAGGGCGAGTACGTCCAGTCGAGCAGGCGGGTGGGCAGGCCGTGGTGCTGGGCCAGGGCCAGCCAGTCCCAGGTGCTGGCGGTGGCGGCGGGCAGGCCGGTTTCGCGAGCATACTTGCGGAAGTTGCGCAGCAGGTGATGCTCCAGCTGATGATACTCGCCCCCCAGCCGTTGCAGACTGGTTTCGAGCTGAAAATGCCGCGAGCGGCCGCCCCGATACACAAACGGCGACCGGAACCGCCCGATGCGCGCATCCCAGGTATCCTGGAACAGCAGCCGTTGCAGGTCTTCCCAGGAAGTGGCTTCGTAGTCGTTGGCGGAAAGGGGCATAACGGGTCAGATTGAAAGCGCAAGAACGACAAACTCCCCTCCTTTTTTAAGGAGGGGACATTTTCGCGAAGCGAAAATCGGGGTGGTAAAGTCGTTGAACGAGGTTAGAACTGTTGGCGTAAAATACCGTTCCAATGCCGTTCAACGAGGGTAACCACCCCAATTTCAGCTGCGCTGAAATGTCCCCTCCTTAAAAAAGGAGGGGAGTTTACCTTTCTGCTTCTCTACTCCCCGGCCGGGAAATCGGCCGCGTCGCCTACTTCGGCGTACTGCTCCAGCTCCTTAGCGATACCGGCGAATTTCTCGCGGGCACCCTTCACAGCGGCTTTGCCCAGGGGCAGGTGCAGGGGCGGGTTTTCGAGCCGCACCACGTCGTACATGGCTTTGGCGGCGCGCACGGGGTCGCCGGGCTGCTTGCCGCTATAGCCCTGGATGCCGCGCAGGTTTTCGCCCACGGTGGCCTCGTAATCGGCAATTTTGGTGGTGGCGATGGTCGCCGACTCGCCCGCCCACTTGGTGCGGAAGCCGCTGGGCTCAATATTCGTTACCTTAATGCCGAGCGGGCCCACCTGCTGGCTCAGGCTCTCGCCAATGGCCTCCAGCGCAAATTTCGAGGCATTGTAAATACCCACGCCGGGGAAGGTTTTCAGCCCGCCGATGCTGGTGATGTTGAGCACGTGGCCCGAGCGCTGCTTGCGCAGCTGCGGCAGTACAGCGCGCAGCACGTGCAGCGCGCCAAACACGTTCACGTCGAACTGGCGGTGCACTTCCTCGGCGGGCACCTCTTCGATGCTGCCCATCGAGCCGTAGCCCGCGTTGTTCACGATGACGTCGAGCCGGCCGAACTGAGCCAGGGCATCGACCACGGCGGTTTTCACCTGGGCTTCGTTGGTGACATCGGCCACCACGCCGAAGGTGCGGCCGTTGATTTTTTTGGTGAATTCATCGGCCTGTTCGGCCTTGCGGAAGGTGGCGGCCACGCGGTCGCCTTTTTCGAGAACATAGTCGGCCAGGGCTTCACCGAAGCCCGACGAGGCCCCGGTGATAAACCAGGTTTTGGCAGTGGAATCAGACATAGAGTTGATTTATTATCAAATGGTAGGTGCTAAGACGGTTTAGGGCGGCGAATTGTTTGGGGGCGACTATTACAACTTCACTGAAAGCCGCGTCACGTTTCATTTTTTTAGCAATGATGCGCGGGACCGACCGCGAGTCTCCTCACGGCCGGTCCCGCGCGGTGGGCACCACCAAATTCACCAAAGAATAATGATGGTACGGCGGGAAGTCGGGCCACCAACCCAACTTCCCACCGTACCTTTGACTGGCAAAAGGCCCCAACCCCCAACCCCTTTTGCCATGGCGGATTCCGCAACCCCTAAAATTGCCTTCGAGGCGCTCACGTACGACGACGTACTGCTGCTACCCGCCTATTCCGAAGTTTTGCCGCGCGACTGCGACACCGGCACCCGCCTCACCACCAACATCCGGCTGCAAACCCCGCTGATTTCGGCGGCCATGGACACCGTGACGGAGTCGGATATGGCCATTGCGCTGGCGCAGGAAGGCGGCCTGGGCATCATTCATAAGAACATGTCCATCAAGGCGCAGGCCGAGCAGGTGCGCCGCGTGAAACGCAGCGAGTCGGCCCTGATTCAGGACCCCTTCACCCTGCCGCCCACCGCCACCCTGGCCGACGCCCGCCAGCTGATGCGCAAGCACAACATCGGCGGTATTCCGGTGGTGAATGGCGGCCGCGTCCTCGAGGGCATTCTCACCAACCGCGACCTACGCTTCGAAACGGACCTCACCCAGCCCGTGACGTCGGTGATGATTCCGCTGGCCCACCTCGTTACGGCCCCGGCCGGCATCACCCAGGCCGCCGCCGAGCAGCTGCTGACCGACAGCAAAATAGACAAGCTGCCCCTGGTGGATGCCGACGGCCGCCTCGCCGGCCTGATGACCTATAAGGACATCCGCAAGCGCCGCCGCTCGCCCAACGCCAGCAAAGACAGCCAGGGCCGCCTGCGCGTGGGAGCCGCCGTGGGCGTGACGCCCGACCTGCTCCAGCGCGTAGCCGCCCTCGTCGAAGCCGGCGTGGACCTCGTGAGCCTCGACACCGCCCACGGCCACTCCAAAGGCGTGATAGATGCCGTGCGCGCCATCAAGGCCGCCTACCCGAACCTGGATGTGATGGCCGGCAACGTGGCCACCGCCGCCGGGGCCCGCGCCCTGGCCGACGCCGGGGCCGACTGCGTGAAAGTGGGCGTGGGGCCGGGCTCCATCTGCACCACGCGCATCATCGCTGGCATCGGCGTACCGCAGCTTTCGGCCGTGCTCGA
>JANNDE010000005.1:0-4694 GCA_031387395.1 Hymenobacter sp.
GCCATCGCCTGGCGGGGCTGCTCCACCAGCCACAGCGCCGCCACAAACCCCAGCGTGAGGCCCGCGTGCCCGGCGTGGCGCACCCACCAGCCTTCGGGCTGTACGTACCAGCCCAGCGCCACCAGCCCCGAGGCAAATAGCAGCCACAGCCCCAGCCGCAGCGCCGGGTACGGCACCGGAAAGTGCCGCTCGCCCAGCCGCCAGCATAAAATAGCCATACCGAAGTAGCAAACCAGCGTGGCCAGCGCCGAGCCCGTATAGCCCAGAAAAGGAATCAACAGGAAGTTGAGCGCCACTGTAAGCACGGCCCCGCCCACGCCAATGTAGGTACCATAGTAGGTCTTATCAGTGAGTTTAAACCACACCGACAGGTTGTAGTACACGCCCAGAAATAGGTTGGCCAGCAGTAGTATTGGCACCACTCCGAGGCCCGAACGGAACGACGGGCCCAGCATCAGCCCGAAGTCTTCCAGATTGAGGCTGATACCCACGAAGATGACGGCACAGCATAGCGTGAACCACTTTAAGACCAATGCAAAAGTAGCAGGCGAGTTTTTCTCGGTGCTCTGGGCAAAAAAGAACGGCTCGGCCGCGTAGCGGAACGCCTGAATCACGAGCGACATGAAGATGCTCAGCTTGTAGCAGGCCCCATACACGCCCACTGCGGCTTGGTTGCTCAGGCCTGGATAAAAGCCCACTGGCAGCCAGTATTTCAGCACAATTCGGTCGAGTACCTCGTTTACCATGCCCGCCAGGCCCATAAACATCAGCGGGTAGGCATACACCAGCAGCGGCTGCAGCACCGCCATGTCGGGCCACCGAAACCGGAACCCGAACAGTTCGCGGGCCAGCAATGGTACGTAAAGCGCATTGGCTATGAGGTTTACCAGAAACACATAGCCCACGCCCAGGGTCGGGTCGTACACGGCGGCCACCAGAGGGCGCAACAGGGGCAACGCTTTGCCGGCCAGCACATCAGGGCACAGCTTGATAAAAAACAGGTTCAGTCCCACGTTCACGGCAATATTCACCAGCCGCACGGTGGCAAACTTCCGGGCCCGGTTCTCCAGTCGCAGTCGGGCAAAGGGCAGTGCCACCACCGCATCCAGCCCCAGAATGAGGGCCAGCCACATGATGTACCGCGATTGGCCAGGGTAGCGCAACACCTCGGCCAGCGGCCGGGCCAGCAGCATCAGCAGACCGCTCAGGCCCAGGCTGGTCACGAGCAGCAGGCTCAGCACCCGGTCGTACAGTACCTGTCGGTCGGCCCCCTCGCGGTTGGCAAACCGGAAGTAAGCGGTTTCGATGCCGTAGGTGAACACGATGTTCAGGAAAGCAACATACGCATAGAGCTCCGTCACGATGCCGTACTCAGCCAGCCCAAAGACCCGCGTATACACCGGCACCAGCAGATACGTAAGCACCCGGCCCACAATGCTGCTCACGCCATACACGGCCGTTTGCGAGGCTAATTTTTTCGCTACACTCATTTAGGGAATGTTGAGTGTTGAATATTGAGTACTGAATGAATAGGTTAAGTAGCAGGACAGAAGTAACATGCAGCAGAATTTTATTCAAGTAATTGACTATTAAAGCCTTACTACTTTCTACCTCGTTCTGGCTACTTACTTGTCAAAATAGCGCTGCGTTTCAAATAACTCACCATGCAAAACTCAACCCTCAACCCTATTTACCAGTGAAAACCGCCGGCCGTTTCGCCACGAAAGCCGCCGTGCCTTCCTTGAAATCGTCGGTTTCGAACGCCTGCCCGAACGCGTGCGCTTCGGCCGCGTAGCCGTCGGTTTCCTTGTCGTAGTGCGCGTTCACGCATTCCAGCACCAGGCCCACGGCCACGGGCGCTTTGCCCAGAATCCGGCTCAGCAGCTGCCGGCAGAAACCCAGCAGCTCAGCCTGGGGCACTACGTGGTTCACCAGGCCCAGGCGCAGGGCCTCGTCGGCCTTCACCTGGTCGGCCGTGAGCAGCAGCTCAATAGCCTTGCCCTTGCCAATGAGCTGCGGCAGGCGCTGGGTGCCGCCGTAGCCTGGCAGCAGGCCCAAATTCACCTCGGGCTGGCCGAAGCGGGCATTTTCCGAGGCCACGCGCATGTGGCAGGCCATGGCCAGCTCGCAGCCGCCGCCCAAAGCAAAGCCGTTCACGGCCGCAATCACGGGCTTGGTGCTTTCCTCGATGCGGGCGAAAGCTTCCTGGCCCCGCTCGGCGGCGCGGGCGGCCTGCGCGGGCGTGAGAGCTGCCAGCTCCGCAATGTCGGCCCCGGCCACGAAGGCCTTTTCGCCGCTGCCCGTCAGAATAATGCCGCGCACCTGCGGCTCGTCGAGCGCTTGCTCCACGGCCGCGTCGATTTCGGCGATAGTAGCCGCGTTCAGCGCGTTCAGCTTAGTGGGCCGGTTGAGGGTGATGGTGAGGATGCCGCTGGCAGCATCGAGGTCGTAGAGGAGGTTTTCGAAGGTGGCGGACATAAAGGTCAGGCTGGGATTACGGTTGGCCCCGCCAAAGATACAGCCCCCACCGGGCCGGGGCCGAACGCGCCAGCGTCCCGGTTCAACCGACGATGGACCCTGTCGGACGAAACCCGTGCCTTTTCTTAAAACAAGTTTCCCACCTTTGCAGAGTAATCTGGTTATTGAGTATTTTAATACATAGCTTTAACCCGAATATTTTTTTCACTCACCCTAATACTCACTGCAATGGGACTTGTTTCTGAATTCAAAGAGTTTATCTCGAAAGGGAATGTGCTCGACCTGGCGGTCGGCGTTATCATTGGTGCCTCTTTCGGCAAAATCGTGGCATCGCTCACCGACGATATTATCATGCCGCTGGTTGGTATGGTTGGCGGCGCTCCCGACTTCTCTGCCATCCATGTTGGCCCCATGAAAGTGGGTCTGTTTCTGAACGCTGTAGTTGGATTTATCATCCTTGCTTTCATCATTTTCATGATTGTGAAGGGTGCCAACAGCCTGAAGAAAGCACCGGTTGAAGTAGTAGCAGTGCCCGCCGGCCCCACCAAAGACCAGCAGCTGCTCATGGAAATCCGTGATTCGCTGCGCACCAGCCGCAGCTAGGCTCCGAATCATTCGGCCAGAAAAAACCGTTGTTTGTCGTGCGACAGGCAGCGGTTTTTGCATTTCAGGTTAAAGTTGTCGTTTTATTTGGGGCACTTAAGCAGCCGAATCAAAATAAGTTGCGAACTTCGCTCAGAATCTACTCCGGCTGAGTATCTTTCACTTTCCGGATGGAACCACCCGTTTTTCTGATTCGTTAGGCCGTAACGCTCCTTTCCTCCTCCCACTCTTTCCTCGCTGACATGAACAAGTTGATTGCCGCTACCCTGCTGGGTATTTTGAGTATTGGTAGCGCCGCTGTAGCGCAGGCCCAAACCGGCCCCGCGTTTCCCGAATCCGGCCAGCATAATACCCCCCCCGAAGCCTCCCGCACCAACAGCAATAACGCGCAGGAGTTGGCCCGCAACCAGCGCCGGGCGGCCATGACGCCCGACGAAGCCAAGAAGGACCAGCAGCTGGCCCTGCTCGAAGCCCGCACCGGCAACACCAGTTTCGGCACCAAGGGCCCCGACCGCCAGTACGACTCGAATCGCTCCGGTAGTGGTTTCATCGTCCGCAAATTCAAGGCCCAAGCCGGCAAGCCCGGCTACGGCGAGGATAAGCGCGGCCAGAGTCACTTCATCGGCGGTTCCAACCCGGAAGGCAAGCCGCTGGTGCACAAGCGCCCGCGCAAGCACCGGTTCCTCTTCTTCTAGACCACTGATTAGCGCGGATTCTAGCGGATTTCACGGATTTTGTAGTCGATTAATAACAGAAAGGCTTGCCGTGTGGCAAGCCTTTCTGTTATTCTGCCCGGTCATCTCATAGCCGAGCTTAATCCACCGCAAAAAGGCTGCCCACAAGGCAGCCTTTTTGATAATTAATCGACTACAAAATCCGTGAAATCCGCTGAAATCCGCGCTAATCAGTGATTTTAGAGCGTGCGCTTGATTTCCTTTTCCTCGAAGCCTTCGATGTTATCGCCTTCAATCAGCTCGTTGAAGCCTTTGATGGAGATGCCACATTCGTAGCCCTGGCGCACCTCGCTCACATCGTCTTTGAAACGCTTGAGGTCCTGAATGTCGCCGGTATACATCACGATGCCGTTGCGAACTACACGCACCTTGGTTTTGCGGGTCAGGGTGCCTTCCGTCATCATACAGCCGGCAATGGTGCCCACTTTGGTGATGTTGAAGACCATCCGTACTTCGGCGTTGGCCGTTACCACTTCCTGTACCGTCGGGGCCAGCATGCCTTCCATGGCATCCTTCACCTCGTTGATGGCGTTGTAAATGATGGAGTACAGGCGGATGTCAATCTGCTCGTTCTCAGCCAGCTTGCGGGCACTCTGCGAGGGCCGCACCTGGAAGCCGATGATAATGGCGTCGGAGGCCGAAGCCAGCAACACGTCGCTTTCGGAGATAGCACCCACCCCTTTCGAGAGGATGTTCACCTTCACTTCCGGCGTGCTCAGTTTCAACAGCGAGTCGGAAAGTGCTTCCACCGAGCCGTCCACGTCGCCCTTCACCAGGATGTTGAGTTCCTTGAACGAACCGATGGCCAAACGGCGACCAATTTCGTCCAGCGTGATGTGCTTTTTGGTCCGGATGGTTTGCTCGCGGGCCAGCTGCAGG
>JANNDE010000080.1:0-3340 GCA_031387395.1 Hymenobacter sp.
GGCGACTGGCGTGGCGGCTATACGCGGGGGCGCTGGCGGCCTATGTGCTCATTGCCACGCTGGGCAAGCTGGCCGGCAATGCCCCGTGGGCCTACCGCCTCAGCCGCCAGCTGCTCGATTTCGTGGTGAGCCCACTACCCGTGGCGGGGCTCTACGTGCTATTCCGGGCCGGCTTTGGGCCGCCTCCGCAACCGGCACCGGACCCAAATTCTTAACAAAAAGCCGGCAAGGGTATACCTACGCGAGCTGATGCACAAATAAGCTCATACCGGGGCTGCCGTTACTTACGCCCCACCCTTACCGGGCTGGGTGTAGCCACCTACTATGCCCGCGAGATGCGCACCGGGGCCAAGGAATTTTTGCAATGCTAAAATTGGGGCTGTATCTATCCTGTTTGACTTACCCCTATGCTAAGCTGAGCCGAAGCCTTGAAACCGGCACCTGTTTGTTTGCCCCCGCCGCCCGCGCGGTCCGCCACCACTCGCTGACCTGTGCGGCGCACAGTTCTAAAAAGTTGTTGGCTTTCTCAGCCCCGGCAAACGAAGCCCGGAACCGTTGCCGGCCCTCGTTCCATTCGGAGGGCTTGCATTTCTCGCCGGTAGCGCATTTCAACCGCAGCCCATCGAAATAGGCAATCAGTTGTACCGGGCAGCGACCCGCTTTATTCAGCAAGTCCGTTCGCAATACACATTGGGTAATCATAAAAAATGAGGGACGTAAAGAGGGGCGTTACTCGCGTAGCACATCCCACATGAAGCGCCGTTCCTACCGATTGGCCCGGACGCAAAAAACCCGGAAAACCCCTTCTACTACTTGAGAAGGCGTTTTTCGGGTCTTTTGGTTGTTAGTTATTGTACCAGAGACGGTGACTAAACCTGAGTACCGAAAGGCTCGGTAAACATTCGATTATCAGCCGCTTACTCACTCAGTAGCGGCATCCTTATTTCAATGGGGGGCGTCAGAGGGGGCGTTTTCAATTAAATGCCTCCGAACCTCGCCCCGGTCAAATCCCAGCTGCTCGATGACTTCCCACAGCCGTTCCACCGTGATGTCGGGGGCACTTGGGATGTAGCTGGAGACATAGCCCCGTACGCGCCACAGCTCGATGATATCCCGGGTTTCCATTCCATAGGGCAGCCGATGGGCATTGTCGGAATGCAGCAGCACTTCCGCATCGCTCGCCCGCAGCCGATTCTTGATGCGCTTCAGCATTACCGATTCAGCCGTAACCACCACATACACCTCGCCCGGCTCCAACAAGCGCAGTTCTTCCACCCGCGAGGCCACCACCACGTCGCGGTGGTTAATCGTCGGTGCCATGCTGTCGCCGGCCACCTCGAAGGCCCGGAACTCGCCCCGCTCAAAGCCCGGGATTTTGTAGGTGCCGAACTGCTTCAAATACACCGCCTCGTTGTGCGCCATCGAGTACCCGGCCTGCGCGGGAATGGGCACCAGCACGGTGTTTTCGTTGCCCTTGTCGTCCACGGTCACGACCACCACTTTATCACCCCGAACCACCTGCTGCAGCGTGAAGGCTGGCTTGGCCGCGTCCGCGGCACCCGCCCGCAACATCGCCCCCTGTCCCATCAGCAGCCAGTCAGCTGACACCTCCGGGAATGAAGCCAGCAGGTCCACAATGGTTTCGTAGCCTGGCCGCACCTCGTTTTTCAGCACCTTATACAGCTTCGACGTGCGGCTATACCCCAGGCGGTTGTTGGCCTCATAGGTGCTCAGCTTGTAGTGCTCAAACAGTTGCTTGATGCGCCCGCCGGTGTCGCCGTCAACACCCGCAGGAAGAACTTTTTCCCGTTGCTGCTCAACTTGTTCCATAATAATGCGCTGAATTACCTACACTTCATGCCGTTTCAATACACCATTGTGCGTTAATTGCAGAAGGATTGTAGACAAATATACTAAGCGCATAACAAAATGCAACTACCAGCAAACAAAATTGACGCACAAAAAGCTGAAAGCGTCACCTTGCGCGCCCTAATTGCCAGCCTTGGCAAGCGCACCAACGTAGTGGCTGATGCCCGCAAGCGCCTGCTTAAAGCCGGCCACGAGTACACCACGTCAACCATTTACAGCACCATTCAGCGCAATGGCCGCAACAATCCCACGATTGCCGCCGCTCTGCTCGATGCCATCGAAGCCGAGCAGGTCACCCGCCGCGGCATCGACGACCGGCGCGCACAATTAGCTTCAGCGTAGCCCATGCAAACCGTCGTCATCATTCCCGAACCGGAGTGGCGGCAGGTACTGAGTCGCCTGGAGAAGCTGGAGCAGGCCGAGCAGGAACGCCTCACCCCGACCCCACCGCCCGACGAAGTGCTGAGCACCCGGGCCGCAGCCCGCTACATCGGCCTCTGCGAAGAAGCCCTGCTGCGTGCCCGCCGCGCGGGCCGCATTCAGGGCGTGCGCCTCAATGAGAAGGATTGGGGCTTTCGCCGCTCCGTGCTCGATGCCTACCCACGCCGCTACCACCGCGCCCTTGCCAACGCTGCATAGCAGCCCACCTCCCCGACTGCACCACCAACCCCGCACCCCGGAGGGCGGCTACATATGAATTTCATCCAGCACTCCCGCGCCGCCCACGAGCAGCTGACCCGCCAGCGGGCAGCTACGCCTTTCCATGTCAGCCTGTATTGGGCCCTGTTTTTTGAATGGAATGCCGGCCGCTTTTCCGAGTCGCTGGAGCTTGACCACGACCAGCTGATGTACGCAGCCCACATCGGCAACCGCCGCACCTACCGCGCCACGCTGTACGACCTCGAAACTTGGGGGCTACTAGCTTATCAGCCCAGCAAGTCGAAGTACACGCCCAGCCGCTGTTTCATGTCGGATTTACTTGGGGCAGAACTGCCCCCGGTGAACGACCCCACCGAGGGCAGAAGTGCCCCCAGTGAAAACCAGTCCACCGAGGCCAGAACTGCCCCAAGTAACCACGACTCACCGGGGCCAGAAGTGCCCCAGGTAAAGGTTTCATCGAGGGCAGAATTGCCCCAACCACTCCTTATAGGTAATAAACCTACTACTAAGAGTAAACCTCATGTAGTAGTAAACGGCGACGCTGGCACTGCAAAAAAAAAGAAGGGGCCTGCGGCGCTCCCCGACGAAGGGCTTTCAAAGGCGGAGGTTTTCAACCCCGACTTACCGGCCGACGACCCAGGCGCAGCCCCCAAAAAGAAAGTTGCGCCAAAGAAAAAGGGGGTACACGCCGATACCATCCGCGCAGCTGGCACCGCCGGCCCCAACGAGCCGCGCCGGCGCGCCCCGCTCCCCGAGGTGAATTTTCGGCAGTCGGCCCTTTACGATTTCGAGGCCTTCACCGCCGCCTTCG
>JANNDE010000425.1:0-3066 GCA_031387395.1 Hymenobacter sp.
CTGGTTCAGCTCGACGTGGGCGCTCCACTGGTTGAGGGCATCCTGGTGCCGCGCGCCGTATTCGAGGGAGTAGATGCCGCTGGTGCGGGCGCGGTCTTGGTCGCGCACCGACGTGAGGGCCAGGCTGGCTTGGTGCTGCACACTCGCGCCCGGGTGGTGGGGCAGGTAAAAGGTGAAAGCGGGCTCCAGCTTGAGGTAGCGCTCGAAGCGCTGCACCGTGAAGCTAGTGACGAAGCGGCGTACTTTCGAATGCGGCAGGTCGTTGAGCTGAATGCGGCCGAAACCATTGAGCTCGTTGCGGTTGAAGCTGTACATAGGCACGGCCAAGTACTGCACTGGTCGGGGCGCGAGCGGGTTGTTGTAGAAGGCCGCGCCCAGCATGAGCTTATCCGAAGTATTGGCCCCCAGCACCGGCAGCCAGCTGATGGTTTTGCGGTCCCAGCGCTCCACGCTCAGTAGGGGGCGCAGGCGCAGGGGCTCGGTGCGGGCCAGCGGGCCTTCGAGCGTCAGGCGGTCGTTGCGGCGGTTGAGCTGGGGCGTGAGGTAGCCGGCATCTACCACCAGGCTCATCACGCCCGCCCGCCGGAAGTTGAGCTGGCTGGTGGCTTCCTCCTCGGCACTGGTGTCGAGGTTGCCGAAGGGCGGCGTCCAGAGGGTTTCGAGCACGTTGCCCTGCGCGTCGAGGCTGGACACGGGCACGGCCCAGGGCACTTCCGCATCGGTGCGCACCAGCACCTTCACCACGTCGCTGAACAGGGCCACGGCGCTCAGGTCGGCGTCGTAGTGGTGGGTGCCGGCCAGCATATCGCCAAAAAACCAGCCCAGCTTCTGGCCCGTGCTTTCCTCGAACACGGCCAGCATGTCCTCGGGGTAGGGGTGCCGAAACTGCCAGCGCGCGTAGTACAGCCGCATGGCGGCGTCGAATTTGTCCTGGCCCAGGTAGCCGGCCAGGTAGCGCAGCAGCGCGGCGGTTTTGAAGTACACGCCCGCGCCATAGTTGAAACTGGTGAAGGCCGCTGACGTGGGGCCCTGCACCGGCTGGTCGGCCCCGTGGCTGGCCAGCACCTGGTAGGGTAGCTGGTTGAAGGCCGGCCCCGGCAAGCCGTCAATCCCCAGCGCTTTGAAAATCCTGGGCGACGTCGTGATTTCGGGCATAATGCCGGCCAGCGGCTGGCTCAGGGCTTCGGTGCGTATCTGCTCGTAGGTGTTCACACCTTCGTCCATCCACGGGAAATCCCGCTCATTCGAGCCCAGAATGCCGTAGAACCAGTTGTGGCCTACCTCGTGCACAATGGCCCCGGGCTCGGTCACGGTCACCATCGGGTACTCCATGCCGCTGCCGGCCGTCAGGGCTCCGTCCACGGCCGTCACGGCCGAATACGGGTACTCGCCCACCCAGCCCGAGTAGCTGCGCAAGGCGGTGTTCACTTCCTCCAGGCCCTTAATCCAGCGTACGGGCTCTTTATTGGTGAACAGCACCATCGTGTTCACCACGCGGCCCGAGGGCAGGCGCACGGTATCCTGGAGCACGTTGAAGCGCTTGTCGGCAAACCAGGCGAAGTCGTGCACGCGGTCCTGCACGTAGCGCAGGGTTTTGGTGGTGGGGGCCGAGGCCGGGAACTTCAGGTCGTGGCCGAAGTCGTCGGCCGTTTTTTTGGCAGCGGTGGCGGTGGCCAGCGCGGCCAGGCGGGCGCGCTCGTCGGGGTTTTGCAGCTCGCCGGTGGCGCCCACGGTGTAGTTGCCGGGCAGGGTGATGCTGACATCAAACGAGCCGAACTCCGAGTAAAACTCGCCCTGGCTGAGGTAGGGAATAGGGTGCCAGCCGCGCCGGTCGAGCACCGCCGGCTTCGGAAACCACTGGCTCACCTGGTAGCTCTGGCCCACGTGGCCCATCCGCGAAAACGAGCCCGGCAGCTTCACCCGAAACGGCGTGGCGATGGTGGCCGCCGCGCCCGGGGCCAGCGGCTGCGGCAGCAGCAGCTTGGCCAGGTCGGGGTTTTCGGGGTCGTATTCGAGCCGGGCCGGCTGGCCGTTCACCACGAAGCTCAGGCTGTCGATAAACCCGCGCTGGGCGGCCTGGGCAAACAGGTATTTCCGGCTGCCGTGCCGCTGCTCCTCGCGGGCGAAGGCCGTGTGGTTGTCGCGGTAGGCATTGGGCCACAGGTGGAACCAGATAAACGGCAGCGCCTGGGACGAATTATTGGTGTAGGTCAGCGCCTCGTGGCCGCGCAGGACGTGCGCTTTGTCGTCGAGCCGCACATCAATCGCATACTTCACTTCCTGCTGGAAGTAGGGGCCGGTGGCGACTTTCGCGGCGGGTTTGGCCTTGGCTTTGGGATGATGCTGGGCCCGCGTGAGGCCGGGCAGCAGGGCCAGCAGGGTCAGCAGGCCCAGGAGTAGGGGTTTGTTCATGCAGCAGTTCGGGCGGCGGGGGTAGGGCCGCCAGCCGGCGCGAAGCTACGGCGCGGGGAAGGATGAAGAGGAATACAGCGGTTTTCCGGCTGGTGTGCCCTTTTTAAAGAAGGTAAAAATGAAGAGTTAAAAGTTAAAATATTTACCATCTGATTTTTACCTTTTAGCGCGGTACACTGACAGAGAAACCGCTCTGGGCTTTTGCCTGAAATAAAGCCGCCACAATAGCCGGATGGTAGCGGGGGCGCTACATTGCTTATCGGGGAGTAACAAACCAGTTTCCCGGAGCCAGTACATCGTAACCCGCTCGGTTTAATCTGTCAGCGACTCAGACATTGAAAAAAATACTGTTATTCTCCGCGATGGTGGCGCTGGTAGCCTGCCAAAAAATCGAAACCGGGCAAAATATTGATGCCGGAATAGGGCCATTGCACCAAACGCGTAGTTAGCGAATTTTGGGGGATGGACTATGCCGAATTTTTTGAGGAAGTAACGGATTACCGAGTACAAGGCCGCTGCCTGCACGAATTAAGCGACATTTTATTGCTCGTGCTTTGCGGTCTGTTGGCTGATTGCGAGACATTTGAGGACATTTATGATTACGCCTGTGACAAAGAGGCCACGCTACGCGAGTTCATGGACTTGCCGGCCGGT
>JANNDE010000111.1:0-5175 GCA_031387395.1 Hymenobacter sp.
GCTGCGGCTGCAGGGTGGCGGCGAGTTTCAGGGCAGCCTGGCCAACGGGCGCAGCTACCTGAACGTGGCCGGCACGCCCGGCGCGCTGCGCTACGACGACGACATCACGACCACCACCGGCTTCGTTTTCGCGCAGGCCGATTATGAGCTGCCGGCCGGCCTGCTGCTGACGGCCGCCGCCAGCTACAACCGGCTGCGCTACGGCATCGTGCGCAACAGCGCGGCCGCCGCCAACCCCACGGGCTACCAGTTCGCGCGCGATTTCCGGCCGGTGCTTTCGCCCCGCGTGGCGCTGCTGAAGGAGTTTGCTCCGGCCCTGGCCGCCTATGCCAGCCTGAGCACGGGCTTCGCGCCGCCCACGGTGGAAGAAATTCGCCCTTCCGACGGCAGCTTGAACGCCAACCTGCAGGCCGAGCGCGGCATCAGCTACGAGGTGGGCGCGCGTGGCGAGCTGCTGGGCAACCGGCTGAATTATGATGTAAGTGTATTTGACTTAGAGCTGCGTGAAACCATCGTGAGCAGCAGTACCGCGCAGGGCGTTGTGGTGTTCCGCAACGCCGGCCGCACCCACCAGCGCGGCCTCGAAGCAGCCCTGAGTGGCTGGCTGTGGCGCGAAGTAGCGTCAGTGTCCAACGCCCCCGACAACGGGCCAGCCACCGACCGTGGCCTGCGCGCCTGGGCCAGCTACGCCTACAACGACTTCCGTTTCGGCAGCTACCCCGGCAGCGGCGGGGCCGACCTCGGCGGCAACCGCCTCACCGGCACTACGCCGCACACGCTCAGTGCGGGGCTCGATTTCAGCGAGCGGCGCGGGTTCTATTTCAGTCCCAGCCTGGGGCATCAGGCCCGCGTGGTGCTCAACGATGCCAATACCGAAGCGGCGGCCGGCTACTGGGTGTTTGGGGTGCGGGGCGGCTGGCGGCGCACCCTGGCCGGTCATCTCGAAGCCAACCTCTACGCCGGTCTCGACAACGCGACCGACCGCCGCTACAGCCTCGGCAACGACCTGAATGCCTTTGGCGGGCGCTACTTCCAGCCCGCGCCGGGCCGGGCCTGGTACGGTGGCGCGCAGGTGGGCTGGCGCTTCCGCTAGGCCGTTAACGGGCAAAATATAACCCCGCAAAAAAGGCTTCCATCATGAGACGAAAGCCTTTTTCACAATTTCGTGAGCAATAGTTAGCTCTGCTCTTCGGGCAGGGTGAAGGCGCGGTCGCTGGGGTCGGTCAGCTCCTTGGGCAGGGCGTCGGGGTCGCCACCGGCCTGGGCACGGGCGTCCATATCCTGCTCGAAGGTGCGGAGCGAGTCGTCCATTTCGTCGGCCTTTTCCTGGCCCGAAGCGTTGTTGTCGTCGAGCACCTGGCCGTGGGTGGCGGCGTCGAGCATGGGCGTAGAGGCACCATCGGCCGAAGGCTCCTGGTCGAAAGTATTATTGGGGGTATTAGCCATGATGCGGGGAGGGGAAACGGGAGTGAAAGCGGAGGGGCAGCGCTTATTCGTCGGTGTCGGGGTATTTCGCGTCGGCCGCTTCTTCGCGGGTGTTGTGGGTGCCGCCGCCGGCGTAGCGTGGGTCGTCGTCGGCCCAGGCGGCGCGCTGGTCCTCGTTGTCTTTGCCCTGGGCCTGGCGCACGGCGGCGGGGTTCTGGTTCTGCTCGATGTGGCCGGGCTGGTCCTCGGGGTTATCGGGCGCTTTCTGGGCTTCTTGCTCACGGTCGCCAAACTCGGCAAACTCGTCGGGGTTATCGTTGGCACCGCTGCGGCCGGGCGCGGCGTTGGCGGGGCCATTATCGGCGGCGTGGCCAAACTCGCCGTAGTTGGGCGTTGCGGTGGCTTTGCTGTCAGAATCGGGCGTGGGGGAAGAATTTTGCGTATCCATGCGGGAGGGAGGCGGGTAAGGGTGAAAAACCAAGCGGGCCGGGCCCGTCTTGCCACTCTTGTACGCAAACCAGCGGCGGCTGTTCGGCTCCGGGCCCGGGCCACCGGTTTTTCTCCACCATTGTTTCCCTAACTCATTCATTCCCTGTTCATGTCTATTCAGCACGATACCACCAGCCAGGAGTTCACCATCACCCGCGACGGCCACACCGCCGAGCTGGCCTACGCCCGCCCCAGCGACGACATCATCGACTTCACCCACACCTTCGTCGACGAAGCCCTGCGCGGCCAGGGCCTGGCCGATGAGCTGGCCCGCGCCGCCCTGGCCTTCGCCCGCGACGAAAAACTAAAGGTGCAAACGACCTGCATCTTCATGGCCGGCTTCGTGCAAAAGCACCACGCCGAATACGCCGACATGCTGGCGTAATAGCCTGCCATCCCGAAGCGCGAACGAAAAAATCCCCTGACCAGCCGGCCAGGGGATTTTTTCGTTCACTACATGGCTGGCGAACTACCGCACGACCACGCGGCCGGTGTACTCGCTCCCGGCGCTTTGCACGCGCACGGCATAGAGGCCGGCGGGCAGGCCGCGCAGGTCCACGGCCGCGGTTTCGGAGCCGCCGAGCTGGGCGGTGCGCTGGCGCACGGGGCGGCCCAGCATGTCGAGTACCTGCACGGTGGCGGCACGGGCGGTAGTTAGGCCGGGCAGGCGCACCTGCATGGTTTCGGAGGCCGGATTGGGATAGATTTCGAGGGTGTTGCGCAGCACCGTGGTGGGGCGCGTGGCCGTGACCACGAAGCAGCCCGCGCTGGTGTAGTTGCCCACGCCGGCGAAGTTATCGACGCCGTTGCCGGTCCAGGTAGCGGCTCCGTTGGGGCCGTTCCAGCGGCCGCCCTGGGTGGTGTTAGGCAGGCGCACCATGCTATTATTCAGGGTCGAGCCGCCGCCAGCTACTGTCCACTCGGTGGGGCGCTGGCCGATTACACCAATCACGTCGAGGGTATCGGTACCGTCGAAAAGCGCCAGGGCATCGTCGCCGTTGAAGAAGGCCACGCCGCTCTGCAGGTCGGTTTGGGCGGCTACGCCGGGGTCGGTCACGCCGGTGTTGGCAATCACGTACACGTCGCCGGGGGCCACGGTGCCGGTCAGGGCCTGGGTGGTGGTGGCGGCCGTGACCCCATTGGCGTACAGCACTACGCGCTTGCCAGTCAGCGAAATGGCGCTCGTGGTGGGGTTATAAATTTCGACCGCCTTGGTGTTGCCCGTGCTCGACTCGATGTACTGCGAGAAGTAGAGCCTGGTGCAGGGCGTGCCGGCGGGGGCCACGTCGTCGTTCACGATGGTAAAAACGTGGGTATTGGGCGTGCCCACGAGGACGGTGTTGTTGGACGGCTTGCCCAGCAGCAGGCGCACGGTTTCGCTGGGCTCGTACACGGCATCGCCCACCACGGTAACCGTTACGGGCTGCGTGGTGGCCGTGGCGCTGAAGGTGAGGCTGCTGGTGCTCAGGGTGTAGTCGGTGCCAGCCGTGGCCGTGCTGTTGGCGGCATCCACGCTCACGGGCACCGTGAACGTGCCGGTAGGCAGCGTGCCGGTGAGCGTCACGTTCACGGTGTAGGTGCTGGTGCCGGTGTTGCCTTCGGCCTGCGTGCCGCTGGCCGAGGCGAAGGCCACGGTGGGGGCGGGGCCATCGTCGTTGGTGATGGTGAGGGTGTGGGCCGCGGGCGTGCCCACGCTGTTGCCGGTGCTGGGGTTGGTGAGGGTCAGGACCACGGTTTCGTTGGCTTCGGGCTGGGTGTCGCCGGTCACGGTCACGGTAACCGTCTGGGAGGTGCTGCCGGCCGGGAAGGTGACGGTAGCGGGCGCGGCGAAGGTGAAGTCGGTACCGCTGGTAGCCGTCGAGTTGGCCGCGTCGACGTTCACCTGCACGGTGGTGGCCGTGGTGGCGGCCGGGGCCAGGCTCACGGTAACGGTATAGGTGCTGGTGCCGCTGTTGCCCTCGGCGATGCTGCCGGTGGCCGTGGCGAAGCTGAACGTGGGGCCGGCCGGGGCAAAGCCGTAGGCCGGGGCCACCAGCTCGGGGTGCTCAATGTAGGGGTTGTAGTTGCCCTGGCTGGCGGCCACGCGGCGGTTGCGCTCAATTTCGTGGGCATCGACCGGGTCGGCCAGGTGCCAGGCGTAGAGGGTGGCCAGCGGGGCCACGGAGGTGATGTTCTGCTTCCCCTGCGCAATCAGCTCGGGCTGGGTGTCGTGCATGGTATAGAAGTAGAACGCCGTGCGGGCCACGTTGCCCTTGTGGTCTTCGCGGGGCTCAAACTGCGAGGAAGTGGCCTCGCTGTACTCGTCGATGTTGGCCGTCGGGATGCTGGCCTGGCTGACGGTATTGCGCATCCAGATGGTGGTGGTGGCGTCGGGAAGGTCGCTGTAGGGGTTGTTGCCCCGGTTCGAGTTCCACTGAATGTAGGTGGGGTAGAGGTGGTGCATGTCGGATACCATGCGGGCCGCCTGGCTGAAAAACGACTGCGGAATGGAGTGCTCGCAGTTGATATTGGCCGCCGACGTGGTGCTGCTGCTGTTGAAGTCGAACGGGTTGGGGGTGTTGTAGCCCGAGTACACGCACGTCACCGAGTTGTTGTAGTTGTCGGCGTAGTTATACATCTTGGCCCGGGCCGCCGAGTACGAGAGCACCGTGCGCTTGCCGTCGTACCAGTTGGTGCGCAGCCAGTCGCGCAGCGTCTGGCCCTGCAGGGTGGCCGGTGGGGCGGCCGGCACGGCCGGAAAAACCTGGGCGTGCAGCGCGGCCGGCAACAGGGCCAGCGCCAGCAGCAACTTCGAGAAAATGTTCTTCATACGAATGGGGGAATGGGGATTGTACTTGGGTGGTGAACTGGTTGAGGAGCTTAGCTGGCCGCCGGGGATGAAATTACCATGCTGCCGAAGCCGCAAAGATACAGTAGCCGCCGCACGCGGCTGATGGGGCCGTAGTTACGCGACCAAGAAGATACGGCATTACTTTCGTACCCGCCAGAGCGGTTTCCTATTCGATGTGGAGCGTTAAAAGAGGAGCGTTAAAAGTTAAAATACAGATTGCATAGCTTTTAACGCTCCACTTTTAGCTTTTAATTTTTCCGGAAACGGTACATCAACCCCCAAACCGTTCTAACGTCCCTAATTTTCCCACCCCAATCCAACCCCCGCCCCCCACCCGAATGGCCGATATCACCACCACCGAACTGCGCCAGCGCCTGCAAGCCGGCGAAACCCCTCACCTCATCGACGTGCGCGAGCCCTGGGAGCACGAG
>JANNDE010000161.1:0-1002 GCA_031387395.1 Hymenobacter sp.
GTACTTGTATAGGGCGTAACGACCAGGTGGCAATACGTAGCAGAAGGGATTTTCCCGGCGCGAGCGCAGCATTGGCTTCACTTCCAGGAGCAGGGCTTTGCCCGTGGTGAGGTTGACCAGCCGGACATGCTGGCTCAAACCGCCGCTGCTGAAGCCCAGACGCTGGATGCAATTTCCGTACACCAAGCCTTGCTTAGGGTCGAAAAGTCGGTTGTAGGGAGGCCAGGAAGGCTGGGGATGAGCAAACTTGCGAAAGGACCCCGCGTCAAGTGAGTCGCCCAATGCCTGGATTGGCTGTTTGCTATTGATTTTGAAGGAGATGGGTACCGTGAAGGACACCGTGACGGGCCGGCCATTCTGTGTGCCGGGCTCCCACTGAATGTCGTCGAGGCGGTGGGCGTTGCGTACTACTTCGGCGTCGACATCGGCCCGCAGTCCCTTCACAATTTTAATGTCCTGCGCGCGGCCCTGGCTATTTACGGCAAACGAGAAAAACACCTGGCCCGAAACGCCATCGCGCAGGGCCCGGGGCGGGTAGTGCACATCGGCGTTGACGAAGCGCACAAACCGCTGGTTGCTTGGCACGGCGCTGTCGCCGGGTGCCAGCACCGGAAAAACCGGCATTCGCTCAATGTAGGTGTAGGTTTTCGGGCTGGTAGAGTCAGGGGCCGGGTTGGGGGCAGTCGGAAAGGTTTGCGCCTGGGCACCGCCCAAGCCACCGACCAGCCACCAGCCCCATCCAATAAGAAGCGTGTTGCGCATAGAAGCCCAAGGTAGGGGCCAGAAGCGGTTTTATTTCAGTTCTATCTTGTTTCCACCGTCGCTTCCGGCGCTGCCGCTGGCTTGCGCTTCCAGCTCACCAGCCACACGCCCAGGAAGATGAGCGCCGCCTGTCCGGCTTTGCCCCAGGTGAGGTGGTCTTTGCCCAGGGCCACGGCGATGAGCACGGCCAGCACCGGCTGTGGGTAGATGTACACGCCCAGCAGGGCGGGGGAGGCGTAC
>JANNDE010000263.1:0-17893 GCA_031387395.1 Hymenobacter sp.
AGCAGAAATTATGTACATCTATTTTTTTGAGGCCCTCCCCTGCCCTCGCCGCCAGGGGCAGCAGCCAGCCGGGGGCAGCATTTCTTACGTACTTTTGAGGCCTTTGCAGAACTGAGAAATCATCCTTTTCTGCCCCCTTTCGCTCACCCGCGCGCTGCCTGGCGGTGCGCTGCCTTCTCATTATGGCCAAAGTCGCAATCAACCTCTCCACCGGGAGCATACAGCAGGAAGAAATCATCGTCGGCATCGACCTGGGCACCACCAACTCGCTGGTGGCCTACATCCAGCCCGACACGCGCCAGCCGCGCGCCATCAACGACCAGAACCGTGGCACCATCGTGCCGTCGGTGGTGCATTTCCCGCCGGGCGGCGAAACGCCCATCGTCGGCACCGACGCCAAGCAATATCTGCTCACCGACTCCGAAAACACGATTTACTCGGTGAAGCGCCTGCTGGGCAAGAGCTACCGCGACCTGGGCGCGCACGCCGGCCAGCTGGGCTATAAAGTAATCGACGACAACACCGAGGGCCTGGTGAAAATCCGGGTCGAGGACCGGTTCTATTCCCCCATCGAGCTGTCGGCCGACATCCTGCGCGAGCTGCGCGCCCGCGCCGAGCACGCCCTGAAAACCCCCGTGAACCGCGCCGTGATTACGGTGCCGGCTTATTTCAACGACTCGCAGCGGCAGGCCACCCGCGACGCCGGTCGCCTGGCCGGCCTGGAGGTGCTGCGCATCGTGAACGAGCCCACCGCCGCCGCCCTGGCCTACGGCATCGGCCTGAGCCCCGACGAGGAAAAAACCGTGGCCGTGTACGACCTCGGCGGCGGCACCTTCGATATCAGCATTCTGCGCATTCAGCAGGGCATTTTTGAGGTGCTGAGCACCAACGGCGACACCTACCTGGGCGGCGACGACCTCGACCGCGCCGTGGTGGACCATTGGACGGCCACCTTCGGCCTGCCGGAGTCCTACCAGACCAACCCGCACCTGCAGCAGCAGCTGCGCCTGGCCGCCGAGATGGCCAAGAAATACCTCAGCCAGCACGACGATTTCACTACCCACCTCACCGACGAGGCCGGCCAGAACACCACCGTCACGCTGACCCGGGCGCGGTTCGACGACCTCATCCGGCCGCTGGTGGCGCGCACCATCGCGGCCTGCCGCCAGGCCGTGGCCGATGCCGGGCTGGGTGAGGGCAAGGGGATAGCAGGGTATGAGGGTGGGAGTCCGGAAGCGGAGGCAAGCAACGCCGTCCCCTCCTACCCCAAGCTCGATGCCGTGCTGCTGGTGGGCGGCTCCACGCGCGTGCCGCTGGTGTACGACGAGGTGTCGAAGTTCTTCGGGCAGCCGGCCAACAACTCGCTGAACCCCGACGAGGTGGTGGCGCTGGGCGCGGCCATTCAGGCGGATATTCTGGCTGGCAACCGGCGCGACGTGCTGCTGCTGGATGTGACGCCGCTCACGCTGGGCATCGAGACGCTGGGCGGGCTGATGGACCCCATTATTCCGCGCAACTCGAAGATTCCGACCAAGGCCGGCCGCCAGTACACCACCAGCGTCGATGGGCAGGTGAACCTGAAAGTGGCCGTGTACCAGGGCGAGCGCGACCTCGTGAGCCAAAACCGCAAGCTGGGCGAGTTCACGCTCACGGGCCTGCCAGCCATGCCGGCGGGCTTGCCCAAAGTCGATGTAAACTTTCTGCTAAACGCCGACGGCATTCTGCAGGTAGAGGCCATCGAGCTGCGCTCGAACACGCGCCAGCAGGTCGAAATCAAGCCCCAATACGGCCTCACCGACGAGCAGGTAGAGCAGATGCTGATGGACTCGCTGGTGAACGCGAAGGACGACGTGGCCGCCCGCCTGCTCATCGAAGCCCGCACCGCGGCCGAGCAGCTGCTGTACCAGGTCGACGGCTTCACCCGCAAAAACCGCCCGCACCTCACTCCCGAGGAGTTGGCCGCCACCGAAGCCCAGGTAACCGTGGTCCGCACCGCCCTGGCTGGTTCCGACCGCGACCCCATCCTGAAAGCCATGGACGAACTCGACGAGCTGACCCGGCCCTACGCCGAGCGGGTGATGAACATTTCCATCCAACAGGCCATGGCGGGCAAGAAAATAGGGTAAGCGCCGGGTTGGCAGCGGCCCTCCCGGCCGCTGCCGCCAGCTAAGCAAGGCCAGGGTCCGGGGCGCTCACTGCGCGCGGGGCCTGGCCTTATTTCATTTCCCGCACGTACACCTCCCATACCTGCCGCGACGCCGTGTCGCGAAACACCACCTGGATAGTGGCCCGCAACGGCCACGCCGTGGCCGAGTCGGCTGCCCAGGCATAAGTCACGAATGGCCGCTCATCGTCGTCGCCCACCAGAAATCCCAGGCGGTACAGCTCCATGTTGGTTCCGCGTCGTCGTCCGGCGGCCAGCAACGGTGCCAGCGTGCGCCCGGACTGGCCAGCCGGCCCATTCCCCGACAGCCAACGCCGGGCCACAATGGTATCGCCGCGCAGTGCCGCCGCCAGAAACTGCCGCGTGGCCTGCACCTGGGTATCGCGGGGTGCCTGCCGGGCGGGCGGCACGGCCAGCGCGCTCAGCGCCAGGCACAAGAGCCAGGTGCGCATTTACTCGGTTTCCTGGGGTACCAGCACGAACACGTCCTCGCCGGGACGCTTCATGAGGTATTTCTCGCGGGCAAACTTTTCGAGCAGAGCCGGCGAGCTCATCAGCTCGGCGCGGTCCTTCTTCACCACCTCAATGTTGTCGAGGTAGTACTGCTTCTCGTTGCGCAGGTCCTGCCACTTGCGGTAAATATCGATTTGCTTGCCTACGTCATTGGCATCGAACACGAGCATCCACACCAGGAAACCCACGCCGGTCAGAAAATAAAAGCTGCGCACCACGCGCAGCACCGGCATCACGAAGGGAGGTAAAATCATTGGGCTAAAGATAATGCGAAACGACCAATCCCGCACGAGCAGAACTGGCCGTTTCCGTAGCTAACTACGTGATTGATTACATTTTCTTGCCGGGGAAGTAGGCCACTTCGCCCAGCTCTTCCTCGATGCGCAGCAGTTGGTTGTACTTGGCCATCCGGTCGGAACGCGAGGCCGAGCCGGTCTTAATCTGGCCGGTGTTCAGGGCCACGGCCAGGTCGGCGATGGTGCTGTCTTCTGTCTCGCCCGAGCGGTGGCTCATGATGGACTTGTAGCCGTTGCGGCGGCCCAGGTTCACGGCGGCAATCGTCTCGGTGAGGGTACCAATCTGGTTCACCTTGATGAGGATGGCGTTGGCGATGTTCTCGTCGATGCCGCGCTGCAGTCGGTCCACGTTGGTCACGAACAGGTCGTCGCCCACTAGTTGGGTTTGCTTACCCACGCGCTCGGTCAGGCTCTTCCAACCGCTCCAGTCGTCCTCATCCATACCGTCTTCGAGGCTGATGATGGGGTATTTCTTCATCCAGTCGGCCCAGTAGTCCACCATTTGCGAAGAGGTCAGCTTGTCGCCGGTGCTCTTCTTGAAGTAGTAGACGCCGTCTTCGTAGAACTCCGACACGGCCGCGTCCATGGCAATAAATACATCCTCGCCGGGGCGGTAGCCAGCCGTTTCGATGGCCTGCAACACGATTTTGATAGCGTCCTCGTTCGACTTGATATTCGGCGCGAAGCCGCCCTCATCGCCCACGTTGGTGCTGAAGCCCTGCTTCTTGAGCACGTCTTTCAGGTGGTGGAAAATCTCGGTACCCCAGCGCAGCGCTTCCGAAAACGACGAAGCGCCGGTGGGCATAATCATGAACTCCTGGAAGTCAATCGAGTTGTCGGCGTGCGAGCCACCGTTCAGGATGTTCATCATCGGCACGGGAAGAGTGCTGGCACCTACGCCACCAATGTAGCGGTAGAGGGGCATGCCGGCATCCTGGGCGGCGGCGCGGGCGGCGGCCAGGCTTACGCCCAGAATGGCGTTGGCCCCCAGGTTGGCCTTATTAGGCGTGCCGTCGAGCTCAATCATAATTTTGTCGAGCAGCGACTGCTCGTACACCGAGAAGCCCACCAGCTCGGCGGCAATTTTGCTGTTCACGTTCTCCACGGCCTTCAGCACGCCCTTGCCCATGTACATGGATTTGTCGTCGTCGCGCAGCTCCACGGCCTCGTGCTTGCCGGTGCTGGCACCCGAGGGCACGGCGGCACGGCCCACCACGCCCGAGTCGAGCGTAACGTCAACTTCCACGGTCGGATTACCGCGCGAATCAAAAATCTGGCGAGCGTGAATTTGCGAAATGAAGCTCATAGCGTTTCGGTTTAAATCGGTTGAATGAGCCACAAACCTACGCGAATCGGGCGGGATTCGGGGCCTTTCAGCGGCAATTTTAGTCCCGGTTTCTTGGCAATCGTGTGCGCGAAACCGGCTATGCAGCCGGGGCCGGGGCGGCCGGGTCGCCGGCCTTGCCGAGGTCGCGCGGGGCGTAGCCGTAGGGGTTTTCGGGGTCTTTGCCCGCCCGCCACAGCAACCAGATGCCGATAAAAATAAACGGAATGCTCAGCAGCTGGCCCTGGTTGAGGAATCGGCCGTTTTCAAATGCCACTTGGTTTTCCTTCAGGTATTCACCCAAAAAGCGCTGGATAAACAATAGCGTCATGAACAGCCCTAACAGTTGCCCGCGCGGCGTGCGGTCCCGGGTGCGGTTCCACATCGAGTAGAGCAGCACAAGCAGAAAGATGCAGTACAGGGCCTCATAAATCTGGGTGGGGTGGCGCGGTACGGCCATCGGCGACTCGGCCGTTACGGGCGTGCCTTGGGGTTGTAACTGGTAGGTGGTAGTGCCATCGCGCAGCCGCACGGGCAACGCGGCCACCTGCACGGCCCCAGCCGGCATTGGCTGCGTTACGGGCAGCAGGTGGTCTACATCGCGCGGGAAGTTGAAGGCCCACGGCGCGCTGGTGGGCTTGCCCCCAATTTCGGAGTTCATCAGGTTACCGATGCGGATGCAGGCCCCGGCCAGCGCCACGATAATCACGATGCGGTCGAGCACCCACAGGTGGTCGAACTTATTGTTGCGGGCAAACAGCCAGCAAACGAATGGAATGGCGATAGTGGCCCCGTGGCTGGCCAGCCCGCCCTGCCAGACTTTGAATACCACCATGGGGTCGGCCTTCAGCGCCTCAAAATCATAGAACAGCATGTGCCCCAGCCGTGCCCCTACGATGGTGCCGAAGAGCATGTAAATCGTAAGCACATCGACCCACTGCGGCGACACCCGCTCGGAGCGGTAGATGTGCGTGAGCAAGAATGTACCCAGCACGAAAGGCAGCATAAATAACAGCCCGTACCAGCGCAGCGTGATTGGCCCAATGTGGGCAATGATGGGGTCAACGTTCCAGAAAACAGCGGCGAGAAAGGACGACATGCAGGGGGAAAATGAAATAGGTGGGCAAAGGTACTCAGCTCCCCGGCTTGCAAGCGGGCAGAAAAAGACAAGAATCAGGCATCGTGAAGAAGACCGCCGTGGTACGTTCAGCGCGGCGCGGGCGAGCTGGCTGCCGATAGGGCCGCCCCCGTAGCGAGGGCCGCATCGTCGCCACTCAGGGCCAGCACCAGCGCACCGAGCAGCAGGGCGTAGGCGGGCCGGCGCACCCAACCCGGCAACCAGGGTTGGCGAGTTTCGGCAGCGAGCCGGGCCCGCACGCGACTGTAAAAAAATGGGCGGGGCTGCGCCGGGGGCTGGGTGCGCAGCTGATGCAGCAGCGCATCCCATTCCTGGTCGGCATTGGAGCGGGCGACGGGGTCAGACATGGCGGAAAGACGGTTGAACATGTTTGCGGAGCGTTTGGCGGGCGCGAAACAGCAGGGATTCGACGGCGGCCACGGTGGTGCCGAGCACGGCCGCAATTTGCTCGTAGCTCAGCTCCTGCTCGTGGCGCAGGGTGAAAGCAATTTGCTGCTGGTCGGGCAGCCGAGCCAGGTGCGCCAGCAATAGCTGCAGCTGCTGCTGGCCTTCGAGCAGCGTGAGGGGGTGGGCGTGGTCGGGCGGCTCGTGGAGCACTTCGTTGTCGAGGCCCAGCAGGCTGGTGAAGAAGGCAAAGCGCTTTTTGGCCTGCGCCCGCCGGCGGTTTTTCAGGGCCCGCGAGGTAGCCAGCCGGTAGAGCCAGGTGCTCAGTGCCGCCTCACCCCGAAACCGGCCGATGGTTTGGTACACTTCCACAAAAACCTCCTGGGCTACATCTTCCGCCTCTTCCGAATTGCGCAGCAGCGAAAATACCGTGCAGTAGATGCGTGCCTGGTAGCGCTCGACCAGCACGCGAAATGCAGCCTCACTCCCACTCTGCAGCTGCGCTATGAGCGTGGCATCAGCATCGCTGGCCGTTACCGGCGAGCCGGCGCAAGCCAACGACTCGGGAGCAGCGCACAGCGGAACGGTATAAGCCACAGGAACAGGAATTCGAAGACAGGCCTTTGGAGCTCACGCCGCAACTGGTTGCCGCGCGCTCACTATGGTTACACAGGGTTAGGGCCTTTTAGCGGCAGAAACTTGCGCCGCTAGTATCAAAACAAACCTAATTCTTTGACTTTCAAAACCATTATTTCTCTGCCCAACCACCGGCGCAAGCTGAAGCATGCGCTACAAGGCCGCCAGCTCCTCCGAAAAGCCACCGCTGAGAATCGGGAACCGCAGCCAGGAGCGCGGGTCCACGTTGTAGTCGTCGAGGTGAAACGACGGCGCGTACCGCTCACGCTTCCACTGGTTGCGGCTCCAGAGGCTGTAGAAGCGGCGCACGAAGGTTTTGAGCTGCTCGTGGTCGAAGCCGGTTTCTTCGGTTTCGAGCGCGGCCAGCACCTGGCGCGGACTCAGGCGGTTGTAGAAGGCCAGCCGCTCGATGCGGTTGAGCAGCGGGTAGGGCATGAGGTCGCGCTCGTCGGTCTGCTTGTCGGCCAGCGGGCGCAGCTCGGCGGTGGGCTGCAGGGCGTTCACGTGGCGCAATGCCGTGTAGCCCAGCTCGGTTTCGGCCCAGCGCAGCCACTTTTTCACGAAGTCCTTATCCACGCCCGCAATGGGCGAAATGCTGCCGGCCGTGTCGCCGTCCATGGTGCAGTAGCCCACGCTGGCCTCCGAACGGTTGGATGTGGTGATGAGAAGGCAGTTCAGCACGTTGGCCATCATCCAGATGCCGGGGGCGCGCACCCGCGCCTGAATATTCTGCAGGGCCAGGTCGTCGGTCTGCCAGGTCAGCTCCCGGCCCAGCGCGCCCTGGATTTTGCCCACGTAGCCAGTCACCTCGGCGTCAATCTCCCAATTATAAAACCGCGCCCCGATGCTATCAGCCAGCTCTTTGGCCGAATTGAAGGTATCGTCGGAGGAGTTGACGGTGCCCTGGTAGGCGCAGGCCAGCAACTGTTGCACCAGCTGCTGGTTGACCCCACCCCCAGCCCCTCCCCGGTGGGGAGGGGAGCCCGCCGCCGCGTTCAATGCAGTCGGGGCGGTCGGCTCCCCCTCCCCACCGGGGAGGGGGCAGGGGGGTGGGGTGCTGGCCGCCGGGAAGCAGCCGCTGCGCCGCCTGAACTCGTCCAACCCCAGCTCCTCCACGCCCAGGCGCACCATCTCGGCCACGCCCACGGCGCAGAAGCAAGAGTCGGCCCCGCCGCTCAAACTCAGCACGAACCCCCGGCTGCGGGCCTTGCGCAGGTAGTCGAACAGGCCCAGGCTCATGGCCTGGTTCAGCTCCTTGTACTCGTCGGGCGCGGGCAGCGGCACGATTTCGACCGCCGGCTCCGGCCTGGTCGTGAAATCCACGTCCACCCATTCCAAATCCACCTCCTTGAAGCTCAGCAGCTGGTTACGCTTCAGCAAATGGCCGTTGCGCGCCACCAGAATTTCGCCATCGAAGATAATGCGGCCGGCCTCGTTGCCCAGCAGGTTGGCGTAGAGGTAGGTGCAGTCGAACGTGCGCGAGGCCTTCATCACTAGCTGGTAGCGCACGTCGGTTTTGCTCATGGCGAAGTGGCTGGCCGAGGGGTTAACAATCAAATCTACCCGGCCCACGAGGCGGCAGGCGGGGCGCACGTCATCGGCCCGCCAGGCATCCTCGCAAATCTCGAAGCCGAAGCGCACGCCCTGGTGCTCAAAAACCAGGTCGCCCAGCGGCCACGTCTCCCCTTCCCAGCTCACGGTACCGGTTTCGCCCGCCACCCAGGGCGCGAAGAAGCGCGTCTCATAATGCACGCCATCATTGGCCAGAAACTGCTTGGCCGCGAAGCCCAGAATCTGGCCGTCGCGCAGCACGGCGGCCGTGTTGTAGGTGCGGCCCGGCAGGCGCACCGGCAGCCCCACCACCACGCAGATGCCCTGCGTCCACGCCCGCACCTGCTGCAAATGCGCCAGCGCCGCCTCGGGCATCCAGTCGCTCAGAAACAGGTCCTCGCAGCCGTAGCCGGTCAGGCACAACTCGGGCAGGCACAGCAGCTCCACGCCGGCCGCCTTGGCCTGCTCGATGGCGGTCTGGATGTTCCGCAGGTTGTTTTCCCAGTCGATGGGAATCTGGTTGAGGGCAGCTCCGGCAATACGCATTGGAAGGGTTGAATTTTGAGGGTTGAATGAGGGCAACCACATGTTTCGACAATAGCAACTCCCGATAAGTCACCCGGTTTCCCTCAAAGTGTTATTCAGCTCTATTTTTAAATTCCAGGTCCACACATATCACTCAACATTCAACCCTTAAAGCTCAACCCTTCAACTGACGCCCAACTCTGTCAGAGCCCGCTCGGCGGCCAGCTGTTCCGCCTGCTTCTTGCTCAGGCCCATGCCGGTGGCCACCATTTCCTCATCCAGCAGCACATTGGCCGTGAACTCCATCATGCCCCCCGGCCGGGCCTCGCCCGTAATGTCGTAGCGCAGCACTTTGCCCTGGCGCTGGGCCCACTCCACCAGCTTGCTCTTGAAGTTGGCCGTGGTGGTCGTGAGTGTGTGCACGTCCACGAAGCCCTTCACTAAGCGCGTGAGGATGAATTTGCGGGCGGCTTTATAGCCCAAATCGAGGTACACCGCACCCACCAGCGCCTCCAGCGCGTTGCCGTTCACCGAGCGCGAGCGGGCGGCGCGGCCCTGCGCGGCATCCAGCTGCACCAGCTTGTCGAGGCCCAGCTTCAGGGCGATACCGTTCAGGCTTTCGCGGTTCACGATGCGCGAGCGCACCTCCGTCAGGAAGCCTTCCTGCTCGTAGGGGTACTTTTTGAACAGGTACTCGGCCACCACCGTGCCCAGCACCGCGTCGCCCAGAAACTCCAGCCGCTCGTTGGTCTGGTGCTTGCCCATGCCCGGCAGCTGCCGCACCGCCGACGAGTGCGTGAACGCCAGGTGGTAGAGCCGCGAGTTCTTGGGCGTCTGGCCCGTCACGGTCGCCACCGCCTGCCGGAACGACTTATCGGAAGCAAAAAGCCGGGAAACAAAGCTAAACAAAGGGACGAATGGTAAGAAGGTGGAATAACTACAAAAAACGTCATGCAGAACGCAGCGAAGCATCTTTACCGCGCAACGCAATACAATTACTGCTGCGGTAAAGATGCTTCGCTGCGCTCTGCATGACGTTCTGCTAATTTCTAGCGTAGCAGCAGCTACAGCTTGCGGAAAATCACCGACGTGTTGTGCCCGCCGAAGCCGAAGGTGTTGCTCATGGCCACGCGCACGTCGCGCTCCTGGGCCACGTTGGGCGTGAAGTTCAGGGCCTGGTTGATTTCCGGGTCGGGCGTGTGCAGGTTGATGGTAGGCGGCACGAGGTTGTGCTGCATGGCCAGCAGGCAGGCCACCGCCTCGATGCCACCGGCACCGCCCAGCAGGTGGCCGGTCATGCTTTTGGTCGAGGAGATGTTCAGCTTCCCGGCGTGCGCGCCGAACACTTTTTCGATGGCTTTGATTTCGGCCCCGTCGCCCAGCGGCGTGCTCGTGCCATGGGTGTTGATGTAGTCCACCTCCTCGGGTTGAATACCGGCGTCGCGCAGGGCGTTTTTCATCACCAGCACCACGCCTTCGCCGCTCGGGTCGGGCGCGGTGATGTGGTAGGCGTCCGACGACATGCCGCCGCCAATCAGCTCGGCGTACATTTTGGCCCCGCGCGCCTTGGCGTGCTCGTACTCTTCGAGCACCAGCGCGCCGGCCCCTTCGCCCAGCACGAAGCCGTCGCGGTCCTGGTCGTAGGGCCGCGAGGCCGAGGCCGGGTCGTCGTTGCGCTCGCTCATGGCCTTGAGGGCGTTGAAGCCACCCACGCCCGATTCGGTGATGGCCGCTTCGGAGCCGCCGGTAATGACGGCATCGGCCAAGCCGAGGCGAATGTTGTTGAAGGCCGCGATAATGGCGTCGTTCGACGAAGCGCAGGCCGATGTCGTGACGAAATTTGGCCCCCGGAAGCCGTTTTTGATGCTGATGTTGCCCGACGAGGAGTCGGCAATCATGCGCGGAATGAAGAACGGCGAGTAGCGGGGCGTGCCGTCGCCCTTCTCAAAGGCGAAGCACTCCTCCTGCAGCGATTTCAGGCCGCCGATGCCGGAGCCCCAAATCACGCCCACGCGGTCCTTGTCCACGCCGCTTTCGAGCAGGCCCGAGTCGGCAATGGCCTCGTCGGCCGCAATCACCGCGAACTGCGTGAACAGGTCCATTTTGCGGTGTTCCTTACGGTCGAAGTAGGTATCCGGATTGTAGTCCTTCACCTCGCAGGCAAAGCGGGTTTTAAACTTGGCCGGGTCGAAGCGCGTAATGGTGGCAGCACCACTCGTGCCGGTGCGCAGGCCTTCCCAGTAAGCAGGGGCCGTTTTGCCCAGCGGTGTGATGGCCCCAAGGCCGGTAACGACAACGCGTCGGATGGACGACATAAGCAGGCGCCTGAAGCGCGAAAGATGAGGCGGGAATAAAACAGCAAAACCGGCCGGCGGCTAGCCGGCCGGTATGCGCAGAATGAGAGCGTTATTCCGGGCAAAGCGGGAAAACGGACGAGTAAAGTCGGCTCGGATAGCGCGCTAGGTCAGGAATGGGTAAACTATTTCGCGTGCTCCTCGAGGTAGCTAACGGCTTGGCCCACGGTGCCGATGTTCTCGGCCTGGTCGTCCGGAATGCTCACGTTGAACTCCTTTTCGAACTCCATAATCAGCTCGACGGTGTCCAGCGAGTCAGCACCCAGGTCGTTGGTGAAGCTTGCCTCGGGGGTAACCTCGGAGGCTTCAACGCCCAGTTTATCAATAATAATGGCCTTTACTTTTTCTGCGATTTCAGACATTTCCGTGGGGGTTTAGGGAAAACTACGGTGCAAAGTAACGAGAGAATTTTCATCTAACCCACGGCCGCGCTTTCGAACCGCAGGTACAACATTATGGCAGCGGCTCGTTGTGGGCCGTAGCTTTGCCCCCCGCCCGCCCGGCGGTGCCCCCGTTCTGAGCGACTGCCCCATGAAGACTTTCACCCTGGATGTTGACTACGAGTGCGACTTCGCCCTGTTCGGGCTGGTGAGCAGCACCCGCGACTACACCCTGGCCTGGACGCTGAACCAGGCCCTGCGCCTGCGCTTCGTGAAGCAGCCCGAACTGCTGCTCAACCTGCTCAGCCAGG
Source organism: Hymenobacter sp. (assembly GCA_031387395.1). Lineage (GTDB taxonomy): Bacteria > Bacteroidota > Bacteroidia > Cytophagales > Hymenobacteraceae > Hymenobacter. Next base: position 11,577 of record JANNDE010000263.1, read on the forward strand.
GCCGGCTCGTATTCACGCACTACCTCTACACCACCGAAACCCTCACCTGCCGCCTGCTGCGCAACCGCTCCATCGTGCCATCCAATCTCAAAAAGCCCTTTCTGGCCCCTGATATTAAGGAGTATGACTACCTGCTGGCCGTGACCAATGGCACGGGCACCCTGGCCGACGACGAGCTCCTGCAACGCCTCATTGGCCTCGATGCCGTGCAGTATGCCTGCCAGTTCGACCCCAATACGCTGAAGTATAAGGAAAACCTGCTGCTTTGAGAGCAGTTTCGGCCTGGGCTGGCGGACGGCTGGCTTTTCTACTTCCGTACAATCGTTTGCCCGAAGAAAGACGGTGAAGCGGTACCGGAAGGCATAGACTTTTCGGTTTAATTAACCGACTTTTGCCCTTGCGGGCCTTCGCGCCGGCCGCAGTTGGCGGCCCGAAATATCCGCGGCTGTTCCGCCTGGCGCGCTGCGTCAGCATCCCCTCCTGGCTCGGGTGGGGAGTTTTTTTGTACTGACATTTCTGTATTCCGCTTCGCATGGAAACCCTCCCCTCGTTCAACAAAACCAAGATTGTGGCCACCGTTGGCCCCGCTTCCAACACCTACGAGCGCCTTGGCATCCTCATGCGCGAAGGCGTCGACGTGTTTCGCCTCAACTTCTCGCACGGCTCCTACGAAGACCACCTCTCGGTGATTAACACGGTGCGCCGCCTGAACAAGGACATGAAAACCTCGGTGGGCTTGCTGCAGGACTTGCAGGGCCCGAAAATCCGCCTTGGCGAAGTAGAAGGCGGTGGCGTGGAAATCAAAGGTGGCGACCGCATCAAGCTGGTCTGCGGCGAGAAGGAAATCAGCACGGCCACGCGCCTGAGCACGATTTACTTGGGGCTGGCGCGCGACGTGAAGCCCGGCGACCAGATTCTGATTGACGACGGCAAGATTGAGTTGAAAGTGCTGGCCACCGACCGCGACAAGGAAGTGGACGTGGAAGTGGTGTACGGCGGCCTCGTGAAGCCCCGCAAGGGCATCAACCTGCCCGACTCCGAAGTATCGGCCCCGAGCATGACCGAGAAGGACATCGAAGACCTGAAATTCGGCCTGGAGCACGACGTGGACTGGGTGGCGCTGAGCTTCGCCCGCAAGGCCGACGACATCCGCTTCATCAAGAACCTGATTGCGGAGGCGGGCAAGAATACCCGCGTCATCGCCAAAATCGAGACGCCCGACGGCCTGCGCAACATCGATGAAATCATCGCCCTCACCGATGCCGTGATGGTGGCCCGCGGCGACCTCGGCGTGGAGGTGAAGATGGAAGAGGTGCCGATGGCCCAGAAAATGATTATTGCCAAGTGCAACGCGGCCGGCAAGCCGGTCATCGTGGCTACCCAAATGATGGAGTCGATGATTACGGCCCCCCGCCCCACCCGCGCCGAAACCAGCGACGTGGCCAACGCCGTGCTCGACGGGGCCGACGCCGTGATGCTCTCGGCCGAAACCGCCGTGGGCGCCTACCCCGCCGAGGTTATCCGCTCGATGGTGGGCACGATTCTGAGCGTGGAAAGCCGCAGCCCGCAGCTATTCCACAAGTGGTGGCCAGTTGACCCCGATGGACCCAACTTTATGGCCGACAGCGTGTTGTCCGCATCCTGCCACCTGGCCAAAAATACCGGAGCCAAAGCCCTCACCGGCATGACGCACCGCGGCTACACGGCCTTCCAGTTGGCCAAGTACCGCCCCAAAGCCAACATCTTCATCTTCACCAACAACCGCCCCCTACTCACGGTATTGAGCCTGGTCTGGGGCGTGCGCGGCTTCTACTACGACCGCCTCATCAGCACCGACAGCACCGTGGCCGACATCCGCTACGTGCTCACTACCACCGGCCACCTGCAGCCCGGCGACGTGTACATCACTACCGGCTCCATGCCCATTCAGGAGCAGGGCAAAGCCAATATGGTGAAGGTGAGCATTGCCTAGTTAAGCGTTAGGAGATGCAACGAAAAGGCTCGTCTGGTGATTCAGACGGGCCTTTTTGACTTTTAACTCCTAAGCAGTCGCGCATAAGTAACCGGATAAACTAGCCTGTCAGACTCCCCCTCTTTTTTGAAGAGGGGCCGTGCCCCGCAGGGGTCTCGTGAGGTTGCCCGGCGCGGTAAATGCCCGATTACTTGTGAGTAAGCATTTAACAGCAAATTACTTGAACAAAATCTTACTACTTGTTCCTTCTGTCCTGCTACTTATGAACTGCTGTTACACACCCGGGACGAGATGGCGCAGGGTCGTACCCGGTAGGGCTTTGCCCCGCGTCTATTATTTGTGGGCCTCTGGCCCACCCGTTAGCACGATAGGCGCGGGTGTCGGGCAATGACTGCAGGCCCGAGGCCTGCCAATACCCGGCACGGGGCACGGCCCCGCGCCAACTCGTCCCGGGTGTGTAACAGCAGTTATTAATCTGTGGCCAATCATCGACCCGACCTGCATCAACACGAGAAGCCCCGCTCAGTTACGAGCGGGGCTTCTGTGATGAGCGGAGGACCAGACCTTGGGGCGGCGCAGCCTGGTCCTCCTAAACCCGTCTCGCACTTAGAGCGCGTTGACGAGCTTTGTCAGCTTGCTTTTGTTATTAGCAGCTTTGTTTTTGTGGATGATGTTCTTCTTGGCCAGACGGTCCAGCATCGAAGTCACCTTTTTCAGCAGCTCTTGGGCGGCGGTTTTGTCGGTGGTCGTGCGCAGCTTTTTGATGGCGGTGCGGGTCGATTTGTGCTGGTAACGGTTCAACACGCGCTTGGCTTCGTTGCTGCGGATGCGTTTGAGGGCCGACTTATGGTTTGCCATGAGCAGGAATATGTAGGAGCGTTATGCTATGAGTTCTGTGTTTGGGAGGGCAAAGGTACGAAGCTGCTTTGCAATTTCAAACCCCTGAGGAAAAATATTGCGCTCAAACTGCTTTTATTCGCTTACCACTAACGATAGCTATTAAAAAATAGCCATATTCATGCTGCATTTACCTGCCGCCGCGTAAATTAGTATGCATGCCGATTATGTGCGAGCTTTACTCCTTATCAATCCCATCCAGCGCGCTGCTATCCACCACCTATTATTCCGCGCCATGCCCCTCGTTGCCGATACCCGCTATCAGTCGCCGTTTTATCAGTTCAACGGCCATTTGCAAACCATTGTGCCCAGCTTGTGGCGCACCGTGCCCGAGGTGGCCTACCAGCGCGAGCGCCTGGAGCTGCCCGATGGCGACTTCCTGAACCTCGACTGGAGCCGCCTGCCCGAACACCGGCCCACCGACGGCCTGGCCATCGTGTCGCACGGCCTTGAAGGCGACGCCTCGCGGCCCTACGTGCGGGGCATGGTACGCGCCCTCAACCGGGCCGGCTTCGACGCGCTGGCCTGGAACTACCGCAGCTGCGGCGGCGAGATGAACCGCCTGCTCCGCTCCTACCACCTCGGCGACACAGAGGATTTGGACCGTGTACTGCGCCACGCGCTGGCTACCGGCCGCTACCGCCGCGCCTACCTGCTGGGCTTCTCGGCTGGCGGCAACGTGACGCTGAAGTACCTGGGTGAAGACGCCGCCCGCGTGCCGGCGGAAGTGCAGCGGGCGGCCGTATTCTCGGTGCCGACCGATTTGCAGGCCAGCTCGGTGCATATCGGGCGGTTGCAGAACCAGGTGTATTTGCGGCGCTTTTTAAAGTCGCTGCGCGAGAAGGTGCGGGCCAAAGCCGAACTCCTGCCCGGCCAGGTCGATTTGGAAGGCATTGAAGAGCTGCGCGATTTCCAGCAGTTCGACGACAAATACACTGCACCCATGCACGGCTTCGACTCGGCCGATGCGTATTACCGCTACGCTAGCTCCGGGCGCTACCTCAGCGGCATCCGGGTGCCCACGCTGCTGGTGAATGCGCAGAACGACCCCTTCCTGCCCGCTTCTTGCTACCCGCGCGAGGTGGCCGCCGACTCGCCCTACGTTTTCCTCGAAACACCCCCCGACGGCGGCCACGTGGGCTTTGCCGAAAGCAGTGGCGAATATTATTCCGAACGCCGGGCGGTGGCGTTTCTGACGGCTGAAGTACCGGCGTAGGAACGCGCCATGGCGCGTTCGATGCTGATGCGCAGCTACCGCCCAACGCGCCGTGGCGCGTTCTTACTTTGCCGGCACGAAAACCACCTTCTTCGTCTCAAAAAACTCCTCTGGGTAGAAATCACTCAAGTCTGTTACCCGTGCTTTCAGGCCCGATTCGGCGATTTCCTCGGTCAGGTCGCCGCCTTTCAGGTAGTAAAGGCCGGCACCGGGCGCACCCTGGGGCTTGAAGCGGTGGGCAATCCAGGGGTGGAAGGTGGCGAGGCGGGCCACGGCGCGGCTCACCACGAAGTCGTATTTGGCACGCACCTGCTCAGCGCGGGTTTGCTCGGCGGTCACGTTGTTCAGGCCCAGCGCGGCGGCCATAAACTGCACCGCCCGGATTTTTTTGCCGATGCTATCCACGAGGTGGAAATGCACTTCGGGGAACATAATGGCCAGCGGCAGGCCGGGCAGGCCGCCGCCAGTGCCCACGTCGAGCACGGCGCTGCCTTTCGGAAACTCGATGACTTTGGCGATGCCCAGCGAGTGCAGCACATGGCGCTCGGCAAAATTATCCATGTCGGGGCGCGAAACGAGGTTGATGGCCTCGTTGGTGGCCCGAAACTCGGTTTCGAACTGGTGGAAAAGCTGGAGTTGCTGGGGCGTGAGCGCGGGGAAATGGTGCTGCAGGAGGTTCATGAGTGCAAAGGTGCATGGTGCCGGGTTCTCACCCAGACTGATTGCCCGGATTAGCCAATGGTTTCGTCAGGAAGAGTGACCATCGACAGGTTAATTTTCCAGATACTCCACTTGCGATTATCAATGCATTTTTACCGATAATCAAAACATAATTATTGTTTATCAATAAATATCCTTTCCTTTGCATCATCCTTCACCCTCATCTTTACACAATGGCTTTTTTACAGTTTCATTCCCTGCTACGCCTGAGCCGCTTCTTCGTAATATTCTGCATACTGGGTGCTTCGTCCGCTACTTTTCTCCTGCTGGGCAAAACGGTAGCCGTGGCAACCGGCAACTCCGAAGTACGGCTGGCCCTGAATACGACAACTCCCAATCTGTTTCCCGCGCTGCACGACCTAGCAGCCGATATGCAGGACGGCTATAGCGGGAAGCCTCACCGCCCGGAGCGCGGCCCGCTACCCGCCTGGCGCGCCGGGCAAGCGGCTTTCGAGGTGGTGGCCAACCCGCAAACGCCTTTGCTGCGCTACCAGGAACCCAATCCCTGGAAAAGGCTGGCCCTGCTGTATCTGGGCGCGTCCAACGATTATTTGTCGCTGGCCTGGGTCGTTTTCTTTTGCGTGGGGAGCTGGCTGCTGTGGCAACTATTGCAGGATGTGAAGCCCGGCACGCCTTTCACCATGGCCAACGCCCACCGGCTGCGTAGCTTGGGGCTTTGGATAATCGGACCGATTTATTTGGGCCAGGCACTTTCATACGTGGCTATCCGGACGTTGATTCCCGATTTTCATGCGCCCGGACTGGTCGAACCCCTTAACCATTACGTGCGCCTGAATACTGAAGCTAGCTTGCCGGGGTGGGAAATCGGCCTGATGCTGCTCATTATTGCCGCCGTGTACCAGCGCGGGGTCGAACTGAGCCGCGAGGCCGAACTCGTTATCTGATGCCCATTAACGTAAACCTCGACGTGATGCTGGCCCGCCGCAAGATGACGCTCAGCACCCTGGCCGAAACCGTGAACATCACGCTGGCCAACTTATCCATTCTGAAAAGCGGCAAGGCAAAAGCGGTGCGTTTCAGCACGCTGGCGGCCATTTGCCAAGCCCTGGATTGCCAGCCGGCTGATATCCTCGAACATCGGCCCGACCCGCGCGACCTGCGCTCCGCCGACGAGTAGAGCCAGCCCGTTAATGCATAAAAAAGCCCCGACTCACATCGGGGCTTTTTCACGATTAAATAATCTGTTTGGTGTGCTTCACCATGTCGTAGAGCAGCTCGCGGGCGCGGTGTAGCTGGGCTTTCACGGTGCCGAGCGGAGCTTTGAGCTCGGTGGCAATTTCCTCGTAGCTGAGCTCGTCGAAGTAGCGCAGCGAAACGAGGCGCTGGTACTTGTCGGGCAGGCGCGACACAACGTGGCGCATGATTTCGATTTTCTGGTTACGCACGTCGTGCTCGGCCGGGTTCAGGTCGTTGTCGCGGAAATCGATGGTGATTTCGTCTCCATTATCGACTTTGATGGCTGAGTAAATCGACATGGTTTTGATTTTATTC
>JANNDE010000299.1:0-11441 GCA_031387395.1 Hymenobacter sp.
GTTGAGCGTGAGCGCCGTCTTTCCAGACCCGACGGGGCCTCCGATGCCGACACGCAGGAGCCCACCGACTTCCCCACCGCGCTCACGGAGGCAGAGACGGAACCCGACCCGGACGAGTCGGGCTCCGTCTCTGCCTCGCCCCCGGCCGACCTGTTTGGCCCGGTGGCGGTAGCGCCCGTGGCCGAGCCCATTCCGGCCGAAGAGCAGACCGAGGAGGAGCCCAAATTTGCTCCCGGCGAAACCATTCACGATGTGGCCACCGTGCGCGGCATGTACCAGAACTGGTTTCTGGATTACGCCTCCTACGTGATTCTGGAGCGCGCCGTGCCCGCCATCGAGGACGGCCTGAAGCCCGTGCAGCGTCGCATTCTGCACGCCATGAAGGAGATGGACGATGGCCGCTTCAACAAGGTGGCCAACGTCATCGGCCAGACCATGCAGTACCACCCGCACGGCGACGCCAGCATCGGCGATGCCATGGTGAACCTGGGCCAGAAGGACCTGCTCATCGAAACCCAGGGTAACTGGGGCGACGTGCGCACCGGCGACGGCGCGGCCGCGGCCCGCTACATCGAGGCCCGCCTGAGCAAGTTTGCCCTCGACGTGGTGTTCAACCCCGACACCACCGAGTGGCAGCTGAGTTACGACGGCCGCAAGCGCGAGCCCACCACGCTGCCCGTGAAGTTTCCGCTGCTGCTCGCGCAGGGCGTGGAGGGCATTGCCGTGGGCCTGAGCACCAAGATTATGCCCCATAACTTCCGCGAGCTGTGTAAGGCCAGCATCGATGTGCTGCGGGGCCGCGAAGTGCAGCTGTTTCCGGATTTTTCGACCGGCGGCCTGTGCGATGTGAGCAACTACAACTCGGGCATGCGCGGGGCGCGCATCCGCCTGCGCGCCACCATCGAGAAGGTGGATAAAACCCTGCTCATCATCCGCGATATTCCCTACGGCTCCACCACTACGGCCCTGATGGAGAGCATTGTAAAGGCGAGCGAGGCCAACAAAATCAAGATTAAGAAGGTGGTCGATAATACGGCCGCCGTCGTCGAGATTCAGGTGCAGCTGCCCGCCGGCGTGAGTCCCGACCTGACGATGGACGCGCTCTACGCCTTCACCGACTGCGAAATCAGCCTCTCGCCTAATACCTGCGTCATTATCGATGACAAGCCGCGCTTTGTGGGCGTGGAGGATGTGCTGCGCCAGAGCACCAAAGCCACCGTGCGGTTGCTGGAGCGCGAGCTCGAAATTAGGCAGGAAGAGCTATGGGAGAAGTGGCACAACGCTTCGCTGGAGAAGATTTTTATCGAAAACCGCATCTACCGCAAAATTGAGGAGTGTGAAACCTGGGCCGAAATCCTCGAAACGATTGAGAAGGGCCTGCGCAAGTTTGTGCGCATCGAAGGGGAGAAGGCCAAGGCCGACGACGCGCGTATCGTGCTGCGCCGCCCGCTGACGGAGGACGACTTCACGCGCCTTACCGAAATCCGCATCAAGCGCATCTCGAAGTTTGACGGCTTCAAGGCCGACGAGTATTTGCAGCGCCTCACCGACGAGCTGGCCGAAGTGGCCGACCACCTGGCCAACCTCACGCGCTATGCCATCAATTATTTTGAGGGCCTGCTGAAAAAGTACGGGGCCGGTCGCGAGCGCAAAACCCAGCTCCGCACCTTCGACGTGGTGACGGCCCAGAAAGTAGCCATCGCCAACCAGAAGCTGTATGTGAACCGCGCCGACGGTTTCGTGGGCTACGGCCTGAAAAAGGACGAGTTCGTGTGCGACTGCTCCGACCTCGACGACATCATCGCCATTAAGCGCGACGGTACGTTTATGGTGACGAAAATCGGCGACAAGACCTTCGTGGGCAAGGATATTCTGCACGTGGGCGTGTACAACAAGAACGACGACCGGCTGGTGTACAACATGGTGTATATCGACGGCGCGTCGGGCATCGCGTTTGCCAAGCGCTTCCTGGTGTCGGGCATCACGCGCGATAAAACTTACGACCTCACCAAGGGCACGAAGGGCAGCAAGTCGCTCTATCTCACGGCTAATCCGAACTCGGAATCGGAAATCGTGAGCGTGCAGCTCTCTGATAAAGCGCCGGCCCGGGTGAAGCAGTTCGACTTCGACTTTGCCGACCTCGCCATCAAGGGCAAGGGCTCGATGGGCAACATCGTGACCAAACAGTCCATCAAAAAAATCACCCAGAAATCGCTGGGCGACTCGACGCTGGGCGGGCGCGAAATGTTCTTCGACAGCGTAGTGGGCCGCCTCAATACGGCCGGCCACGGCCGCTACCTGGGCACCTTCGACACCGATAACACGGTGCTGGTGGTGTACAAGGATGGCAGCTACGAGCTAAAAGCCGCCGACCCGGGCCTGCACTTCGACGTGCCCAACATCGTGCTGCTGCGCAAGCTGGAGCCCGACACGGTTATCAGTACCGTATACGTGGAAGGCGAGACGAAAATCCACTACGTGAAGCGGTTCAAGATTGAAACCAGCACGCTCGACAAGCGCTTCCTGTTCATTGCCGAAGCCAAGGGCTCGAAGATGCTGGCCGCCACGGCCAATCCCGAACCGCTGGTAGAAGTGAAATTCCAGCGCGATAAGAAGGCCGACAAGGAAGCCGAGAAAATTGCCCTGCACGAGTTTATCGACGTGAAAGGCTGGAAGGCCATGGGCAACAAGCTCAGCTACTTCCGCATCAACAGCCTCGACCTGCTCACCGACGAAGGCCCCGAGCCCCAGCGCCGCGAGGTGAAGAAGCGCGTGGCCCCGGTGGCCGCTGGCAAGCCCGGTGAAGGCCCTGCCCCGGCCGCTGAGCCGCAAGGCCCGGTCGACATCACGGCCGAGGACGTGGCCCGCGCCCAGGAGCTGCTGAAGCGGCCCAAGGCTCAGCTAGGTCTGTTTTGATGGTTGCCGCCGGTAGTGGCCCGGCCGGGCAGCCGTCGTCTGGGTGGCCCCGCGCCCGGGTTGTTGCGTTTGCGGCCCGGCCCGTTTATTTGCTGCTATGCCCGTACGTATCCGGTTGAGGTTGGCCCGCGCGGCCCGGTTATGCACCGGGTTGGGCGGGGCCGTGGCCCTGCTGCTGCTGAGCGCGCCGCCCGTGCCCGCTGCCGCTCAGATATGGTGGCGGGCCGCCGCGAAGCCCGCCACTCCGAAACCGAAACCAAAACCGGCTTCCCCCGCCGACCCTCCCGCCGTGCGCACCAGGCTGTTTCAGGCGGCGGCGCTGACCAATGCCTTTAAGGATTCGGAAGCATTAGGCATGTACCAGGAGGTGTTGAAAATCAATTCGCAGCATTACCTGGCCCTGTGGCAGGCGGCCGTGCTCAGCGTAAAAATCGGGGCCCGCTACACCGATGAAACCCGCAAGTCAGCCTACTTCGAGGTTGGCCGCCAGTACGCCGACCGCGCCCTGGCCCTGCGGCCCGAGGGCGGCGAGAGCAACTATGCCCTGGCCCTGGCCTTGTTCAGCCAGGCGACGCTTTATAAGGCTGGTGCCCGCCTCCAGGCCTTCCGCGACCTGCGCTCGCACGTGTACCTGGCCACCCAGCACCGCCCCGATTTGGCCGCGGCCTGGCAGCTGCGTGGCCGCTGGCAGTACCGCGTGGCGCACTACAGCCTGCTCGAGCGCCTCTACAGCAAGCTGGTGCTGGGGGGGGTGCCCAGTGGTGGCGACAGCCGCGAGGCCATGGCCGACCTCGAAAAAGCCCTGGCCCTGGCACCTCAGAGCCTGCCGCTGTACTACGACCTGGCCCGCATGTATAAGTACCAGGGCCGCCGCCGCCGCGCCATCGCCACGCTGGAGGCCGCTCAGAAAATCCAGCCCATCACCAGCGAAGACCTCGTGCTGCTGCGCTCGTGCAGCAAGCTGTTGCCGCCGCTGCTGCGGGCCGACGCCCGCCGGCAGCGCCAGCGCGCCCGCTTGGGCAACAAGCGCAAACCGGCTGTGAAGTTGCCGGCTCCCATCCCGACGACCAGCGACACGATAAGCCGCAAACCTTAGTACCGTAGCTTTGCAGGCAATGAACGGCTTCCACCTATCTGTGCAATGGTTGGCGACTGGCACCTTGCTGGCGGCCAGCCTGGCACTGCCGGCCTGCCAGCCGGCCCCGGCAGAGCAGGCCGATACGCTCATCAACCTGGCTACCGTGCAAAGCGGCCCTCGGGTGCAAGCCGATGAGCTCAACGGCGCCATCCAAGGCGACCCCCGTAATACTGCCCTGCTGGCCCGCCGCGCCACCCTGCGCCTGGCCGCCGGCCAGCCCCGTGCCGCCTTGGCCGATGTGGCCCTCGCGCTCGGCATCGACGACACCGATGGCCAGCTGTACTTCCTGCAGGCGCGTGCCTACCGGGCCCTGGGGCAGCTAAACGAGGCCCTGGCTGCCGCGCGCCAGGCCGCCGACCGCGGTTTCGGCGGGCCCGAGCTGCCGTTGCTGGTGGGCGAAACCCATCTGGCGGCCCGCAACTACCCCGCCGCCCTCGACAACCTCGACCGCACCCTGCGTCTCGACCCCGACCAGCCCGCCGCGCTTTTCTACAAGGGCCTGGCTTACGCCGCCGCCACCGACACCAGTACCGCCGTGCAGTACCTGCAGGATGCGCTGGCCCGCGACCCCCGCGAGCCCGAAATCCTGCATCAGCTGGCCTTTTTGTTGAACGCCTGGCGTATTCCGGCGGAGGCCGCCCACTACGCGGCGCAGGGCCTGAAGCTCGATACCACTTCCGGCCTGTTGCGCTACGACTACGGCCGCCAGCTCGAATTACAGGGCCACCCCGACAGTGCCTTCTGGTATTACCGCCGTGCCCTGGCGCTCGATACTGCCGTGTACCGGGCCGACTACCGGCTGGGCTTGGCGGCCGCCAAAACCCGCCAGCCGGCCGCCGTAGTAGCCCACATGGCGCGGGCCCTGCGCCGCAACCCACGCCTGCCCCAGGCCCGCGCGCTGCTCGCCGAAGCACTGGAGTCGCAAAACCGCCTGCCCGAGGCCCTGGTGCAGTACCGCCTGCTGGTGGCCGAAAACCCCGGCAACCAGCACTGGACTTTCAAAGCCTGGAAAATAGGCGATGCTGCGTTGCCCGACAGTCTGCGCCGCCCCGCGCGGCCCGCCCCGCGCCGCCTCAGCCGCCGTCCCGGCTTCGAACCCCTCGCCCCGGTGAACGTGCTGAAGCCGGTGCCCGCGCAGTAGCCCGCCCAAGTGGGTGTGCCATTGCGTGGGCACCGGCCATTGGCAGTAGTGGAAAAATGAAGCTCTCTCCCGGCGCAGGTGCTAACTTGCGCCCTGCCTGCCCCACGCGGGGCCTTTTTACATTAGTATTATGCTCAACATCACCCTCCCCGACGGCTCCCAGCGCCAGCTGCCCGACGGCGCGACCGGCTACGACGTCGCCGCCAGCATCTCCGAAGGCCTCGCCCGCAACGCCCTAGCCGTTATCGTGAACGGCGACGTGCGCGACCTGCACCGCGCCCTGCCCGACAACGCGACCGTCAGCATCCTCACCTGGAACGACGATGCTGGCAAGGCCACCTACTGGCACTCCTCGGCTCACCTCATGGCCGAGGCGCTGGAGGCGCTGTACCCCGGCGTGAAGCTGGCCATCGGCCCGGCCATCGAAAACGGCTTCTACTACGATGTGGACCTCGGCGAAGGCCGCAGCATCAGCAGCGAAGACTTCCCCGAAATCGAGAAGAAGATGCTGGAGCTGGCCAAAACCAAGAGCCGCTACGAGCGCAAGGAAGTGTCGAAAGCCGATGCCATCGCCTACTTCACCGCCAAGCAGGACCCCTACAAGCTGGAGCTGCTCGAAAACCTGGAGGACGGCAGCATCACCTTCTATACGCAGGGCAATTTCACCGACCTCTGCCGCGGCCCGCATATTCCGGACACCGGCACCATCAAAGCCGCCAAGCTCATGAACGTGGGCGGCGTGTTCTGGCGCGGCGATGCCAACCGCCAGCAGCTCACGCGGGTCTACGGCATCACCTTTCCCAAAGCCAAGGACCTCACCGAGTATCTCGAACGCCTCGAAGAAGCCAAGCGCCGCGACCACCGCAAGCTCGGCAAAGAGCTGAAGCTGTTTGCTTTCTCCGAGAAAGTAGGAGCGGGGCTGCCCCTGTGGCTGCCCAAAGGCACCGCTCTGCGCGAGCGCCTCGAGCAGTTCCTGCGTAAGGCCCAGGTGAAGGCCGGCTACCAGCCCGTCGTCACGCCCCACATTGGCTCCAAAGAGCTGTACGTGACCAGCGGCCACTACGAGAAGTACGGTGCCGATTCGTTCCAGCCCATCAAGACGCCTAATCCCGGCGAGGAATTCTTCCTTAAGCCGATGAACTGCCCGCACCATTGCGAAATCTATAAAACCGAGCCCCGCAGCTACCGCGACCTGCCCGTGCGCTTCGCCGAGTTCGGCACCGTGTACCGCTACGAGCAGTCGGGCGAGCTGCACGGCCTCACCCGCGTGCGCGGCTTCACGCAGGACGACGCCCACCTGTTCTGCCGTCCCGACCAGGTGAAGGACGAATTCATGAAGGTGATTGACATCGTGCTCTACGTCCTCAAGGCGCTGGACTTTACCGACTTCACCGCCCAGATTTCGCTGCGCGACCCCGAAAACAAAACCAAGTACATCGGTACCGACGAAAACTGGGCCCTGGCCGAAAGCGCCATCATTGAAGCCGCCGCCGAAAAAGGCCTCACCACCACCACCGAGCTGGGCGAAGCCGCCTTCTACGGCCCCAAGCTCGACTTTATGGTGCGCGACGCCATTGGCCGCCGCTGGCAGCTGGGTACCATTCAGGTCGACTACAACCTGCCCGAGCGCTTCGACCTCGAATACACCGCCGCCGACAACTCCAAGCAGCGCCCGGTGATGATTCACCGCGCCCCGTTCGGCTCGCTCGAGCGTTTCGTGGCCGTGCTCATTGAGCACTGCGGCGGCAACTTCCCGCTCTGGCTCACGCCCGAGCAGTTCATCGTGCTGCCCATTTCCGATAAATACAGCGACTACGCCTACGAGGTGAAAGCCCAGCTGGAGCAGCACGACCTGCGCGGTACCGTGGATGGCCGCGACGAGCGCATCGGCCGCAAAATCCGCGACGCTGAAATGGGCAAAATCCCGTACCTGCTGGTAGTGGGGGAGAAGGAAGCCCAGGATAACGTCATCTCCGTGCGCCGCCACGGCGAAGGCGACCTCGGCTCCATGTCGCTCGAAGCCTTTGTAGCCAGCGTGCAGAGCCAGATGGTGGCGGCGATGTAAGAGTTGTCGGTAGCGAGTGGTATAGCAAAGAACGTCATGCAGAGCGCAGCGAAGCATCTTTACCTCAATGCTAATCTCAACGATTAGTTTGCTGCTAGGGTAAAGATGCTTCGCTACGCTCTGCATGGCGGCCTTTCTTGCTTCAACAGCATCATTACCGTGCGCCGCATAAATTCCTTCGGCCGCTGTCTTTGCTTTTCCAATTAAAAATGCCGATATTTGCCCCCTGATAGCCAGGCCTTGCCTGACTTGAATCGCCCAGAATCTCATTCCCCGCCACTTTTTTAGCAGGAGGACCAAACCATAGCAGCCCCGAACCGTCGGTACGTGCCCCGCCAGCAGGTGGAAGAGCCGTTCAAAATCAACCAGAAAATCACCGCTCGCGAAGTGCGCCTTGTCGGCGACAACGTGGAGCAAGGTGTCTACCCGACCGACCAGGCCCGGAAGATGGCCCAGGAGCAAAACCTCGACCTCGTCGAGATTTCGCCCACGGCTACCCCGCCCGTCTGCCGCGTCATCGACTACTCGAAATTTAAGTACGAGCAGAAGAAGAAGACCCGCGAGCTGAAGGCCAAGCAGACCAAGGTCGTCCTGAAGGAAATCCGTTTCGGACCCAACACCGACGAGCACGACTTCGCCTTCAAGGTGAAGCACGCCCAGGAGTTTTTGCGTGAAGGCGCGAAAATCAAGAGCTACGTGCACTTTGTCGGTCGTAGCATCGTCTTCAAGGAGCGGGGCGAAATCCTGCTGCTCAAGTTTGCCCAGGCCCTCGAGGACCTGGCCAAAGTGGAGCAGCTACCCAAGCTCGAAGGCAAGCGGATGTTCCTCTACCTGGCTCCCAAAGCGGCGGTAGTGGCCAAAGCCGCTGCGGCTTCTTCCGCTAAGCCCGCTGCTTCGGCCGATGCCAAGCCCAAAGCTCCCAAGCCGGCCGAGCCCAAAGCCGAAGCCTCCGAAACGGCCGTAGCCCCCGCTGCCGAAGCCGCTGAATAGCTTTTACCCGGTTGAAGATGGCTTCCCGACCACTGGTCGGTCAGCAATCAACAATCAACAACCAACCCTCCAACAACCACTACAATGCCGAAAGTAAAGACGAAATCCGGTGCTAAGAAGCGCTTTGCGCTCACCGGAACGGGCAAGGTGAAGCGGAAGCACGCCTTCAAATCGCACATCTTGACCAAGAAGACGACCAAGCAGAAGCGCGGTCTGACTCACACTGGTCTGGTAAGCAGCGCCGACATGAATCGGGTGCGTCAGATGCTCAACATCTGAGTTAACTAACAAACAATTTTCACCAGGCTTCCGGCCCTAAGACTTAATCCGTCGCCGGCTGCCAAAAACTCTCTAGGTTATGCCAAGAAGTGTCAACCACGTGGCCTCGCGCCACCGCCGCAAGAAAATCATGCGTTTGGCGAAAGGCTACTATGGCCGTCGCAAAAACGTGTGGACCGTCGCCAAGAACGCCGTTGAAAAAGGCCTCCTCTACGCCTACCGCGACCGTAAAGTAAAGAAGCGCGAATTCCGAGCCCTCTGGATTCAGCGTATCAACGCCGGTGCCCGGGAGCACGGTCTGTCGTACTCGCAGCTGATGGGCGGCCTGAAAAAGGCGGGCATCGAGCTCAACCGCAAAGTGCTGGCGGACTTGGCCCTGAACCACCCGGCTGCCTTCCAAGGCATCGTGGAGAAGGTGAAATAACTGCCCCTGCGCGCTATTGACCAAGAAGACGCTGGCCCCTCCGTGGGTCCAGCGTTTTCTTTTTTAAATTATTATTCCTGCTGCGTGCTGCCGGGCACGCGGCTCTACCAGATTACCGCTTGCCATAAGCCGGAAACGAAAAAACCGCTCCAGCGCAATGCTGAAACGGTTTTCGACGTAGCGGGAGGCGGGCTCGAACCGCCGACCTCAGGGTTATGAATCCTGTGCTCTAACCAGCTGAGCTACCCCGCCGGGTTTTGTGGGTGCAAAGGTACATCGACAAAAACCCGCTGTGCAAGCCTATAAGCTAAAAAACACTGTTTTTATGTTGCGCCCCGTCGTTTTCGGAACAAGGGGGGCGCCGATTTTTCGACTTCCTCCAATGGCCTTCTCTGATACTCAAACGAAAGCGCGCTTCGTAGCGGAATTTCCCGTCAACGCGTCGCCCAAAATTCTTTTTCCCTACCTGGCAACGGCCTCGGGCCTCACGCAGTGGTTTTGCGACGATGTGCGCTATGTGGAGGGCCAACGCCTCAATTTTATCTGGGACAACGAAAACCATTACGCCGAAATGTCGGGCCAGCGCTTGAACCGGGCCGTGCGCTTCGTCTTCCTCGACGAGCACCGCCAGCCGCTGTCCGATGCCAACTACCTGGAGTTTTCCCTCGATTTATCGCAGGTGACTGATGAAGTATACCTGCGGGTAGTGGATTACTCGGCAGCCCACGACCCGGCCGAGCAGCAGGAAATGTGGGAAGGCCTGGTGGCCAAGCTGCGCGAGCAGGTCGGCGGTTAACTTTGCCCCTTGCTGGTACCGTACCCCGTCGGCCCGGCCGGCGGGGTACTTTTTTTAGCCCGGGTGCGTTGGTCGCCTGCGGCCCGGGCTGCCTTTCAGGTTTCGTTATATGCTCAAAAAGCTCGATAAGCTTATTTTAAAGGCCTTCGCCGGACCTTTCCTGCTCACCTTCGCAGTAGTTCAGTTCATTTTGCTCACCCACACGCTGCTCAAGTACCTTGATGATATCATCGGCAAGGATTTGGGTACGGGGGTGCTATTGCAGCTGCTTTTTTATTTCAGCGTGCTCATTGTGCCGGTTTCGCTGCCGCTGGCGGTGCTGCTATCTTCGCTGATGACCTACGGCAACCTAGGCGAGCACCACGAACTCACCGCCATCAAGGCTTCGGGTATTGCGCTTACCCGCATTTTGCGGCCGGTGCTACTGCTCACGGCGGCCCTGGCGGTGGGCGCGTTCTGGTTCAACGAGAACATCGTCCCGAAAGCCAACCTGAATGCCTACAGCCTGCTCTGGGATGTGCGGCAGCAAAAACTGGCCCTCGACATCCGCGAAGGCGTATTCTACAGCGGTATTCCCGGCTACACCATCAAAGTCGATAAGAAAACCGGGGAGAATGGCGACCACCTGCACGGGGTAATGATTTACGACCACACTCAGAAATCGGGTAATTCCACCGTGATGCTGGCTGATTCGGGCCGTATGTCCACGACGCCTGGCGGCGGCTCGCTGGCACTGGAACTGTTCCGTGGGTATAAATACGTGGAGCAGCCCGACGCTTCTGACCGCGCTGGAGCAAGCTTTATCCGGCAGGGCTTTAATAAAAGCGTAGTGACGTTTTCGCTGGCTTCGTTCGGCCTGGGCCACACCCAGAAGGAGCTGTTTTCGACCAACCGGATGATGCTTAACATTGACCAGCTGCACGAAGCCACCGATTCGGTGCAGCGTAAGCTGCATCAGGAAGAGCAGATGGTGCCCCGCCAGATGAACGCCTACTACACCTACGCCCGTTTCGATACCACGGGCCGGGCGGCCAACCGCAAGGCCGAGGTTATCAAAGTTGCTGCTGCAAAACTGGCTCCCGTTTCCAGTCTTATTCTGGAACAAGCGCAGAATCGAACCCGTAATCTACTGGCTTTTAGCGCCTCTACTGCCGAGCGCCTCGATGAGTACGCCCGCAACTCGGCGTTGTTCCGTATCGAGGTCTACCGCAAATACACCCAGTCGGTAGCCGTGCTGCTGATGTTTCTGATTGGCGCGCCACTGGGCTCCATCATCAAAAAGGGCGGTCTGGGAGTGCCCATCCTCATTTCCATTCTCTTTTTCATCGTGTACTACGTGCTCAGCATCATGGGCGAGAAGTACGGCCGTGAGTTCGTGATGCCGGTAGGAGTGGGCATGTGGATGTCGAACCTAGTGCTGCTGCCGGCCAGCCTGTTCTTCCTCTACCAAGCCTACAACGACTCGGGTCTGCTGGAGCTAGACTTCTGGCGCCGGCTGCCGCAGCGCCTGGGCATTCCGGCCCTGCGCAAAATCACGGAGCCGGAAGAGGAGCTAGTAGCATAAGCGGAAGCTTATGGGACAAAATGCTTTCATCCTGTTTTTAAATTTCGTACCTTTGCGGCACCCCAATGTGTGGGGTAGCCAAATTTATTTTTTTCATCCCAAAATCCAAGACGGGGTAATACCTATCA
>JANNDE010000369.1:0-1222 GCA_031387395.1 Hymenobacter sp.
GGGTGTAATTCAAAACTACGCGGCCGGGTTTTTAAACAGGTCGGTGAGCAAGTGCATTTGGGGGCTTTTCAGTGCCGAGCGTAGGCGTACGAGTCGGTCGAGTCCGTCATTGGACCAGCGCTGCCCACTTCGTTTGAGTCGGACCTGTAGCAGGGTTCGGTGGGCTGCCTCGATAGGTCCGCTGCCGCAGAGCAGCCCGCGTTGGCGGAACTGGTCGTAGCGCAAGCGGGTCCGGTTGGTGGCCAAGTAGGTGCCGAGTTGGGCAGCCAATGGGGCGGCCAGGCCGGGCAAGTCGGCCACGGCCTGCTCCACGGCCGGGCTTTGGCCAGCCCAAAGGCGGGCGTATTGGGCCGGCAACCAAGAAGCGGGCGCGTCGGCGGCCTGGGCGGCAGCGGCGAGTTTTTCGGCCACATGGTAGAAGTCCAGGATGTGGGTGGCGTGGGGATAAGCATCTAGTAACCAGCGGTGAATCCACTGTGCCCCGTCGGTGACGAAAACCTGGTCGGCCGCCGCATCCGGCGGCAAGACGTGCGCAAAGCGCTGGGTGAAGGTGGCGAAGGGCCCGCGCTGGGCCACGTACTGCGACGGTCCCATCGTCCCGGCCGGGGCGCTGGCCGGGGCGCTGTGCTGGAAGATGCGGCCGACTTTGACCTCCTGCCAGCCCGTGTCGGTGAAGAGCATCGAGCCGTCGACCATGCCATAGACCGGCCCTGGGTCGGCGCTTACCACCGGGCAGGGCGCATCCAGCGCGGCGGCCGGTAAGGCCTTGGCGGCGGCTTGGGTGCGGCGGTACACCTGCGTCGTGCTCACCCGGATGCCCAGCAGCGATTCGACCAGCGGCGGCACATGGGCAAACACGTGCTCAGCGGCCAGTAAAACCAGTTTCGCTTGCAGGTAGGGGCTGGTGCGCGAGCCCAGCACCGGGCTGCTGAACGGGTTCGTTTTGGCGATGGCTACGCGCCCAAACCGGGTCTGAACGACGTTTTTTTTTGCTTATTGGCCGGCACCGGCCCCAGGGTCTGTTCCAGCACCGAACGCCCCAGCGCCGTCCACAGGTGGTCGAATTTCTCTTCCAGGGTGTAAAAATCCGGCTCCTGGCCGATGCGCCGCAATGCGTCGTATTGCGCGGCGGCAAGCGCCAGGTAGGCTTCTTTCGTCATGACCAAGAGGAAATAGAAAGGGGCTAAGTTACAGCCCCGGCGCGTAGTTTTGAATTACACCC
>JANNDE010000396.1:0-2081 GCA_031387395.1 Hymenobacter sp.
GTCGGTGTTTCTGAAGTCGTACAACTCCACCGCCGAGCTGCTGGCCATTCTGCCCGGCACCCAAACGGGCAACGCGGCCTTTGGCTTTCCTGGCCAGGAAGGCCGCTCCAGCACGCCCAACGGCAGCAACGGCCCCCTCAATGGTGGCCTGCTGAACAACGTGGACTTCAACGTGCTCAAGATGAACGTAGTGGCAGCCACGGCCACGGCCAAAACTACTATTCCCAGTACGCTCATCGCCAACACGTACTGGGCGGCGGCCAACGCCACGACTTCGCGCACCATCACGGTGACGGGCGGGCAGGGCGGCACGGCGTTTTCGCTCGGCAACCAGTACTACAGCTCGAAAGTCATCAACCAGACCGTGAATGTGAACGCGCTGGAAAAGTGGACCATCACGAACAACGGCATTTTCGGGCACGCCTTTCACATCCACGACGTGTCGTTCAACATCATCTCGCGCAGCGGCGGCACCCAGGGCACCACCATCCGGCCCTACGAGCTGGGCTGGAAAGACGTGGTGTGGCTGCCGATTGGCGGCAGCGTGACGTTCCTGGCCAAGTTTGAGGACTACGCCGATGCCACCTGGCCCTACATGTACCACTGCCACGCCCTCACCCACGAAGACGAGGGCATGATGGGCTCGTTCAAAGTAGTGGGCACGACCACGGCCGTTACGGCGGCGGCCCGCGCGGCCGCGGGCTTCACGGTATATCCCAACCCGGCCCAGAGCCGCTTGTACGTGGACTTCAACACGGCCGGAGCTTCGGCCTACTACGTGCGGGTGACCGATGCCGTGGGCCGCACCATTTACATGCTGCCCAAGCCCCAGCTGGCACAGGGTATCGACGTGAGCCAGTTCACGGCCGGCGTGTACTACGTGCAGCTGACGGACGAGCAAACCCGCATTACCACCACCCAATCTTTCGTGAAACAATGAGCCGCGCCTTTGCTGCCGTGCGCGGACTCGCCGGGCTGGCCCTACTGGGGCTGGCCCTGGCTGGGTTCAGGGCCGAAACCGCCGTGGTGGGCAGTCCGGTGGCCGATTTTCGGCTGCGCGACGTGCGCAACCAGGCCGTTTCGCTGGCGGACTTCAAAGGAGCCAAAGGCTTCATCGTGGTGTTCACCTGCAACCATTGCCCGTTTGCCAAGCTCTACACTACCCGGCTGAACGCGCTGAGCTGCAAGTACCAGCCGCTGGGCGTGCCGCTGCTGGCCATTAATTCGATGGACACCGTGGTGTACGCCGACGAGAGCTTCCGCAACATGCAGCTGCGGGCCCAAACCGAGAAGTTCAGCTTTCCCTACCTGCACGACGCCCGCCAGACGGTGGGCCGCGGCTTCCGGGCCGAGCACACCCCCCAGACCTACGTCATCTGGAAAGAAGACGCGCAGTGGAAAATCAAATACAGCGGGGCCATTGATGACAACGGCATGGAGCCGGCCCAGGTGAAAAACCCCTACGTGGCCCGCGCCGTGGACGAGCTGCTGGCCGGTAAACCAGTAGCGAAGCCGCAAACCGAGTCGTTTGGCTGCGCGATTTTTTTCCGGAAGCAGCTATAGGGCTATAAGAGAACGTCATGCTGAGCGCAGTCGAAGCATGACGTGCTACAAAACTCACTCTTTTTTTTAGACCATGATGAAACTAAAAATACTCCTCCTTGTGCTTTGCTGCGGCCTCAGCAGCCGCCTCGCCGCCCATACGCCCGACTACGGCCCCGTCACGCTCCGGCACTGGACGGTGCCGGGCGCGCACCAAACCCTCGATGGCGCTTTCCTGATGTACAAAAATCACCAGGTGTACATCGAGGAGCGCAACCACCGGGTCAGCCATTTTCCGCTGACCGATTTCTCGCCGGCCGACCAGGCATTTGCCCTGAAAAAGAACGCCTGGGTGCAGCAGCTGAACGCCGAATTCTCGGCGGCGCACGCGCGGCCGGCGGCGCTGCCCGCGCCGGCTTCCTTCCCCGTTCGCCTGCTGCTGCTGGCGGTGGCCCTCGGGCTCATTGGGTGGTATGTGCTCGCAATGGCCGATAAGGAGCGGCTGAAGTACCTGCGCCCCGTGGCGCTGGCAGTTGGCG
>JANNDE010000403.1:0-5740 GCA_031387395.1 Hymenobacter sp.
CCAAATTTAAGGGCAGTTTATTGAAAATTTTGGGATTCACTTACCTCGCAACAAGTCTAGTTATTGGTGGCTTTTTGCAAAAAAGTAACGGCAAATCCGACTTTCTAAACAGCTTCATTAGCTAATGGCTCCACATATAGCCTTCCCACTTCATAAGTGTCATCTTCAATTGAAATTATTCCAAATGTTTGCAGTTTGTCAGCAACGAGCGTTACGTACTCACCTTCGTCTTGCCACTGTAAATGGAGAATGTCTGCCAGCTCTACCAGAAAATTCGATATATTCCTTAGCGAAGTTTTATTGTGTACGTATGAAGACTGAGGCACTGTTTTTCCGGTTGATAACGCATCAAAAAATAGCACGAGCCAGTCTGGCACGAACGTGCTATCATCCAAACCGCTATTCTCAATAGCTTTCTGCAATTGAGAGGCAAACAACCGCGAATCAAAATCTTCATTTTGTTTCGTTGCCAACTCGCACAGAGCCGATTTCAGGACAGTTAAGTTATTCATAATCATCATTGTATTGGGAACAGTGTTACTAATTCATACTTATTCGTTGCTTGGTTCAAGTCATATATGACTCGTGCTTTTCTTGCTGCAGTCTGCTTGACCAATGCGGGTGTTGACGAGTTGTCCAATTGATGCATTGTACCAATTGGTTGTATCATGTCAATGTCAAATACAATCCTTCTACTTAGTGTTCCGCCTGGTGCTACGCCAGCCATCATATTTATCAATTCTTGGTCAGCGTTCCTCAAAACGTCCAAGTGTTCCGCATCCGAAGCAAAACTACTTGATGTTTTTGGTATGATAGGGCTACCGTTTGGCTTCACAGGAATAACACCTGATGGCTTCTCACCCGTCCGAAGGCGCGTATCATGTTGGTAGTCGGTGACGTGCGCCCCGTGTTCTGCGTAAGAGTGCCCGCCACGGATAGTATCCATCGTATTAGCCACCAAACCGTTTGTCCACCCTTTTAGCCAACTACTGACACTGATGGCAGTGGTTAGTGCCAGTATAGGAGCTGTCACAAGCCTATTAGCAACGTTTCTAACTTGTCTTTGTTGGCGGGGTGCCGAAGCCGATGTTCGTATTGGCATCATCGTGCTGCTTACTTTTATTAAAATCCTGTTTTTTCCAAGATTTCTGTAAGTGCTCCGCTTGGTTAACGGTCACTCGTCGACTACCGCTTTGGGCAACCGAAACGAACCGCTTCGTTTTGCGGAAACCTACGCCGACTGTTCATGTCGCTAATATACATACATTAAAGTACTCAGTTGCAGAATTTAAAAGAATCGATTTGAAACCCAGGAGGTCATGCAAGCTCTATAAGCACTCTAGACAGTGTTCTCAATTACAGCGGTTTCCAGGTCAATGTATAAGTGCATCCATGCAACTCCGGTTTTAACACATTGATAATTAGTGCACTAAGCAACAATTAGACACAAAGATACGCCTTTACATCGTGTGCACTAACTTAAAATCCGCTCTAATTGAGAACAGTTCCTAGTGGTGCAAAAACTTTAATTAGTCGTATCGGTTTACGAGTGAGTACTTCCTCCGTTATGACTCTTTATCGCCTTTGCCTGACACCCGACGAACGCCAGACCCTATAGGGATGGCAGAAGAAGTATACAGCCCATTCGGCTAAACTACGGGACATTCAAATTTTGTTGAACAGCGACGAGCAGACCGGGCGCCGCCCGGCCTTGGAACTGGCTGCCGTACTGGGCATCTGCACCCGCACGGTGGAACGGGTACGCCGTCAGTTCTGCGAGGAAGGCATGAAGCTGTTCGAGCCGAAAGTGCGTAAAACGCGTTCTGACAAGAAGATAGACGGTCGCGCAGAAGCCCATCTGACAGTCTTGCTCTGCCAAAGCCCCCCGACGACCACCCGCGCTGGCAGTTGGGGATGCTGGCCAACCGGCTGGTGGAGTTGCAGGTGGTCGAGCATATTTCGACCACAATGGTGGCGCGGCTGCTAAAAAAACGAACTTAAGCTTTTTCAGGGTCCCACGCAGTGGGTGATTCCGGCCGAAGAGAACGCGACCTTTGTGTGCCAAATGGAGCAGGTGCTCGACGTGTACGAGCAGCCCTACGACGCGCATTTTCCCGTCGTGTGCTTGGATGAATCGCCTAAACAACTGCTCGATTACCAAGAATTTACTGCTTCCAACGGGCAGCCACACCGTGATTCGGAATACGTGCGCCGGGGCGTGGTGGAGTTGTTCGTGGCCAGCGAACCGTTGCGCGGTTGGCGCGAGTTGACCGTGGAGAACGACCACAAAGCCGCCACGTGGGTGCAGTTTGTGGCCCGGCTAATGGAGACGACCTACCGGGAAGCGAAAAAAGTGCGCTGGGTGATGGACAACCTGAGTACGCACAGAATCAGCAACTTCTACGCCCAATTCCTACCGGAAGTCGCCCGGACCTACGTGCAGCGGATAGAAATCATTTACACCCCCGTCCACGGGTCGTGGCTGAATATGGCCGAAATTGAATTCTCCGTCCTCACGCGCCAAGTGCTTGACCGCTCCTTTTCGAGCAAATAAGCCGTGCAGGCGGTCGTCGAACGGTGGAAAAACAAGCAAAATGCCCATCCAAAACCGCGCAACTGGCAATTCAAAACGGCTGACGCCCGCATTAAATTAAACCGATTATACCCGAATATTTAATGTTTTTCGACCACTAGGCGGTTTTTGTGGGCAAGCATTTTGCCCATTAGCAACCCTTTGCCGCAGGTGAAGGCGTTGAAACGGAAATGGTGCTACTTTTCGCCATGCAATTGTCTACAAAATCCGACCAATCTGACAAATCCGCGGTTCAGACCGTCCTCACGGCCGCCGTTATTGTGGCGGCGCTGGGCTACTTCGTCGATATCTACGACCTGATTCTGTTCAGCATCGTGCGCGTGAAAAGCCTCACGGCCCTGGGCGTGGTGGGCAAGGAGGCGCTCAAAACGCAGGGCGAGTATCTGATTTCGATGCAGATGGGCGGCATGCTGCTCGGGGGCATCTTGTGGGGCATTCTGGGCGATAAGAAGGGACGGCTGTCAGTGCTATTTGGCTCCATCCTGCTCTACTCGCTGGCCAATATCGCCAACGGCTTCGTGCAGACCCTCGACCAATATGCCTGGTTGCGGCTGGTGGCCGGCATCGGGCTGGCCGGCGAGCTGGGCGCGGGCATCACCCTCGTGAGCGAGAGCCTGCCCCAGGCCAAACGCGGCTACGGCACCATGATAGTGGCCACCGTGGGCGTGAGCGGAGCCCTGCTGGGCTACTGGGTGGGTGCCCGCTGGGGCTGGCGCAACGCCTACTTTGTGGGTGGCGGGCTGGGCCTGGCCCTGCTGCTGCTGCGCGTGAGCGTGTTCGAGTCGGGCATGTTCCGGAAGGCGCAGGCCACCGCGCACGTCAGCCGGGGCGACTTTTTCAGCCTGTTCACCAACCCCGCCCGGCTGGGCCGCTACGTGCGCTGCCTGCTGATTGGGGTGCCGCTGTGGTTCGTGGTGGGCATCCTCATCACCTTCGCGCCCGAGTTTGGCGAGGCGCTGGGCGTGCAGCCGGGCCCCGAGCCGCTCTCGGCCGGGCTGGCCGTGTTCTGGTGCTACTTCGGGCTGGTGTTTGGCGACTTCGCCAGCGGCACGCTCAGCCAGTTGCTGCGCTCGCGCAACCGGGCGCTGCAGGTATTCCTGGCCTTCTGCGCCGTCATGGTGGGCGTGTACCTATTTGGGCTGCACGGGGCCACGCAAACGGCTTTTTATGCCGCGTGCTTCGTGATGGGGATTTCGGTGGGCTTCTGGGCGCTGTTCGTGACGGTGGCGGCCGAGCAGTTTGGCACCAACCTGCGGGCCACCGTAGCCACCACCGCGCCCAACTTTGCGCGCGGCTCGGTGGTGGCGCTGGTGCCGGCCTTCCGCTGGGCCGAGGCGCACCTGGGCGGCCGCCTGCCCGGCGCGGCGGCGCTGGGCGGCCTCACGCTGCTGGTGGCTTTCTGGGCCGTGAGCACCTTGCCCGAGAGCTTCCACAAAGACCTGGACTATGTGGAAGAATAGGCTTTGAATAGCGGCGGCCGGCGGCAGCCTAAAGCGCGGGGAAACCTTGGCGAAGGCCCATCGTAAACAGGCTAAACTAACGGGTATTCCCGCCTTTTTTGCTATGAAAAAAATCCTTGGTATACTGGCCATTCTGGCCGCTTCGGCCTGCTCGGCCCAGGCTCAGACGGTGCCTCCCACCACCGACCCCGCCATGAATACCCCGGCCCTCACGCCTGAGCAGCAAGCCCAGCGCGCCGCCGACGCCAAAGCTGCTTACGACGCCCAGAAGCAGCAGACGGCTGCCAGCGACCAGGCCGTGCGCGACAGCAAAAACCAGCTGCAGCAAAACGCCAGCCAGCAAAGCGACCTGAAAAAGCAGCTCAAAGACCAGCGGGCGCAGGAAAAAGCCCAGAAAGCCCAGCTGAAAGAGCAGCGCAACGCCGCCAAAGCCGCCAAAGAGCAGGAGCGCGACGCCCGCGCCGCCGCCAAAGCCGAAAAGCAGCGCGCCAAAGAGATGAAATAACAACGGCCCGCTTTCCATCTGCCCAAAAGACTCCGGCTGCGGCCGGAGTTTTTTTATGGCCCGGCTTCCGGTCCTGCTCCCTACTTTCGCCCACCAAACCAACTGCTCCTTATGGCCACGCCTACTAAAAATACCCCCATGCTCTATCCGTGGCACCATTTCGTGCTGCTGCCGCTGGCCCTGCTCATGGCCGGCTACACCGTATACCGCTACACCACCGTAGCCGGCGACGACGACCAGACGGCCCGGCTCTGGTTCAGCGTGGCGGCGCTGGCCGTTATCGGCTTCGGTGTGCTGGTGATGGTGCGCCAGCACTACGCCCTGCAGCTGCAGGACCGCATCTGCCGGCTCGAAGTGCGCCAGCGCTACTTCGAGGTGAGCAGCCACCGTTTCGCCGCGCTCGAAAAGCAGCTCAGCATAGCTCAGATTCTGAGCCTGCGCCTGGCCGGCGATGCCGAGCTGCCCGCCCTGGCCCAGGCCGCCGCCGCCGAAAAGCTCAGCCCCAAAGACATTCAGGCCCGTATCACCGACTTTCAGTTCGACACGATGCGCGTCTGATTTCAATGGGTGAATGAGCAAATGAATGAATGGGTAAGTGACTTTCGCCGCCTTCATTCAGCTGGTTCATTCACTCATTCCCCCATTCGTTCATTCACCCATTGCTCCCATGATTCTCTACAACGTTACCAGCAGCCTCGAACCATCCATTGCCGACGAGTGGCTGGACTACATGCGCACCACCCACATGCCCGAGGTAATGGAAACCGGCTTTTTCATCAAGAGCCAGCTGCTGCGCCTGCTCAACGAGGAGGAAGGCGGCATTACCTACGCCGCTCAGTACTACTGCATCAGCCTGGAGCAGCTGGAGGAATACCAGGCCATTTGCGCGCCCGCCCTGCGGGCCGATATAGAAAAGCACTTCGCCGGCAAGTACGTTTCGTTCCGCACGCTGCTGGAGGTGGTGGAGTAAGTTCGGCTAATCCAAAAAGGCGGTCATGCAGAGCGTAGCGAAGCATCTTTACCGCACTAGTAATTCAATCGAATGGGTTGCGTTGCGCGGTAAAGATGCTTCGCCACGCTCTGCATGACCGTTCGTCTTTTGCACCGGCCTTACTGCACGAAAACGGCCTCCGTGCTGTTGAAACAGCATTCCATGAAAAATATCCTCTTCTTCGGCGACAG
>JANNDE010000422.1:0-2571 GCA_031387395.1 Hymenobacter sp.
TGCTCGGCGGGCGTGGCGGCGGGGATGGGAAGTTGAAACTAATCTACCAGATAGATATTAGACTTGTTCCCGAATAAGAAATGGCTGAAATTTTTCGCCACTTTTGGCACCCGGAAGGCCATTTTCACTGGGTGCAACCCAAATTGTCGCTAAAGTCGGATTAACTTGTGTCATGACAACAGCACCTATCACCGCCATGAGCAAGGCTGAATACCTAGCGTTGGCCGAGCAAAAATACGACGATTTGCAGGCGCTTACGACCCAGCCGACGTTTTACGATTACGAGAAATCCTTTGAAGCCATCTGGATGGATTTGGGCCGTCAAGTGTTGGAGCGCAACGTCGGCGTTGTGCCGGCTGACCGCCGTAAAAAAAAAGATGATGACCCGTTTTGATTAGATTCAAATAGCTAATAATCAGGCATTTAGCCATCATCTGAACGGGTTTGGCATCAGCCCCTACCTACAGGAGAAACTGGTTTTTTTAGGGCAATTCGAGGTCTATCAACAGGCCGCCGCGTTAGTCGAAACGTTGCTGGGCCTGCCCGTGGGGGCCAGCCAAATTGACCGCCTGACGCACTTTTACGGCGGGGCCATCGCCGACGAGTTGGACCTGGTCGCCGCCGATGCCGCCGCCGTGGGGGTCGTCTACGCGCAGGCGGACGGGGCCATGCTGCTGACTGACGAGGGCTACAAAGAAGTGAAAAGGGGCCGTATTTTTACGGCTACGGCCCTGCAAACGAGCGCAGTAGAGGAGCGGGGCGGGCACATTGCCTCATCGGTTTTCGTGGGCCATCTGGGGAATGCGGCGGCGTCTGGGGTCAAATTAGCGACGCAACTCGCCCCCTACAACGGCCGGGGGCGCGACCTGGTTTTTATCAGCGACGAGGCGCTGTGGCTGCGTCAGTTGATGGAAAAAACGTGTCCGCAGGCAACGCTGATTGTGGACCTCTACCACGCCATGGAACACATTGGCCAAGCCGGAAAGGCGGGTCTTGGGACCGGACAAGCGGCTGAAGACTGGTTTGGTAAGCAACTTAAGTTACTATTGGAAAGCAAGTTAGATGAAGCGCTGGCCAGCCTCCAGCAGTTGAAAATAGCCCCTGCCTTGCGCCATTCCGTCGGTGCGTACCGGCAAGCAAACCGCGACCGGATGGATTATAAATCGTACCGCGAACGCGGGTTGTTGATTGGCTCGGGTGCCATTGAGTCCGCTCACCGCACGGTGATGCAACGGCGCTTAAAGCGGGCCGGGCAACGCTGGAGCAACAACGGTGCACAGCGGGTCCTGACCCTGCGCGTCTGTGCGATGAGTAATCGGTGGCACTTGGTACGACAACGCATTGAACCCGGCAACCCTCTCAGGCACGCATAGCGACAATTTGGGTTGCACCCGTTTCAACTGATGACAAAGCACCCTCACAGGCTAGAATTGCGTCCCTGATTTTTAATGCATTCAACCTATTTCATGAATAACGCTGATGCGGCAAATTTAGCTATACCCCCCGCGAGGTGAATTCATACTTTGGGCATGAACCACCTGGCCCTGGCCAGCCTGCTGCCCGCCGAATTTGACGACCTGCTCACCGATTTTGCGCCCCGCTGAGCGTGGCACTACCGCTACTACACCTCCGACGGCGACCGGCGGCGTATTCCGGCGCACCAGGAGCGGGCCACCGCCACCTTGCCTGTCGGGCCCTAATACAAAGCTTTTTTCTTGCTGACCTATCGCAAAACCAACTCCTTGCAGCAGCAGCAGGCCGCTAGCTTTGGGGTGTCGCAGACCCGCGTCAGCCGCCTGGCGGGCCCCTTGGTCAACGTGCTCAACCAGACGCTGGCCGCTCGGCACCGATTGCCCGTGCGCGACGGGGCACCACTGGCCCAGCGCCTGGCCGCGCACCCCGAGAAGGCCTGTCCCTGCGACAGGGTGGAGCGCGGCATGCCGCGTAATGTCGACCAAGCGGGCCAGAATAATACAGCGCCAAAAAAGTCTATGCCCTGAAAAGCATCACCGTAGCCGATGATACGCAGTATCTGCATTACCTCTCAGCTACCGAGCCCGGGTGGGTGCAAACCCAACGCAATCACCTAGCTTGTTGGGTCTGGCGCCCGGCTGCCGCATTGTGGCTGGCAGCTTTGGCCGTGTTGAGCTTGCCGGGGGCGTGGCCGGAAGCCAGCCGCGCGCCGGTCGGGGGACGGGCTCGGCCATCAAGCCGGGCAAACCGCGCCCGATGTTGGCGAGCAGCGGTCCAAACCGGGTGTTGTTGCCCGCGCTAACGGGAGCGGGCTCGGGCGCGATTTTGGGTGGGGCGGTGGGCGGTTTCTCCGCGCTAAAACGAGCGGGAAACGGCATTTTCGTAGCGTGGTTGGAAAAGCCCCCAGCCAGTTGGCCAGTGGAAGTACGAAACACGCGCGGAAGGCCGAAACGTCCACTACGAGTCTGCCCCCGGCCGTGGCTGGCTCGGGCGCGAATGGGAGAATGGTGCTCAGGCTTATCCGAGTTGGGTCAGTGAGGCGAGCGGGTATCCTGGTTCGTGGGCGGCGGCATTCCTCCCGCACCCCTTTGTCAGTAC
>JANNDE010000439.1:0-1560 GCA_031387395.1 Hymenobacter sp.
CTCCCACGGCCGAACTCCACCGAAAAGCCCGCTACCTGGAGCGGATAATCAGCACGCCCGAAGCTGATACGCCCGAACTGGCCGCCCTCGGCAATGCCGAGTGGTCGCTGTTTTCGATGTCGTACTCAGCCTACGCCTTCACCAACATGGCGCAGCTCGACAGCAGCTTCCGGCCCGAAGCCGCCCACTACACTCAGCTGGCCATCCAAAAAATGCTGACGGGCAGCATTGCCCAGGCCTTTCGCAACCCCGAGGCCGTCATCCCGGCCGACTCCGTCGTTTCGGTGCTCTACCTCGGCCACCTCAACCTGATGCTGGGCTGCCACCGCCTGCTCGACCCGGCTTCTCCCTACGCAGCCCTACACGACCCCTTATCCGCCAGCCTGCACCGTCGGCTCGCCGCTGCACCCAGCCACTGCCTCGAATCGTACCCCGGCGGCGTGTGGGTGCCCGACAACACCGTGGCTCTGGCCTCGCTCCAGCTCCACAGCGACCTCACGGGCAGCCCCTACCGCGCCTTCTGCCAGCAGTGGGTGGCCTACGCTCGCCAGCACCTCACCGACCCGGCCACCGGCCTGCTGCTCTCCAAGCCCGCTACCCGCCACCAGACCGCCGAGGAGCCCCGCGGCTCGCACCTGGGCTGGAGCATTTTCTTTCTCTACCGCTTCGCCCCCGCCTACGCCGCCGAGCAATACCGGGGTTACCAACAGCATTTCAGCACCAACTTCGGCATCATCCGCCTCTACCACGAGCGCATCGGCAGCTCTGAAACCAGCGAAGGCGACGTCGATAGCGGCCCGCTGATTCTGGGCTTCAGCATCCCCGCCAACGCGTTCGCCTTCGGCAACGCCGTGGCCCTGCGCGACTGGCGCAACGCCCAACGCCTGCGCCGCGTCATCCGCTTCGGCAGCCGCGAAGTGGCAACGCCGCAGGAAACACACTACGGCGTGCGCTTCGTGGATTTACCCGTCAGCCCACTGGCCGAGGCACTGCTGCTGCATGCGGAAACGATGACACCATGGCGGCCTTATTCATCTTTACGTTGAACTTCTAAATTAGCTTCTTTTAAGACCAATACTTGTTTCGCCGTCTTTATAATTATTGTTAGTCATAGTTAGTGTTCTAGCACCGATGTAGTATTTTTTTCTCCGTGATGTTATAACGTAAATACTTTCAGGAGAAATTGGATTGGCAAAATGGCTCTTGCCGATTTTACCACTGATATAAGCACAGTCTTTTTTTGAACCTTGCTTAATCGTTGGGTTATACAACTTGGTGGGCGCTTCAATGTAGTAAGTCGATGAAAAAAAATGTCCGTATTAAAATTAGGGCCATTGCACCAAACGCGTAGTTAGCGAATTTTGGGGGATGGACTATGCCGAATTTTTTGAGGAAGTAACGGATTACCGAGTACAAGGTCGCTGCCTGCACGAATTAAGCGACATTTTATTGCTCGTGCTTTGCGGTCTGTTGGCTGATTGCGAGACATTTGAGGACATTTATGATTACGCCTGTGACAAAGAGGCCACGCTACGCGAGTTCATGGACTTGCCGGCCGGT
>JANNDE010000453.1:0-13030 GCA_031387395.1 Hymenobacter sp.
CATCGAAGACGGCCTGTCGGAGCGCAAAGTTGACAAAGAAGACGCCGACCGCAAGGAAGCCGACGAGGCTGCCATTGCTGAAAAGACGGCTGCTGACGAAGAATAGTCCCTTCTTAGCTCTTTGAAAAAAGGGAACCTTCGCGTAGTCTAGGCTCCGGAGGTTCCCTTTTTCTTTTTGTAGCGCGGACTTTTAGTCCGCGACCCTTCTCAAAAACAACCATTCACTTAATTCGCGGACTAAAAGTCCGCGCTACATCCAATGGCCGCTATTACCGCCGCAGACGTAAACAAGCTCCGCACCATGACCGGTGCCGGCATGATGGATTGCAAAAAAGCCCTCGTGGAAGCCGACGGCGACTTCGAAGCCGCCCGCGACATTCTGCGCAAACACGGCCAGAAAATCGCCGACAAGCGCGCCGACAACGAGACGTCGGAAGGCCTCGTGCTGGTGAGCGTGAGCGAAGACGGCACCCAGGGCAAACTGGTGGCATTGGCTTGCGAAACGGAGTCGGTAGCCAAAGTGGCGAACTTCCGCGAGCTGGCCCAGCAAATTCTGGATGCCGCTATCCGCATCGACGCTGGCACGAAAGAGGACATCCTCGCGGCCAAAGCTTCGGACGGCCTGAGCATTCAGGAACACGTGACCGACCTGATGGGCAAAATCGGCGAGAAGCTGGAAGTGACCTACGCGACGCTGACCGCCGAGAAAGTGGCTTCGTACATTCACTCCGACAACAAGAAGGCCGTACTCGTGGGCCTGAAGAACGTGGGCGACGCCGACGCTGCTGCCGTGGGCCGCGACGTAGCCATGCAAATCGTAGCCATGAAGCCCATTGCCGTTGACAAAGACGGGGTGGATGCTTCGGTTGCTGAGCGTGAAATTGAAGTGGGCAAAGAGCAGGCCCGCGCCGAAGGCAAGCCCGAGGCGATGCTGGAGAAAATTGCCATGGGCAAACTCAACAAGTTCTACAAAGACAACACCCTGCTGAACCAGGAGTTCGTGAAAGACAATTCGATGACCATCGCCCAGTTGCTCGACAGCAAGTCGAAAGGCATGACGGTTTCGGACTTCAAGCGTGTGGCTATCGGCGCTTAATTGCCGCTTTTAGCTAACTTGAAAGCCCCGCTGGCATTGTGCCGGCGGGGCTTTTTTCTTTGTGGTTATGAATACTACTACTCAAGCTTCCAGTACGCTGTCACGAGCCATATTTATTCTTGCTATTACTATTGGTACACTGTTGCTAGATGGGTTTATAGTGGCTTTGCTATGGGCTGAAGGGGTTGATTTCGCCACAATGGATATAGGGGAGTCCGACTTTCAGATAAATCAGCTTTCTAGCACTTATCAATGGTTGTTAGGCGCAGTATTCGCAGCTAACATTGGGCTGTTAGTGTATCTACTAATGAAGGAAAAACGTCGATATGTCCTGAGTTTCGCGGTAGGAGCTGTCATACCGATGGGCTACCTAATCAAGATTTTAGTATCAGCGTGACCAAACGCATTATTGCCGCGCCCACGCCCGCACCCGCGCCTTAGCGTTCTCGCGGATGTTCAGGTAGAATAGGCCGTAATCGGCAATGTGGTAGGAGTGGCGCAGCTCGGGGCGGCCGGGGAGCAGGAAGCGCGGGTAGCCGCCGGGCTTGGGCGGGGTTATCCAAAGGAGGCCCTGATGGACTTTGGCGTCGGTGACCTGCGGGTCGATGCGCTTGAAATCCTGGCTGACGCCACCGCGGTTGCGGGAGGCGGGGGCCATCAGGGTGTCGAGCGTCCAGGTGAGGGGATTGGTGGCGACGAAGGGATGAAAGGGCAGGAAGTCGTTGCCGGTGGCCACGGAATTGTAGCTGACGAAGCAGCCGGTGGCGAGCGAATCGGGGCAGGGGCGGATGGTCTGGTACTCGTCGGGCTTCACCTTAAAGCCGATGAGATAGGCGGCTACGAACTGGCGGCGCAGCTTGGGGTCGTGGTCGAAGAACTCGTGGAGGAGGCGCGTGGCGTGGGCCGTGCCCTGGCTGTGGCCCGCGATGATGATGGGGCGGCCCTGATTGTAGTGGGCGAGGTAGAACTGGAAGGCGGCTTTTACATCAGCGTAGGCGAGGTCGAGGGCGGCCTGGCCGTTGGGGGTTTCCTCATCGAAAAAGGAATAGAGCGTGGCCTGGCGGTAGCGCGGGGCGTATATGCGGCCGGCCGCGTTGAACGCCGTGGCCTGGTGACGGATGGTGCTTTTGTCGGTGTAGCGGTTGAGGCGGTCCTTGCCGAGGTCGGCGTTCCAGGCACCGCGCCAGAAGTAGGTGGTGGGGTGAATGAAAAAAACGTCGGCGGCAGCGGTGGCTTGCTCGTCGAGCAGACCGGATTTGTAGGGCACGGCATCGGCCGAATCGCGGCGGATGGGCAGGGCGGCCCAGAGGCTGTCCTGGGCGTAGTCGGGGCCGGGCGCGGGCGTGTAGGTGGCGAAGTCGTGCCGGGGTTTGAGGAGATTGAGGCAGGAGGTGAGGATTGGCAGGGCCACCCAGACGATTAACCTCATCCCCCAACCCCTTCTCCTCAGGAGAAGGGGAGCCTGACGCGCCTTTTTAGAGTTACTCATATGGCTCAGGCTTCACTTTGAACCGACCAATTTTTCAACTCACGCGGGGTACCATCTTCATTATATAGCAGGCTTAGGGGCTCGGTGGGTTTGGCGACTACGTCGGCGAGGGTGATGTTCCAGCGCTGCCACATTTCGGCCAGAGCCTGGGTATAGGCGCTGTTTTCCCAAGGGTTGAAAATAGCGCCGGTTACGTCGTCGATGAGGGCATCGAAGACGATTTGGGTATCGCCGGGGCGCGGGTGACGGGGGTACACATCGGGCACCACGTGCAGCAGGTGGGCGGCGTAGTACACGCGGGCTTTGAACTCGGCGATTTGCACGGGGTGCAGGGGGCGCTGGGCATCGGCGTAGACCTTGCGCATGGCCTGGCCTACCAATCCGATATCGACCAGGCAGGCCACCAGCACGGTTTTATCGAGCTTTATGCTGAACACGAGGGTGTTCAGGTCGTCGTCGTACTCGAAGGGAATGACGTCCTCAGTGGGGTCGGCTTCGAGCACGAATACGGAGCCGGGCACGAAATCGGCGTATTCGGTGGGCACGCGCAGGCCCTGCAGCAACTGGAAAAACGCCTGGAAGCGGCGCACCAGCGCGGCATTTTCGGCCAGCGGGTACTTGGGCTTTATCAGGGGCTCGAACTCGTTTAGCAGCTCGGTGATGAAGATGCCGTAGAACATTTTGCCCATCCAGAGGAATAGCGTATCGTCGCCGAGGGCGCGCAGGGCGGCGGGGCCTTTGGCAGCAGCGGCCTCTACCCTGCTCTCCAGCTCGGCAATGCGCTGGCGGGCGGCGGGGGCGGCGGGCAGGCGCAACTCCTTAATGAGGACGGTGCGCTGGTCGAGGAGCTGAATGGGGCGCTCGGCGAGGTGGTAGCGCGCTTGCAGCCATTCGGCAAACACGGGTACGGTATCGTCGGAGCCCACGGGCTGGCCGCTGAGGAAGCAGGTTTCGGGGC
The DNA here is from genome assembly GCA_031387395.1 of Hymenobacter sp. Classification (GTDB taxonomy): domain Bacteria; phylum Bacteroidota; class Bacteroidia; order Cytophagales; family Hymenobacteraceae; genus Hymenobacter. Next base: position 3,544 of record JANNDE010000453.1, read on the forward strand.
CAAAGCGCATGCCATCGAATGGGTCGTAGGGCAGCAGGTCGGCGGGGATGAGAGGGGCCATAAAAAGTAGTAGCGCGAACTACAAAGTTCGCGCTACAATAGTTACGGGGCGGCTAGGGTGGCTTATTTCGACAGCGTGGAGGCGGCCCGGATGAGCTGCTTGCTGAGGTTGGTGAGTGGGGCGCTGTAGTCGCCGCCGGCTTCTTCGGCTACTTTGGCGGTTTCGGCCCCGAGGCTGGCCAGCACTTCGGCAATGTCGTGGGCCAGTGTTTTATTGTTGGCCAGCAGCCCGTTGAGCTGGCCTAGCTCCTGCTTGATTTTGGCCAGACCGGTGCGTTCGGAGGCCCCGAGCACAGCCAGCCAGCGGTCGATTTCGGTGCGGCCCTCGGGGCCGGAGTTACTGACTTTGCTACTGGTGAGGAACGTGAGCGTATCGTCGAGTAAAGCAGTGTTTTGCTGGTCGCTCACGGCCATGGGCACGGCGGGCGTGGCGGGCGTTTGCGGAGTGGCGGCGATGGAATCCATAAAAAAGCGGGGTGATGAAAATACGTAAAGGCTATACTAGGCGCGGCCCTAAAAAGTTAGCACCGTTACCGGCCGGCCGTTGCGGGCCTCGGGTTACCTTTTGGGCCGGGGGTTGATTAAGGGCACAATATAACTCCACTCTTTTTTCTAAAACCATGAAATCCTTCGCTAAAACCCTCTTCGTAGCCGTTGCCGTTGCTTTTGCCGCTACCGCCTGCGAAACCAAAACCGCCGAAACCACCACCACCACGCCCGAGGGCACGACGACCGTGACCACCGACACGACAGTAGCCCCGGTTTCGGCCGAAGCAGCTGGCGCTAAAATGGATGCCGCCGGTGCCAAAATGGAAGGCAAGATGGAAGCCGCCGGTGCCAAGATGGATGCCAAGATGGAAGCCGCCGGTGCTAAAATGGATGCCGCCGGTGCCAAAATGGACGCTAAAATGAACGCTGCCGGCGACAAAATGAACGCCATGGGCGATGCCGCCGCCAAATCGGCCCAGCAGACCAAAGAGAACATGAAAGAGGCCGCCAAGAAATAATCGCCCCCGTGCGGCAACTATTCCTGCTTTTGCAAAAAATCCCCGGGCCATTCCGCCCGGGGATTTTTTTTATCGGCACACTCAGGGCCGGGCCGGCGGCTAGCCGTGGGCCAGCTCCAGTAGCACCTCGTAGTAGGGCCGCTGCAGCATGCGCGCTTTCAGCCAGGCGTAGAAGCTGATGACCTGCAGGTCTTCGCGCTCTTCGGAGATGAACGGGGGCAGGTGCAGTACGCGGTTGCCGAAAGCGCGGTCCTGCGTAATGTGGGGGGTTTCGACCAGCTCGCGCACCAGCGCCAGGTAAGTCAGCACCGGCTGATACACGCCGCCGGCCGGTACCGGCGGCGCATCGGCGGTGGCCGGCACCGCCGGAAACTGCTCGCGCACGGCGCGGTCGAGGGCGCGCAGGCGGCCCAGGGCCACTTCGGTATTGCCCAGCTCCACCTGAATCAGCATCTCGCCAATGTTGCGGTTCAGCATCCACTCCAGGCCCAGGTTCTGCTCCAACCAATGGTCGGTGCGGCCCAAAGTGAGCAAGGTGTGGTTGGCTTTGGCAAATTTGCCCTCGGCGAAGTAGTGAAACGTGAGTTGCAGGCGCACGGCCAGCTCGTTGCTTTCGCTCAGGGGCTTGGGCCCGCCCAGCAGCCCATCGAGCAGCGCGATACTTTCGGCGTTGCGATGCAAAAACGCATAATTGGCGGCCAGGAGCAGCGTGAAGCGCGGCGCGTACTCGCCAAACTGCCGGCCCGGGCCCGTTGCCAGCAGCTGCTGCGCCTGCACCAGGTACGCTTCCGACTCGGCGAAGCGGCGCGAGCGGTACAGCGCATGGGCCAGCATATACAGCAGCTTGAGCTGGTGCCCGCGCTGGGCCGGTGCAAAGCCGTGGCGGCGCTCCATGAGCTTATAGCACCGCTCGACGAAGGTGGCGAAGGCCGCGAAGTCGCGCCGCACCAGCATGGCGTTGCGCGTGATGGACATCAGCCGGCTCAGCAGCGAGGGCGAGCGGGCAAAGGCTTCCCGCAGGTCGTACTCGGCCAGCACCTGGCGCAGAATGTCGTCGGCCGGCACCAGGGCACGGCCTTGGGTGCGCGACCCGCGCAGGCGCTGGCGCAGCACACTGTCGGCAATGTTGGCGCGCTCCTCCTCGTCGGCGGCTTTTTTGTTGAGGCGGTAGCGGGGCAGAATCTCATCAAGCGGCTCGGCGTGGGGCGAGTCGGCGTACTGAATCTGAAGGTTATAAATGGCGTTGAGCGGCTCGTACTGCTCGCTCTCGCGGCCCAGCTTCTCGGCCTTGCGCAGCGTGCTCCAGGCCAGGCGCGGAATACCGGCCTCGAACAGGTACTGGGCCAGGGTGAGATGGCCGCGCACGGTGGCGGCGGCGGTGGTGTCGAGCTGGCGCTGGCGCAGCAGCAGATAGTCCGTCAGGTGGCGCATCAGGCGCTTGCGCAGGGCGTAGTAGGCCACGGGGTTGGGCTCGTCGGGGTAGAGCTTGGCCACTAGCTGCTCGGGCTTCAGCTCTTTGGCCTGCACTAGCAGCTCGTAGAGTCGCGAATCGAGGCGGCCGTTGGTTTTGCGGCGCTGCCGCTGAATAAACACGCCAAAGTCGCGGCGCTCGTCGGTGCTGAGGGTGAGCAGGGTAGTGCGCAGGTCGTCCATGCGGCCAAATTACGCCGGGGCGGCAAAGCAACACGCACACGGCTACACCGAAAACTACAAAGTCAGAAATCAAGATATCAACCACCTGATAATCAGTATTATTTTTAATAAAATTCTTCACTGGCAAAGTCTGTAAAACGCAAAATTCGACTGGACAACGGCCATTTAAAACACCACCTTTGACTAACACTTACACCTCACCTCAACTCCCTTGCTCATGCGCTCCTCTTTACTTCTGCTACTGTTTAGCTTACTGGGCCCGCTGGCCCACGCCCAGGACCTGCTTACTAAGCGTACCGGTGAGGAAATTGCCGTGAAGGTAGTGGAAATCACACCTTCGGAAGTGCGCTACCGGCGGACCGACAACCCCACCGGCCCGCTCATCACCGTCTGGAAAGTCGACGTGTTTCAGATTCGCTATGCCAACGGGAGCCTGGAAATGGCCCCGCTGCCCGCTGCCGCATCCGCGCCGGTGCCCACTTTTGCGCCGGCGGCGGCGCACGCTGCCTATCCGGCCGAAGTATCCACCATTGGCAACACCGACCCCAACGACGCCTTGCTGGGCGAAACCGTGCATCTTGACGGGCCGCGCCTGGGCTTCACGGTGCTTTCGGCGCGGGTTATCGACAAGGCCCGCGAGAACAACGTGCACCTTGGGCCTGTCATCTCGCAGTTTGGCTGGCAGTTCGAGTCGCGCCTGTTTCGCCTGGCCAACGGCATGAGCGGGCTGGTGGAGTTCGTGCCGCTGGTAGGCGGCCTCGACCAGGGGCAGTTTTTGCCCAGTGTGAGCGCGCTGCTGGGCTTGCGCGGGCCCAAAGGCTTCGAGTTTGGCGTGGGGCCCAACCTGACCCTGCTCGGGCCCGGCCTGGTGCTGGCCATGGGTACATCCATTCAGTCGAGTGGCATTAATTTCCCCATCAACCTGGCCGTGGCCCCTAGCAGTGAGGGTGCCCGCATCAGCCTGCTGGTGGGCTTCAACGCCCGCCACCGGTAGGGCGAAGCTGATGTTGAAGCTCACCAGCAGGCTGGTGCGGGCCAGGGCGGGAAAAGAGCCGTATAAAATTCCGGCATTCGGAGGCCGGCATCAACGCAGCCTGAAAGCGGCACGTACAAGCCCAACAGCTTTACCTTCTCCCACCCCTACTTCCTTCTAACTAAACGCCTCTCCAATCATGGACGTTAACAATAACAACCTCAGCGACAACACCGAGCTGCAAGCTCGCGGCAACTGGAACCAACTGAAAGGGGCCGCCAAGCAAAAATGGGCCGGCCTCACCGACGATGACCTGACCTACACCGAAGGCAAACAGGACGAGTGGTTGGGCCGCCTGCAGGAAAAAACCGGCGAAACCATCGACAGTATCAAAAGCTGGTTTCACAACACGACCAGCGACGCCAGCGCTGCCGCCACCGGCCACAGCACCGAGCTGAAAGCCCGCGGCGACTGGAACCAGATTAAAGGCCAGGCCAAGCAGAAGTGGGGCAACCTCACCGACGACGACCTCGACTACGAAGACGGCAAACAGGACGAATGGTACGGCCGCCTGCAGGAAAAAACGGGCCACGCCATCGACGACATTAAAGGCTGGTTTCAGCGCACGTTCTAAATTGAATCTGCTTTGCTAGCGCAGCATGGGCAATGCCCTGCTGCGCTAGCAACAGAAAGCCCCTTCTGGAATCAGAAGGGGCTTCTTTATTGGGGAGTAGCTCAGCGGCCCGCTGGTTTTTCCGGCCCTGGCAGCAGCAGCAGCAACAGTATTACCCCAGCCGGCTACACGGCATCGTCGAACACATCGGCCCACTCCACTCCTAAGCCGGGCAGCGTAGCCACGGGCATCGAGCCGGACTCCGCATACTCGGCCGCGAGCTGGTAGCGGCCTTGGTTATCGAGCACGTAGGCCGTCACGGTGAGCAGGCCGGGAGCCACAATCCAGTATTCGCGCACGCCATTTTCTTCGTAGAGGTCGAACTTGGTTTTCGTGTCGTGGCCTACGTTGCCGGGCGAGAGAATCTCGATAATCCAGTCGGGGGCACCCACGCAGCCACGGGCGTCAATTTTGCTCAGGTCGCACACCACGCAGATGTCGGGCTGCACCACGGTCGTAATCTGCCGGTCGCCGTTATCTGACGAGGCCCTTCGGTTGGCCCCGCCCGTGGCCAGGCGTACATCAAAAGGCGCGGCATAAACCCGGCAGGGCTTGTCTTTCACAAAGCGTCCTATCTCAATAATCAAGTTGGCAGAATACTGCTGGTGGCGGGAGCCCGGCCCCGCCATGTGCCGCAGCACTTTGCCCTTTATGAGCTCTACAAACTCCTCAAACCGCCAGGTGAGGTAGTCGGCGTAGGTATATCGGCCGTTAAGGTCGAGCTGCGAAATACTGGTGATGGATTCCATACGAGGGGCGCAGATAGTTGCTTAAAGATACGGCCCTCCGTCCACCGGGACGGCGTAGGCTTCCGCCACGTAGTCACGCAGGTACTGGTACCGTTCCGTTAGCTGGCCGCCCCGGGCAATGGTGGCGCGGGCGATGATGCCCTCGGCATCGTCGCCCAGCAGGTGGGGCAGTACTTTGTCGATGAGCTGGCGGCCGAAATCGCGGCTGGCATTGCGGGGCAGCTCGCAGGGCAGGTTGTCGACGGCCATCACGGTGATGTTTTCGGGCCGCGAGTAGGCCGGTTCCAACTCGCCGGTGGCGGGATTGTAGTCGAAGGCAGGCTCGGCAATGATGCTGCTGCGCTTGGTGGTCGGGATGGAGCCGTTCACGTCGCAGGTCACGTCGGCAATGGTGTTGATGCGGAAATCGGGCCGGTGCGTATCGGCTTCGGTGAAGAGCAGCGGCGCGGCCGGATGCCAGTAGGCGCAGGCAATGAGCAGGTCGGTCACGGGCAGGAAATTGCCAAACGTGGACTCGTATTCCTCGGGGTGCTGATGGAAATTCTGGGTATCCCACACGCGGCCATCGCGGCGGCGGTTGTAATCGGAGCTGCGCAGCTGCGTATACACCGGCTCGTTGAAAGCGAGATACAGGTAGTCATACACGCTCACCCGCCGGATGCCCATGCGGTCGAGCACCTCCAGCGCGCCCTGGGCCACGCGGCCGCTGCCGGTCACGGCCATTTTGATGGGCGGCAGCTTCTTCACCTTGAAAAACTCCTCCTGCATGTCGTCCATGTCCGCGCACTGGTAGGCGGGTTTCAGGTCGTAGAGGCCGTGCTTGCGGCCGTAGGTGAGCAGGCCATTGTAGGCCCCCACGATGCCAGCATAGCGCCCGAAAGCCACGATGCGCTCCCCGTGTTCGTTGGTGAGCAGCTCGTAGTCAATCAGGGTGATGTGCTTGTCGAGCACGGCCCGCAGCAGCTTGCGGTTGGCGGGCTGCTTCTTCACGGTGTGCGAAAAAAAGAGGTAGGTTTTGTGGGGAATGAGCTGGTCGATGGGCACTTCTTTCACGCCCATCAGCACGTCGCAGGCGCTCAGGTCATCGCGCATTTCCAGGCCCAGGTCGCGGTATTCCTGGTCGGTATAGCTGCGGATGGCGCTGCTTTGCACCACTACGCGCAGGCCCGGGAAGGCGGCCTGCGCCTCCACGCATTTCTTGGGGGTGAGGGGTACGCGCTTGTCGGGCGGGGTCTTGCCTTCGCAGATGAGGCCGATGGTGAGGGGCATGGGAAGTGGTGGGAATTGAGAGGTAAAGACGGATATGTAGGCCGTCATGCAGAGCCAGCGGCCAAAATTACGGCTTTTCCACAGTTCGCTAGGAGGTTTCGGCCTTACCTTTGTTAAGGAATCTGACTCAGAACCAACACCCGCCTAACCGGCTCCCCACCAATCTATTCCCGTCTTTATGTCGTTGAAATTCTCGCCAGTCGACGTTTTTGAAGCCCGCCACAATGCACCCGGCGCCGACGCCCAGGCCGCCATGCTCCGCACCATCGGCGTGGACAGCATTGAGCAGCTCATCGCGGAAACCGTGCCGCCCGCCATCCGTCTGAAACGCGCCCTCGACCTGCCCGCCGCCCTCAGCGAACGGGCTTTTTTGGCGAAATTCAAGCAGATTGCCGGCCAGAACCAGGTGTTCAAATCCTACATTGGCCTGGGCTATCACGACACGACTTTGCCGCCCGTTATTCAGCGCAACATTCTGGAAAACCCCGGCTGGTACACCGCCTACACGCCCTACCAGGCCGAAATCGCTCAGGGCCGCCTCGAAGCTCTCATCAACTACCAGACCATGGTAATTGACCTCACGGGCATGGAAATCGCCAACGCCAGCCTGCTCGACGAGGGCACCGCCGCCGCCGAGGCCATGCACATGCTGCACTCGCAGACCAGGAAAAAAGGGGCCAGCCAGTACTTCGTGTCGGAACAGGTGCTGCCCCAGACCATCGACCTGCTGCGCACCCGCGCCACGCCGGTGGGCATCGAGCTGGTGGTGGGCGACCACCGCCAGGTGGACCTCAGCAACGAAGGGTTCTTCGGCGCGATGGTGCAGTACCCCGCCGCCGATGGTGAGGTGTTCGATTATTCGACCTTCATTTCGGAGGCCCGCAAGCACAACGTGTTCGTGGTGATGGCCGCCGATTTGCTGGCCCTCACGCTGCTGACTTCGCCGGGTGAATTGGGTGCCGACGTGTGCGTGGGCAACTCCCAGCGCTTCGGCGTGCCGATGGGCTACGGCGGCCCGCACGCCGGCTTCTTCTCCTGCCGCGAGCAGTTCAAGCGCGTCATTCCCGGCCGCCTCATCGGCCAGAGCATCGATGCGGCCGGCAATAAGGCCTACCGCATGGCCCTGCAAACCCGCGAGCAGCACATCCGCCGCGAAAAAGCCACCAGCAACATCTGCACCGCCCAGGTGCTGCTGAGCGTGCTGGCCGGCATGTTCACCGTGTACCACGGCCCGCAGCGCCTCAAGCAGTTTGCCACCAACACCCATCTGCTGGCCCAAACCCTCGCCGCCGGCCTGCGCAAGCTGGGCGTGGAGCAAACCAACGCGCACTACTTCGACACCCTGAACCTGCGCCTCGAAAGCGGCGAGATGCAGCAGGCCCTGAAGAAAGAAGCCGAGGCCGCCGGCATCAACTTCCGCTATTTCGAGGATGTGCGCGTGGGCATTTCGCTGAACCAGAACACCGAGCTGCACGACGTGGCCGATATTCTGGACGTGTTTGCCAAAGTGCTGGGCAAAGAAGCCGACCAGCTGGCGGAGGAAATCGAAGCCGCCGAGTTGCACGTGCCCACCAGCCTCGTGCGTACCAGCGACTACCTCACGCACCCGGTGTTCAACACGCACCACGCCGAGCACGAGCTGCTGCGCTACATGAAGCAGCTCGAAAACAAGGACCTGAGCCTGGCCCACTCCATGATTGCGCTCGGCTCGTGCACCATGAAGCTGAACGCCACCGCCGAGATGATTCCGGTGACCTGGCCCGAAATCGGTGGCCTCCACCCCTTCGCCCCCCGCGAGCAGGCCAAAGGCTACGAGCAGATTTTCGCCGACCTGCAAACCTGGCTCTGCGAGGTCACCGGCTTCGATGCCGTGAGCCTGCAGCCCAACTCGGGCGCGCAGGGCGAGTACGCCGGTCTGCTGGCCATTCGCGGCTACCACGAAGCCCGCGGCGACCACCACCGCAACGTGGCCCTCATCCCGTCTTCGGCCCACGGCACCAACCCCGCTTCGGCCGTAATGGCCGGCATGCAGGTAGTGGTAGTGAAGAGCACCGAAGACGGCAACATCGACGTGGCCGACCTCACGGAGCAGGCCAACAAGCACGCCGCCAACCTGAGCTGCCTGATGGTGACCTATCCCAGCACGCACGGCGTGTACGAGGAAACCATTATCGACATCTGCAACCTGATTCATGCCCACGGCGGCCGCGTGTACATGGACGGCGCGAACATGAACGCCCAGGTGGGCCTCACCTCGCCCGCCATCATCGGGGCCGACGTGTGCCACCTCAACCTGCACAAAACCTTCTGCATTCCGCACGGCGGCGGTGGCCCCGGCGTGGGCCCCATCGGCGTGGTGGCCGACCTGGCTCCCTACCTGCCGGGCCACGCCGTGGTACCGGTAGAAGGCCGTACCAGCGGCTCGGTTTCGGCCGCGCCGTGGGGCTCAGCCAGCATCCTGCCCATCAGCTACGCCTACATTTCGATGATGGGCGGCGACGGCCTGCAGCGCGCTACCGAACTGGCCATCCTCAACGCCAACTACATCAAGGCCCGCCTGGAGGCGCACTACCCGGTACTCTACACCGGCCGCCACGGCCGCTGCGCCCACGAGATGATTCTGGACTGCCGCCACTTCAAAAAGGCCGGCATCGAGGTCGAGGACATCGCCAAGCGCCTGATGGACTACAACTTCCACGCGCCCACCGTGAGCTTCCCGGTAGCCGGCACGCTGATGATTGAGCCCACCGAGAGCGAAAGCAAAGCCGAGCTCGACCGTTTCTGCGACGCCATGATTTCCATCCGCACGGAAATCGCCGAGGTAGAATCGGGCAAGGCCGACGCCAAGGAGAACGTGCTGAAACACGCCCCACACACCGCCGCTACCGTGCTCGTGCACGACTGGACCCGCCCCTACTCGCGCGAGCAGGCCGTGTACCCCATGGAATACGTGCGCGCCAACAAGTTCTGGCCTTCGGTCAGCCGCATCGACTCGGCCTACGGCGACCGCAACCTGATTTGCAGCTGCACGCCAATGGAGGAATACGCCGACCAGCAGGAAGAGCTGGTGCAGGCCGACAAAGGCCCGTCTTATTAAGTTAAA
>JANNDE010000454.1:0-1226 GCA_031387395.1 Hymenobacter sp.
ATCCGATGGCCCGGCATATTCATACCCGGCATGGCCTCCATAGGAACTCCCGGCCGCATGGTTAAGTCGCCGTAACGAGCGGCCACGTAATATCCCGCCGCCAACATCAGCAGGGTGAGCACGGTAACCACAACTTTGCGCAGCCCGGAAACTTGAGCGCCCCCGCTCAGGTCCATGCCCGGCATCGCAGCCATGTTGGGCCTGGTAGTGGGCACAGACGCGGCTTGGCCGTGGCTCATCCCCGCCATGTCTGCCATCGTCGTATCGTGACCGGCGTGCGCGGAAGCAGCCGCTTCCGGCAAGGGCGTGCCGCCGTGGCCCAGGGTCCGCTCGGTGCCCATGCCGTGCTTGAGCTTGTTCTTCACCAGCCAGTAATTCACCGGGTAGGCCACCACCACGCCCACCAGGGTGGCCGCCGACATCGACGCCCAAAACCAGGGCGAAGTGGCTTCCATGGCTCGCATGTCCCGGGTCATCAGAATGACCATGGTGGGCAGCATCCCGGCCATCATGGCGTTCATCGACATCCATTCCGGCAGAAACGACTCGCGCACGGCCTCGCCGTAGCTCAGGCCCATCATGTCCTTCATGAAAAGCGCCTGAAAGATGAGCAGCCCGAACGCAAACCCGGCTGCGTACTCCACCCAGATGTCCACGCCCATGCGCAGGCTGAAAAAGCCGGTAATGACCGCCGCCACGATGATGCCCGTCGCATCGCCCGCCGCGCAGTGGATGGTGGAGCCCACCGCCTGCTTCCACATGGGCGCGATGAACTGCTCGTGGGTACCGGGCGAGGGCTCCCGGCAGGAAAACCAGTAAATCAGCAGCCCCACGGGCCCGGTGTAGAGCATGACGAGCACCCAGCCCCATTTCATCACTTTCATCTCCGGGGTGCGGGTGAACAGGTCCCAGGCCACGTAGGCCACCGACAGCGCGGTGAGGCCAAACCAAAGCCACAGCAGGTACTCGGGAAACAGCGGCGCGGACGGGGACATATCAGTCATCAGAGAGAGCGTAAGGAATCCGGCCGTAGCGGCCGATGAGCCAGACAGATAAGCTGACCGCAACACCCCTCTGCTTAACGGACGAAGCCCCGGCGGGTATGCTCACAATTCACCCTCCGACGCTGTAAAGTTTCCAGCTTTAGACCAAATCATGCAGGCTGAGCCGGCCCGCGCTGCCGGGCCCCAGGGCCTGAAAGTCGGACGGCGACATGCCCGTCACCT
>JANNDE010000486.1:0-4925 GCA_031387395.1 Hymenobacter sp.
GAAAGCCACTGGTTTGTGATTCGCCGCCTGCCTTCCGGCTGCCACGCGCCGGGTGGTTGGCCGGCGCAGGACGAAGCCGCCGAAAAGCAGAGCAGTAAAAAGCCCCGCTGATCAGGCAGGGCAAATTATGGCCGTTATCAAAACCGGGGGCTTACTTGAAGATTTTGACTTTGTCTTTGTGCTTCGTGCGCAGATACTGGCGGATGATCTGCTGGGCGTCCTTGTTGTCGTTGTAGCGGGTAATAACCTCCTTAAAATCATCCATGCGGCGCGCTGAGAAGGTTTCGGTATCCACGTAGCCGAAGCCCAGGTAGCGGCCGTGCTCCACCAGCACCACCGTCTTCTCATCCTCGCGGCGCCCTGCCCCAATCACCACGAACGAGCCGTGCTCATAGGTGAAGCTCTCGATGGCCTCTTCCACGCGCTGGTTGTATTCCTCCGCAGGCTCCAGGCCCATGCAGGCGCCCTTGCAGCGGTGCACCTGGTAGTCGAAGCACGGGCCCGTGGTTTTATACAGCCCGCACAGCTTCTGGCAGAGGTTGAACTTGGCCACCTTATGGTACAGAAACCCCTGCGCCTTGTACTGGTTGCCCAGCGCGATGATGGGAATTTCGGCGTTGCGCGCATCGGCCCGGCCGTAGGCCAGCACCTTATAGCCGTCCTCATTGGTGCGCAGGTAGATGCCCGCCGGGAACACCGAGCGCCGCTGGGCGCGGTTGTAGGCCGGCTTCATCAGCTTAATCAGGTGCGACTCATACAGCAGCGCCACCAGCTCTGAGCCAGTCAGTTCCCAGGTAATGTCGGCAATCGAATTCTTGAAATCCAGGCTCTTACGCGACTTCACATCGATGGCAAAGTGCTGCTGAATGCGCTTGTAGATATTAATGCTCTTCCCGACGTAAATCACCTCCCCGGCCTCGTTGTGGAAGTAGTACACGCCCGTGGCTTGCGGCAGGCTCGCCACCACCGAGGCCGGCAGCAGCGGCGGCATCAGCGCTTCCCGAATGGCGGTTTGTACGGCGGCTACGCGCTTGGGCGAAGGCGTTTTGGTGCTGGCCGCCTGGCCGCTGGGGGCCAGGGCATCCACGCGGGCCAGGGTGTGGCTGGTGTCGGTGCCGTGGGGCAGGTCGTCGCTCTCACTCGTGATTTTGAGAAGCTTGCCAAAGAGCAGCGCGGTGGCGTGGGCGTCGCCGGCGGCGCGGTGCCGGCCTTCGAGCGGGATGCCGATGTTCTGGCAGAGCTTGCCCAGGCTGTAGCTCGGCTGGCCCGGAATGAGGCTGCGCGAGAGGCGCACGGTGCACAGCGTTTTGCGCGAGTAGTTGTAGCCCAGGTCGGCAAACTCCTTCTTCAAAAATGAGTAGTCGAAGCGCACGTTGTGGGCCACGAACACGCAGCCCTCGGTCATCTCCACCACCTTGCGGGCCACTTCGTGAAACTTGGGCGCGTCGCTCACCATGTCGTTGGTGATGCCGGTGAGTTGGGTGATGAACGGCGGAATGGCCCGCCCGGGATTCAGTAAAGTGGCGTATTCATCGACGATTTTTTCGCCGTCGTGAATGTAAATGGCAATTTCGGTGATGCGGTCCTGGGTGGGCTGCCCGCCGGTGGTTTCAAGGTCGATGATGGCGTACAAAGCGGCGCGGGAATAAGTCGGTCGCTAAGCTAACAGCTTTAGCCGGGCAGAAGGTTGCGTGTTGTAGCGCGGACTCTGCGAGTCCGCGCCTGTTGGGGCTGCGAATGAATGGATTGAAAGCATTCCGCCTAGGCGCGGACTCACAGAGTCCACGCTACTTACCCGCTACATCTTCTTCACCATCCGCCAGAATTTCCCGAACATGTTCAGCTTGGGCACGGGCCGGCCCACGTGGCTTTCGTCCATATCTGAAATGTCGCCCAGTAGGAAGCCCCAGGGCTCCAGCGACTTGTTGGCGTCGAACACCACTTTCAGCACCGCAATCAGCGGAATGCTCAGAATCATGCCCGCCGTGCCCCACAGCTCACCGCCCAGAATCAGGGCCACGATGGCGGCCATGGGGTTGATACTCACTTTGGAGCCCGTGACCATGGGCGTGATGAAGTTGCCCTCCAGAAACTGCACGAACACGAACACGCCCACCACGGCCGCCGCCCGTGCCGGCGAGCCGGTTTCGACCAGCGTGACGAGTGCCGGCACCGTGGCACCCACCAGAATGCCGATGTAGGGAATCACGGCCAGCACTGAGGCAAAGGCGGCAAAGAAGATGGCAAACTTCACGCCCAGCAACAGCAGCCCAATGGCGTTGAGCACGGCCACAATCACAATCACAGTGAGCAGGCCCGAGATGTAAGCCTGCACCACCGTCTGAATATTGTCCAGGGTCTGAAGCACGCCGGTGCGCTTGTCGGGGCTCACGAAGCGGAACATAAACTGGCGCATGTGGTCGCGGTAGTACAGAAAGCAGAAGATATAGATGGGCACCAGCGTGAGCACGCTCAGCACGCCGGCCGTGGTGCTGAGCGTGGTTCCCAGGAAGCCGCCGGCCGATTTTTTAAACGAGCTCACCGATTTGTCGATGAGCTCGTCCTTGCTCATCACGTCCATCCCGAAGCGCTGATGCGCCCACTGCTGGCCCTCGTCAAACAGCACAATAAGCTTCTTTTGCAGCAGGGGCAGCTCGCTGCGCAGCTCGATTAGCTGCGAGCCAAATAGCGCAATGAGTCCCAGAATAGCCGCCACCATCACCAGCAGCGCCACAATGATGGCCAGCACCGACGGCCAGCCCCACTGTTCCATGCGCCGCACCAGCGGCAGCAGCAGCACCGAGAGCAGCGCCGCGAAAAACAGCGGCAGCAGAATGCCATCGAGCCGGTGCAGCACAAATACCAGCAGCGAGGCCCCAACCAGCAGAAAGGTGTAGTGAATGACGGCCGACTGTCTGACTTCGGCCGGGGCGGTGTGCGGGACGGAATTGGCGGCGCGGGTGCCGGTGCTGCCGGTTAGATGGGGGAACATGGCGGGGAAATGGAGATACTGGAAGAAAAAAGGTGCGGCCAATGCCATGTTAAGCCGCCGGCCGCGGATGAACCCACAGGCCGGCGGCGGTGTTGCGAACTAAGTAAATTAGTGTGTGATGCTAAGCAAGCTGGCAATAACACTTGCCCTCGCACTTATTTCTGCGTTATTTTACCCCAAAACTGGAATACAGTTGCCCGATGAACGACGAATTACTGACCGACGCCCCGCAAACCCCCGCCAAAGCCCCCGACCACGGGTATAACGAAGACAGCATCCGCTCGCTCGACTGGCGCGAGCACATCCGCCTGCGGCCCGGCATGTACATCGGCAAGCTCGGCGACGGCTCGGCCTACGACGACGGCATCTACGTGCTGGTGAAGGAAGTCGTCGATAACTGCATCGACGAGCACGTGATGGGCCACGGCCGCACCATCGACATCAAAATATCCGACTCGAAGGTGCAGGTGCGCGACTACGGCCGCGGCATTCCGCTGGGCAAGGTGGTCGACGTGGTGAGCAAAATCAACACCGGCGGCAAGTACGACAGCAAGGTGTTCCAGAAATCCGTTGGACTCAACGGCGTGGGCACCAAAGCCGTGAACGCGCTCAGCGGCTATTTTCTGGTGCAGAGCGTGCGCGAAGGTATTTTGAAGGCCGCCGAGTTTGCCCAGGGCAAGCTCACGAGCGACGCCAAGCCCAGCAAAACCAGCCAGCGCAATGGCACCCTGGTGGTGTTCCAGCCCGACGACACGATTTTCAAGAACTACCGATTCATCCCGGAGTACCTCGAAAATCAAATCTGGAACTACGTTTATCTGAACGCCGGCCTCACCATCAACTTCAACGGCCAGAAGTACTACTCCGAAAACGGCCTGCTCGACCTGCTCGCCCGCAAGGCCGACGTGGAGCACCTGCGCTACCCCATCATCCACCTCAAAGCCCCGGATATTGAGATGGCCCTGACCCACGGCAACGACTACGGCGAGGAGTATTACTCGTTTGTGAACGGCCAGTACACCACCCAGGGCGGCACGCACCTAGCGGCTTTTCGCGAAGCCGTGGTGAAGGCCGTGCGCGAGTTTTACAAGAAGGACTACGACGCGGCCGATATCCGGGCCAGCATCATTGCCGCCATCTCGGTGCGCGTGCAGGAGCCCGTATTTGAAAGCCAGACCAAGACCAAGCTGGGCTCGGTGAACATGGGCGAGGACGGCCCCACGGTGCGCGGCTTCATCCTCGACTTCGTGAAGGAGCACCTCGATAACTACCTGCACAAGAACGCGCTGGTAGCCGAAGCCCTCCGCAAGCGCATCGAGCAGAGCGAGCGCGAGCGCAAGGACATGGCCGGCGTGAAGAAGCTGGCCAACCAGCGCGCCAAGAAAGCCAACCTGCACAACCGCAAGCTCCGCGACTGCCGCTTCCACCTCGGCGACGGCAAGCAGGAAGCCGAAGCCCTCACTACGCTCTTTATTACGGAGGGCGACTCGGCCTCGGGCTCCATCACCAAGAGCCGCAACGTGCAAACCGAGGCCGTCTTCAGCTTGCGCGGCAAGCCGTTGAACTGCTTTGGGCTGAAGAAGAAAATCGTGTATGAAAACGAGGAGCTGAACCTGCTACAGCATGCCCTCAACATCGAGGAAGGCATTGAGGGGCTGCGCTACAACCGCGTGGTTATTGCCACCGACGCTGACGTGGACGGTATGCACATCCGGCTGCTGCTGCTCACGTTCTTTCTGCAGTTCTTCCCTGATCTGGTGCGCAACGGCCACGTGTTCATCCTGGAAACGCCGCTGTTCCGGGTGCGCAACAAGAAGGAAACCATCTACTGCTACAACGAAGGCGAGAAGCAGGCCGCCATGCGCAAGCTGGGCAAAAACCCCGAAATCACCCGTTTCAAAGGCCTCGGCGAGATTTCGCCCGACGAGTTCGG
>JANNDE010000515.1:0-3687 GCA_031387395.1 Hymenobacter sp.
TCTGCGCAAAACGGCCCTCTACCTGCTGGCCCAGGACCCGCAACTCATCAGCCTCAAACGCAAGCGCAAACAAGCGGCCTACGACAATAACTACCTCCAGCGGCTACTGCAAAATGCCTGATATTTGATGCGGAAGCCCTATCATAAAATTGATTTTGCGAAAGGTAGTGGTCGTATAGCTTACAGTTTATTTGGATAGCATCTAACTCCCCCGAATCTCCTGCTTGATGTGCTCGACGAACTGGGTGAATTCGGGTTCGGCTTCGACGTTTTCGTGCCAGGCAAGGCCCATTTCGGCCAGATTGTATTGGTGCTGGGGGCTGATGGTGGCGCCCGGCACGAGGGCCCCGGCTGCGTCGTGCTCATAGCCGAGCAGCCAGAGGCGGTCGGCCAGGGCGGTGGTGGTCACGATATCGTGCGAGACGATGATGACGGTGTTCAGCTCGTCCATGGTGGTGACTTCGACGATGATGCGCTTCACTTCATCAATCATGGCCACGTCGAGGCCGGAGAAGGGCTCATCGAGCAGGATGAGGTGGTCGGAGCAGAGCAGCTGCTGGGCGATGGCTGCCCGCTGGCGCTGCCCGCCCGAGAGCAGAGCTGGGTATTTGCGCCGGTGCGGAGCCAGGCCGAAGCGTTCGAGGTAGGCGTCGACGTGCTGGCGGGCGGCCTCGGGGGCGTGCTTGCGCTGGGCGGCCACCAGCAGGTTGTCGTGCAGGGTGCGGTGGTCGAAGAGGGGGTAGCGCTGCTGCACGAAGCCCACCATGCCGGGCGTGACGGGCTGCTGGGCCGCGCCCACTTCCACGGTGCCGCTGCCGGGGGCGATGAGGCCCGCCATGATGCGGCACAGCACCGACTTGCCGATGCCCGAGCGCCCGTAGAAGCCCACGACCTGGCCCTGGCGCATGTTGGGGCGCGTCACGTCGAGGACCTGGGCGTTGATGTCGCGCAGGATGGGTTCGTTGTTGAGGGTGATGGAGACGTTGTTGAGCGTCAGGATGGGGTCGCGGTAGGCGTAGGTGTGGGCAGTCATGGTATGTACCGCGGACTCTGTGAGTCCGCGCGTGAGTTGGATGAAGGAATTTGGGCCGGTCCACTCGCGGACACACAGAGTCCGCGGTACATTGCGGCTGTGTCGGATTTGATTTACTATGAGCGGAATTTGCCGCATCGGTTGCCGCCGGGCGAGGTGGTGTTTCTGACGTTCCGGCTGGCGGGTTCGCTGCCTCGGGAAGTAGTGAAGCAACTGCAAGCCGAAAGTGAGCTGGCTCAACAGCGCCTCACAGAAGCTGACCTGATTTACGCGGAACAAAAAAGGTACTTCGGGCGATTTGATGCGCAGCTGGAAAAGGGCGAGTTTGGCCCAACATGGCTGCGGCAGCCGGCTATTGCGGAGTTGGTAGGGCAGTCGCTGCGGTACTTTGATGGCAAGGCGTATGAATTGCTGTGCTACTGCCTGATGCCGAATCATGTGCATATGGTGGTCGTCCTGTCCGCCGATTCGACTTCATTGACCAACACCTTACAGCGGCTGAAAAGCTACACCGCCACCCAAGCCAATAAGTTGCTGGACCGCACCGGAGCTTTCTGGCAACCGGAGAGTTACGACCATCTGGTACGGCCCGGAGAGTTGGAGCGAATAATCAATTACGTGCTGGAGAACCCGGTGAAAGCCGGTCTGATTGATGATTGGCAGAAGTGGCCCTACACGTATCTGGCCCCGTAACGCGGACTCTGTGAGTCCGCGAATGCGCTAGAGCGTGAGGACAATTAAACAATTAATTATTTATCTAAGCCAATCAAGCAATGCTCCGATATGCCAGAAAGCCAGAAAGGAAACGACCGTTTTTTCATAGCGCGTGGCCAAGCGTCGGTACTGTTTGAGGCGGCCGAAGAAACGCTCGATTTTGTTGCGGTCGCGGTCGGTTTGCTCGTCCATCGGCAGGGCTTCGGTTCGGCCGGGATGGCTGGGAATAACGGCTTCAATGCCCTTTTCGGTGCACTAGGCGCGGGTTGCGTCGCTGTCATAGGCCGTGTCGGCGAGCACCTTGCCCGGCTGCAAGTCCGCCAACAGCGGCCGTGCCTGCGGGCTGTCGCCGGCTTGCCCGGCCGTGGCAATCAGACGCACGGCGTTGCCCAGGGCCTCGGTGCAGGCGTGAATTTTGGTACTCATCCTGCCCCGGCTGCGGCCCAGGCACTCGGTTTCAGGGTCGCTTTTTTTTGGCCCGCCGAATGCTGGTGGGCCCGCACGACGGTTGAATCGAGCATCACCCAGTCCAGCTCGGGGGCTTTCAAGGCCTCAAAGGCGGCTTCCCACACGCCTTTTTGGGCCCCGCGGCGGAAGCGCCGGCAAACGGAATTGGATTTGCCGAACCGCTCGGGCAGGTCCGCCCACGGACAACCGGTGCGCATTATCCACACGATAGCATTGAAAAACAGGTGATTGTCTTTGGCTGTTACCCCGCAGTCCGTGGCCTTGCCGGGGAGAAGAGGCGCAATGGCCACCCATTGTTGGTCCGTGATTTCGTGACGACGCATACGCTTATATATTTTAAAGTATTGATTTTTACCATTGCCCTGGCAAAGGTAATTGTCCTCACGCTCTAGGCCAGGCCAGCGCTGACCACTCGCGGACTCGCAGAGTCCGCGTTACGCGGCCCCCAAGCTTGAATAAGGGAAAAACACCCGCCGCAGCAGCACAAACACATAGTCCTGCGCCGCCCCCGTTGCCAAAATCACCAGTTGAATAGCCAGTACCCCATCGAGGTGCAAATACCGGTTCTGCTTGTAGAGCAGCAGCCCGATGCCGCCTTCCGATTGGTAGAGCGTTTCCACCAGCGTAATCATGGTCTAGATGATGGCGAAGTTCTGGCGCACCACTTCGAGCATCTCGTCGAGCTTGCCCAGCACCACCACTTCGTAGAAGCTGCGCCACTCGCTCATGCCCAGGGTGCGGGCGTGGTCCATCTCCTCCTGCGTAGTGGTCAGAATCACGCTCGTCATGCCCGTGACCAGGTACACGGTGGCCCCAAAAATGAGGACCGAGAGCTTCACCTGGTGGCCCGAGCTCACCAGCAGGGCCATGAAGAAGGTGAGGCCGGTGAGGGTGAGGTAGCGCATTTTGGAGGCCGCGTAGGCGATGGGCCGGAAGAAGGGCAGCGCCGTGAGGTAGGAGATGGCCAGCGCCAGCACCGTGGCCACGGCCAGCGCTTGCAGGGCCGTGGTCATGCTGGCCCAGAGCTCCTGCACGAGGCCCTGCTTAGTGACGAGGTCGCCGAGCGAGCGGATGACTTCGCCCAGGCTGGGGAAGAGCTGCATGGGATAAAACAGCCACAGCAGCAGCAGCAGGGCCGCTTGCGCCACCACCATCGTGGTGAAGACGAGGCGGGCTGGCTGGGCGTTGGGGGCGAAAAGGATTTTCATGGTGAGTAGCGTGGACGCTACATTTTAATTGCCCAGCACTACTTCCACGCGGCGGTTTTTGGCTTTGCCGTCGGGGGTGGCGTTGCTGGCTACCGGTTCGCTGGCCCCGTGGGCGTACACCTGTACGCGGCCGTCGGGGAAGGCACTGTGGCTTTTGGTTTCGAGCCAGTGCTGCACGGCCATGGCGCGGTCTTCGGAGAGCTGCTGGTTTTTGCCGGGGTCGCCGGCGTTGTCGGTGTAGCCGTGCACGGCTACTTTCAGGCG
>JANNDE010000536.1:0-3244 GCA_031387395.1 Hymenobacter sp.
CCCGGCCCCCCCCCCCGGCAACTGGTGCTGCCGCCCGCCCCGGCTTCGGCCCGGCGGCTGACCCGGTAGGCGCGGCTGCCGCCGTGAACGGCGCGGTGGCTGCCGCCGCCGTGCCGGGGGCTGATAACGAGCTGATAAGCGGCAAACGCCCGCGCGTAGCGGCTGGCCGCAACGGTCTGGGCAACTTGTCAGCGTCCTCGCCGGGCCTGGCCTCAACGCGCCCGGCCAGCCCGCGCCGCGGGCTGCATAGCGCCAACGGTACCGTGGCGGCTACTCGCAGCCGCTCGGGCCGCCCGGCGGCAACGGGCCGTGCTGCCGGCCCGCTGGTGGCCGGCAATGAGTTGGCGACCATGGCCGCAAGTGCGGCCCATGACGCTGCCGCAACGAATGCGGCGGTGGCGATTCGGGCCGGTTCGGGGAATACGCAAACGGCCCAGCTGCCCGGCTCCGTTTCGGCGTTGCCTAACTCGCCTGCCTCCACCGGCATGGTTGCTATTGGAGGCACGACTACGGCGGCGGGTGCCGGTGCCGCGCTGGCTACGGGCAGCACGGGCGCGGTTGCCGTGGCGGTTCCGGCCGCTGCTTCGGTCGTGGTGGTGTCGTTGTCGGCCTCGGTAGCGGCCGCTCCGGCTACTGCGTTGGGGGCTGAAGAAGCCGGCCTGCTGGCCAGCCGCGCGGTGGTTCTGGGTGCTGTTGAGGCCTCCGCCCCGGCGCTGCCCGCTACCCTGGCCGCCGGCCCTGAGCCGACGGCGTTGGCCCTGGGCACCCATTGCTGGCAGTACGGCGCGAGCTACACGGTCAGCGCTTTCAACCCCAACATCAACTTCTCACGCGAAGGCATCGAGCCCGCGTTTGGCTACAACCCCGTGCTGGGCCCGGCCGAGCTGAGCGAGGAAGCCGCAAAGGAATACCGCCAGAACCTGCGCGCTGGCCTCAGCCAGCGCCTGGCGCTCACGGTGGCCCGCCACCTGCGCGGCCACTGGTCGGTGGGCACCGGCGTCGAGCTCACCAGGGCCAACGCCCGCTCGGCCAGCACGGTCGCGTTCGTGGGCGAGCAGATTGCCGACGGCGGCCAGACCGTGGGCAGCGGCCAGCGCCGCACCACCGATTTCAGCTACACCCTGGCCAGCCTGCCGCTGGAGCTGCGCTACGGCAACCCCGCCAAGCGCGGCTTCAGCTTCTACGGCCGCATCGGCGGCGTGGTGAGCGCCCTGCTGGGCAGCCGCAGTGAAGTAGCCGGCCGCCCCGAAGTGACGCAAACGTACAGCCTCACCTCGGCCAGCACGCCCTATCGCCGCCTCACCAGCAGCGTGCGCGGCGCGGCGGGCGCGCGGTTCAGCTCCAGTGCCGGGCGTTGGGCCTTCACAATGGGCCCGGTGGCTGAGCTGGGCCTGGTATCGCTGAACGCCCACCCGGTGCAGCGCTACTTCGCCCAAAGCCACCCCTACAGCGTGGGCCTGGAGGCGGCGGTGGAATTTGGGCGGTAGATTTTGAGGCGTTAGGGGGTAATAGAAATTAATAGAACGTCATGCTTCGACTTCGCTCAGCATGACGTTCTGCTTTTTCAGTTCTACCTCCCAGCACTCTTTCCCGATTCCCGCGAAACCCATTGTGCGCCGTTCGGGTTAAGGTAGGCTGACCAATTCGGCCTATCTTTCGCGTTGCATGGAGTACCAACTGACCTCAGAATTTAAGCCCACCGGCGACCAGCCCACCGCCATCGCCAAGCTGGTGCAGGGCGTGAACAACGGCGAGCACGCCCAAGTGCTGCTGGGTGCCACCGGCACCGGCAAAACCTTCACGATGGCCAACGTGATTGCCGAAACCGGCAAGCCGGCCCTGGTGCTGTGCCACAACAAAACGCTGGCCGCCCAGCTCTACGGCGAGTTCAAGGCCTTTTTCCCGAACAACGCGGTCGAGTACTACATCAGCTACTACGACTACTACCAGCCGGAAGCCTACATCGCGAGCACCGACGTGTTCATCGAGAAAGACCTGGCCATCAACCAGGAAATCGAGAAGCTGCGGCTGCACACCACTTCCACGCTGCTCAGCGGCCGGCGCGACGTGATTGTGATTGCCTCGGTGTCGTGCATCTACGGCATCGGCAACCCCGAGGAATTTGCCAAAAACGTCATTTTCCTCAAGCCGGGCATGAAATACACCCGCAATAACCTGCTCTATCAATTCGTGCAGATTCTGTACTCGCGCACCGAGGTGGAGTTCACGCGCGGCTCGTTCCGGGTGAAGGGCGACACGGTGGACGTGTTTCCGGCCTACGCCGACTACGCCATTCGGCTGTATTTCTTCGGCGATGAGATTGAGTCGGTGCACAAGATTGACCCCATCAGCGGCAAGAAGCTCAGCGACGAGCCCAGCGGGCTGGCCCTGTACCCGGCCAACCTGTTCGTGACCGGCAAGGAAACCCTGAACTCGGCCATCAAGCAGATTCAGGACGACATGGTGCAGCAGCACGCCTACTTCGAAAAAGAAGGCCGCGACTCCGAAGCCAAGCGCATTATGGAGCGCACCGAGTTCGATTTGGAGATGATTCGGGAGCTGGGCTACTGCTCGGGTATCGAGAACTACTCGCGCTACTTCGACGGCCGCTCGCCGGGCTCGCGCCCGTTCTGCCTGCTCGATTACTTCCCCGACGACTACCTATTAGTAGTGGATGAAAGCCACGCCACCATGCCCCAGATTCGGGCCATGTGGGGTGGCGACCGCAGTCGCAAAACCGCCCTCATCGAGTACGGCTTCCGCCTGCCTTCGGCGTTGGACAACCGGCCACTGACCTTCAACGAGTTCGAGAGCATGTACCGGCAGGCGGTGTTCGTGTCGGCCACGCCCTCGGACTACGAGCTGGCCCAGGCCGACGGCGTGGTGGTGGAGCAGATTATCCGGCCCACCGGCCTGCTCGACCCCGAAATTGACATTCGCCCCAGCATCAATCAGATTGACGACCTGCTGGACGAGGTAGACAACCGCGTGAAGATGGGCGACCGCGTGCTCGTAACCACCCTCACCAAGCGCATGGCCGAGGAGCTGAGCAAGTACATGGACCGCCTCGGCATCAAGGTGGAGTACGTGCACTCCGACGTGAAAACGCTGGACCGCGTGGAGATTCTGCGCAAGCTGCGGCTGGGCGATATTGACGTGCTGATTGGCGTGAACCTGCTGCGCGAAGGCCTCGACCTGCCCGAGGTGAGCCTGGTGGCCATTCTCGATGCCGATAAGGAGGGTT
>JANNDE010000581.1:0-9901 GCA_031387395.1 Hymenobacter sp.
AGGTAGCCCGAGCGGTCGAACACCACTTTCGTGATGCCTTTTTCCAGGGCAACGGCGGCTACCTGACGGCCTACGGCGGCGGCCAGGGCCACACCGTTACCACCTTCGGCGGTTACTTTTTTCGACGTTGCAGCGGCCAGCGTGCGGCCGGTCGTGTCGTCGATAATCTGAGCATAAATGCCCGTGTTGCTGCGGAACACCGACAGGCGCGGACGCTCCGTGGTACCGGACACTTTCGTGCGGATGATGCGCTGAATCCGCTTGCGGCGAGTTGCTTTATCAAATGCCATGATGCGAACTTATTTAGAGGCCGTTTTACCAGCTTTGCGACGGATAATCTCGCCCACGAAGCGCACACCTTTGCCTTTGTAGGGCTCCACTTTGCGCAGCGAACGAATTTTGGCGGCCACTTGGCCCAGCAGCTGATTGTCGATGCTGGTCAGCGTAACAATCGGATTTTTGCCTTTGTCGGTAACGGCCGTAGCAGTTACTTCACCCGGCAGGGCGATGTACACGTTGTGCGAGTAGCCGAGGGCCAACTCCAGCGTGCTGCCCACGAGCGAGGCCTTGTAGCCTACACCTACAAGCTCCAGCTTCTTCTCGAAGCCTTTGCTTACGCCTTCTACCATGTTGTTGATGAGCGAGCGGTAGAGACCGTGCATAGCCTTGTGGCGCTTCTGCTCGGTGGGACGGGTTACCGTGAGGGTGCCGTCTTCGATGGCTACGGTGATGTCGCGGTCCACTTTCGTGGTTAGCGAGCCCTTGGGGCCTTTCACCGTCACCGCGTTGTCGTTGTCGACCGAAATAGCGACCCCAGCGGGGACGGAAATCGGCAGTTTACCAATACGTGACATAATTGAATTTGCTAAAGCGGTTCCGGACTAGTACACGTAGCACAGCACCTCGCCGCCCACGTTCTCGGTTTTGCACTCTTTCTCCGTCATCACGCCTTTCGAGGTCGAGATGATGGCTACACCCAGGCCGCTGAGGACGCGGGGCAGGTTGTCGGCGGCCACGTACTGACGCAAGCCGGGCGTCGAAACGCGCTGCAGCTTGGTGATGGCGGGGGCCTTCGTAGTGGGGTTGTACTTCAGGGCGATTTTGATGGTGCCCTGAACCGACGAATCATCAAAACGGTACGACTGGATGTACCCTTTGTGGTACAGCACTTTCGTGATTTCCTTTTTGATGTTGCTGGCCGGGATTTCTACCACCCGGTGGTTCGCCTTGATGGCGTTGCGTACCCGGGTCAGGTAGTCGGCAATGGGGTCAGTGTTCATTATTTATTAAATACGTCCGCTTTTTTCGGAGCGCAAAGATAAGAAAATTTCGCCGGGTGCCCAACGGGACCAACGAAATTCTGGTTAAGACTACTTGGCATGTCCGGCGACGGCACAGCCAATGGTTTCTTTTGGCAACCTGCCAAATTGTTTTGAGGCACGCCTCGGGGTTTTGGGAGTGCAAAGGTAGCAGGCTTACAGGGCTTTTGCAAGCGGTGCACGGAAGTTTTCTGGCTGCTATAATGGGAATGCGCGGCAGGAACTCCCTTATCAACTAGCTATTCTGAACCCCAGCCGCTAGCACATCTGGGGTTCAGAATAGCTATTTACAGTCTTTTCTACCACTTTTCAAAAAGCGGAGTGTACGTCGCTAAGCATTCTCGGGCAGGTATCTGGCATTGGGGTAGTTGCCGAGTATGGGCTGACCAGCTGGGCCATTGGTTACGGCTTCTACCAGTAGCTTACCACCTACAAAAGCCCCTTTCCAGGATTCGCCCAAACCACCAAACATTTCCTCGCGGTCACCGCGCGAGCGCAGCTTGTTGATACCTACCTTAAAGGAGCGGATTTCGCGGGCTGTGCGGCGGGCCAGCTCCTCATCGTCGGAAGCAATGGCGGCCACCAGGGCACCGTTCGATATATTCATTTCGCCTACTAACTCCTCCATCCGGTCAACTAGCACGATGCTATCGATGGGACCAAATGGCTCCTTGAAGTAAAGCTCGCTCTGCCGGGGTAGGTTCACCAGCGCGCGGGGCATGGCATAGGCCGACCGGTCTTGGCCGGGCAGGAAGAGACTATCGTCGAATTTGCCCTCATAAATAGGCGTAGCACCAGTCTTAAGGGCGTCAGCGTAGAGCCGGTCAAGGTCTTGGGCCTGCGCCGCGTTGATGACCGGACCAAAGGCGAGGTCGGGTAGCTTATCACCCACATTGTCAACCAGGGTTGGGTTGCCCACCTTCAGGTTGCGCACGGCTTCGGTATAGGTTTCGAGGAACTGGGGAAACAGCCGGCGCTCGACTACGAAGCGCACATAGGCGGTGCAGCGCTGCTTGCCGTAGTCATAACCTTTTTTGAGCTGGTCGGCCAGCGCATTCCAGTCGCTGTAGTCCCAGATACCGTAGGCGTTGACGCCCTCCATTTCGAGCATATACCGCTTGTCGGTAGTAGAAAGCGCATCGGCAATGTTGCGCGCATTTTTGCGCCCTCCTACAAAGCTGAGGCAATCGATGGCGGGATGCTTCACCAGCGCGTCGCTCAACTCGCCGCCGGCACCACTCACCAGCGTTACTGGCAAGCCGGCCCGACGCACCAGGGCAAACGCCAGGCTCAGGGATATGAATCCTCCGTCAGTAGGCGTTTTGGCGATAACCGAATTACCGCATAGGGCCTGAACCAGCACGGCGTGAAGCAGCACCGACATGGGGTAATTCCAGGAGGCAATGTTGGACACTAAGCCCAGCGGAGTGCGGCTGCCCAGCATCGTGTCGATGTTGTCGACGTACCATTGCGCGCCCTCCACGGCCCGGTCGATATCCGTGAAGCCCAGCTTGTAGGTTTTCCCGATTTCCCACATCAGCAGTTTGCCGATGAGTTCGACCTGCGGCCGTAGCAGGTCGAGCGCGGCCTGCACCCTGGTCCGGCGCTCATCGTGGCTGGTAGCGGCCCAGGCCGCGGCTTCGTTCTTGGCGGCCACCACGGCGCGGATGGCCGCATCCTGATTCAGCATGGGCAGGCTACCCAGTACGGTTCCATCGATGGGCGAACGAAACGCACGGGGCCGGCCGGGCTCCTGCCAACGCCCTTCCATCAGATTAAGGAAGCCACCCTCGGCGGTGAATATTTCCGGAGTCACCTGCTTCACCTGCGCCAGCAGGGTGGCGTATTCTACCTGGGGAGAAATGATTTTGGGCATGGGCTAGGTACTTGTTTGCAAAAAAGAAGTAGGTGAGTGATGAATACTGACATCAAGCCCGAGCTTAACAAATTGTTTTCCAGCCATAAATACCCATGTGCGCCCACTACTCCAATGGAAGCTATTGTCCTGCGAACTTCACGACACCGCCCACCTAGATTAGCTCCTTCATACGCAATACCTAAGCGCACTTCTCCGGCTTGCTGGCGGCCTCATGATTGAATGCCGCAGTTGGAGCTTTTTTCGCAAACGCGAAGTAGTCACCAGTTAGCTAGCCCCGCCCCCACCCGCCCGGCGCGCAGCTGAAGGAACGGCAGGCATCAACAGATGCTTTGCTATACTGGTGCGATACCTTTCGTTTTTTCTCAATTCTACCAACACCGCTACCAATGGTCGAGATTTCCAGTACCCAAATCGGCTCCTACGAGAGCATCAATGAGTTGCGCCGCAAAGTGAGCGATTGGGTGAAGGAGCATTTCCGCGAACCCGTGCGCAACGTTGAAACCGATGCCCTCATCGAGTTCAACAAAGACAGCCGCCGGCACCCCGTCACCAGCTTGGCCCCCGGCCGCGTGGCCGATGTGGAAGCCGTACGCCTCCTGGCTACCATCGGCGTACCCGAAGCCCTAGCCCAAGCCCGCCACTACCAGCAGCTCCCCCGCAAACCCACCGATGCGCTCGATGTACTCCGCATCCACATTTTCCTAGCCGATGTCCGCATCGATGGCATCGCCTACCACCTGCACCTGCTGGTGAAGGAGAAAACCGGCGGCCACTACTTCTACGACCATATCGTGGCCGTGGCATAGAAAAACCCCCTCCGCCATAAGTACCGGGGCCGCAGACACCTTGCGGATGAGCCAGTATGACGAAGGGGGCTAAACGGAACGAGCCGTTTTAGTGCCGATTATCTACCCAAAGATACGCTACTGCCGCAAATTGAGTTCCTCCCCCACCCGCCCGGCGCGCAGCTGAAGGAACTCAAGGGGCGGCAGGCTCAACCATTACAGGTCCTCTGGCGTTAGTCCGGTCTTCTTCGCCACCCGTTTGAGCATCACCGGCCCGATTTCCTCGCTGTCGTGAAACGCAAACGTGTAGTCTTCCCACCCCGCTCGTTCCAGCGTGCGGTGCGAACCCGATTGCCGTTTCTGCACCCAGCCGATGCGGAGCAACCCGGCCAATACAAGCCGCGCCTTAGCTGCTCCAAACTGGCTCATGCCGCCACCGAAAACACGCCCGCCAAATCCGGCACCTCTTCGCCATGTTCCAGCCGTTCGGCTATCACGCGCAAAGCCAGCGCCTGTGCATGGGCAATGGCGGCTTCCCGCGTCGCACCATAGGCCAGCGCCCCACTTATCTCAATTACTTCGGCCAGCCAGCGGCCGTCGTCTTCGCGTTCGGTTTCAATCGTCATCAGGGCGTTTCGCTTATTCGGTGAGGCAGTGACTCAAATATACACCTTGCCTTGTGGACAGGTTCCGGTCCATCTCCCCCACCCGCCCGGCGCGCATCTGGAGAAACTTGGAGAGGCGATAGGCTAAGCTCTCAATCATTCGTATCAAGCGCATTGGCAAGCCCCAGCCTGCAGTTCTCCTAATCCTAATAAAGGAGCGCCCGACCATAAGCGCAGCCTATGATTCAGAAGCAGTAATGTAAGTTTTAGTCCTCTAAATAGGCCATAAAACCGTCAACAGTATGCTGAATATCCTCTTTGTGTTCAATATAATCTGGGCATAGCTCGGGATGTTGTTGCACGTCATCCCACTTTGCTTTGATGGTATGCAAGTCGTCCGAATCGAACTCAAATATCTGTCCGTCTAATATGCTTATTGCGCCCATTTTGACTTCGGCATTTCCATAGAAGAGTAAGTCGAACATTTCGACTAGTAGGTGCGAACAGTTCAAGGTATCTAGGGCATATACCATTGTGCCTCGATAGTTTTCATTCTCCTTTTTAGTGATTGCCTGCATTAGATGCTCTACAGCCCGGTTGTCTTCTAAATCGTGTAAGGCAATGGACGCTCGATTTCGCAACAGAACATCAGTGCCTGAAAGGAAGGATATAAGAAATTCAAATACTTCATCTCCCCCAATGCTCACCAGCTTATCTAAAGCAGGCTCAGCAATGGTCCAATCTGACGAGAGAAACTCTGTTTTAAGAGTCGTTAAATCCACTACCACCTTGCGATTTTCTAGTTAGAGAATACTCCAGACTTATGAAACAAAAATAGGCACCTCCACCAAAGTGGAAGCGCCTATTTTATTGTTTAGCGAAAAGCCTAAACCGGATTCTACCAGCTCGACTTGGTCACACCGGGAATCTTCCCGGCGAGCGCCATTTCGCGGAAACGCACGCGGCTGATGCCAAACTTGCGCATGTAGCCGCGGGGACGGCCGTCTATCATGTCGCGGTTGTGCAAGCGCACGGGCGAAGCGTTTTTGGGCAGCTTGTCGAGACCTTCGTAGTCGCCGGCAGCTTTCAGAGCCTTGCGCTTCTCAGCGTAGCGGGCCACGGTGGCAATGCGCTTGCGCTCCCGTGCTTTGATGGATTCTTTAGCCATGAGTTCGGGAGAATTAAGCTTCTTTTTTAGCGTTGGCGAAAGGCATACCGAACGCTTTCAGCAGCTCGTAGCTCTGCTCGTCGTTCTCAGCGCTGGTCACGAACGTGATGTCCATACCCGAAATGCCTTTGATTTTGTCAATCGAGATTTCGGGGAAGATGATTTGCTCCTTCACGCCGAGCGTGTAGTTGCCACGACCATCGAAACCTTTGTCGTTGATGCCTTTGAAGTCACGTACGCGAGGCAGGGCCACCGTCAGGAGACGGTCCATGAACTCGTACATTTTCTCGCCGCGCAGCGTCACTTTAGCACCGATAGGCATGCCTTCGCGGAGCTTAAAGTTCGACACCGATTTCTTGGCGATTGTAGCAATGGCTTTCTGGCCGGTGATAACCGTCAGCTCTTCCACGCCGTTGTCGACCAATTTCTTATCGGCTACCGCCGCGCCAATGCCGCGGTTGATGCAGATTTTGGTGACTTTCGGTACCTGCATGATGCTCTTGAACTGGAATTTCTCCTGGAGCGCGGGTACGATGTCCTTCTTATAAATGTCTTTGAGACGGGCCATGATAATGAGGATTAAGCGTTGGCCGAATCAACCTTCTTCACGTTCGAAACGTGCATGGGGCTTTCGATTTTGGTGATGCCGCCTTGGGGCGACTTCGCGCTCGGCTTGTTGTGTTTCGTCACCAGGTTGAGGCCCTCCACGGTTACGCGCTGGGTTACCCGGTTTACCGACTTAATCACGCCGGTTTTGCCCTTTTCGTCGCCTGCAATCACCTTCACGGTATCGCCCGACTTTACGTGCAGCTGCACGGGGTCTGCTTTTCTGATAGCCATGGCTTAGAGTACTTCGGGGGCTAGGGATACAATTTTCATGAACTGACGCTCACGCAGCTCGCGGGCCACTGGGCCGAAGATGCGCGTGCCGCGGGGCTCGTCGTTGTTGTTAAGCAACACGGCAGCATTGTCGTCGAAGCGGATGTACGAACCGTCTTTACGACGAATCTCCTTCTTCACGCGCACTACTACGGCCTTGCTCACGGTGCCTTTCTTGGCGTTGCCCGAAGGGATAGCCGACTTGATGGCTACCACAATCTTGTCGCCAACGCTGGCGTATTTCTTGCCCGTGCCACCCAGTACGCGGATGCAGAGCACTTCCTTGGCGCCGCTATTGTCGGCCACCGTCAGGCGGGATTCTTGCTGTATCATCGGACTGAATTATTTAGCGCGTTCAATAATTTCCACCAGGCGCCACCGCTTGGTTTTGCTCAGCGGACGGGTGCTCATGATGAGAACCGTGTCGCCTTCGCCGCACTCGTTTTTCTCGTCGTGGGCGTGGAATTTCGTGGTTTTGGTCACGAACTTGCCGTACTTGGGGTGCTTTTGTTTCTGCACCACAGCCACGGTGATGGACTTGTCCATCTTGCTGCTCGTCACCTTGCCGGTGATTTCCTTGCGCATGTTGCGCGAGGCTTCTTCGGCAGCGGTTTGGTCTTGGGTTGTTACGTCGGTTGCCATCGGAATTAAGCGGGGTTAGAGGCCTGCTCGTTGTTCCGACGAGTCTGCTCGGTGAGCAAGCGGGCGACGTTTTTACGGTTGGCCTTGAGGCGGGCGGGGGTTTCCAGGGGCGAAATCGCGTGGGCGAAACGCAGCTGCTGGCCCGTAGCCTGCTCGGTTTTGATTTGCTCTTTCAGCGCGTCGGCGGAAAGGCCTTTGTGGTCGGTCTTGTTCTTCATGACTTAGGCGGCGTCCGTGTAGTCGCGGCGAACCACGAATGAAGTACGAACCGGCAGCTTCTGAGCCGCGAGACGCAGCGACTCCTTGGCTACTTCCAGCGATACGCCGTCCGACTCGAACATGATTTGACCCGGCTTCACGCAGGCTACCCAATACTCGGGCGAACCTTTACCCTTACCCATCCGCACTTCAGCAGGCTTCTTGGTAATGGGTTTGTCGGGGAAAATGCGAATCCATACTTGCCCTTCGCGTTTCATGGCGCGGGTCATGGCGATACGGGCAGCCTCAATTTGGCGAGCCGTAATCCAAGACACTTCCAGCGACTTGATAGCGAACGAACCGAAGTCGATGGAGCTGCCGCGGTAGGCGAGGCCTGTTACGCGACCCTTTTGCATCTTGCGATACTTGGTCCTTTTCGGTTGTAACATTTTATTGAAATTTTAAAGAAGTCAAAGGGATAGTAAAACGTCATGCAGAGCGCAGCGAAGCATCTTTACAGCTACACTAACTCAAACGTTCAACGAAGCGGAAAGATGCTTCGCTGCGCTCTGCATGACGTTCTAGTTAAAAACGTCCTAGCGGACTAGCGACGCGGGCCGCGAGCGGCACCACCGGCAGCTCCACCACCAGCGGCGGGGCCATTGCGACGGGGACCAGCGTTGTCGCCGCGGGGAGCACCACCGCCGGCGTTGCCGCCACGGTCGTTGCCACCACGGCCACCAGCACCACCGTCACGACGCGGGCCGCGGTCGCCTTCACGACGCTCGCCACGGGGGCCACGGTCGTCACGACGTCCACCGGCATCGCCACCGGGGTTGGTGAGCTGCTGGTTGGGCGAGAGGTCGGGCTTGCCGAACACCTCACCGCGCATTACCCACACCTTGATGCCGATTTTGCCATACACGGTCTGAGCTTCCGACAAAGCGTAGTCGATATCGGCGCGCAACGTGTGCAGCGGCGTACGACCTTCTTTGTACTGCTCCGAACGGGCAATCTCCGCACCGCCGAGACGGCCACCGCACTGAATCTTGATGCCTTCGGCACCAACACGCATAGCAGCTTGAATCGACATTTTCATGGCGCGACGGAAGGAGATACGAGCGGCCAGCTGCTGGGCGATGCTCTCGCCTACCAGCTTGGCATCCAACTCCGGACGCTTGATTTCGAAGATGTTGATTTGAACGTCTTTGCTGGTGATTTGCTTCAGCTCGTCCTTAATCTTGTCAACTTCCTGGCCGCCTTTACCGATTACCACACCCGGACGCGCCGTGTTGATGGTGATGGTGATGCGCTTCAGGGTGCGCTCAATCACAATGCGGCTGATGCCACCTTTCTGAATGCGAGCGTTGATGTACTTGCGGATTTTCTCGTCCTCCACCAATTTCTCAGCGAAGTCCTTGCCGCCGTACCAGTTCGAGTCCCAGCCTTTGATGACTCCCAAGCGGAAGCCAACCGGATTTACTTTCTGTCCCATACTAAATTAGGATTTGGCGTCGGCCTTAGGGTTTTCGGTAGTACCAACTTGCTTGGCGTGCTCGGTGGTGTTTTCAGCTTGAGCACGAGCAGCTTTCGAACCGGCTTTCTCCACTTTCGTGTCGATTTTCAGGGTCACGTGGTTGCTGCGCTTGCGGATGCGGTGGCCACGGCCCTGAGGGGCGGGGCGCAGGCGCTTCAGCTGGCGTCCTTCGTCCACGAAGATTTCGCTGATGTAGAGGTTTGCGTCCTCAATCCGCTCTTCTTCGTTGTGCTGCTGCCAGTTGGCCAAGGCCGAAAGGAGCAGTTTCTCAATCTTCTCGGCGCCGATGTTGGCTTCGAAGCGCAACAGGCCGAGGGCCTGGGTCACTTTCTTGCCGCGCACGAGGTCGGCCACCAGTCGCATCTTACGAGGCGAGGTCGGCACATTGCGGAGTTTTGCTACTGCTTCCATCTTAGCGCTTGCCTTTATCTTTTTTGGCGACGTGACCACGGAAGTTACGCGTCGGGGCAAATTCGCCCAACTTGTGCCCTACCATGTTCTCGGTCACATACACCGGGATGAACTTATTGCCGTTGTGAACAGCGAATGTGTGGCCAACGAAATCCGGGGAAATCATCGAGCGGCGCGACCAAGTCTTCACCACTGATTTCTTACCCGCCGTTTCGAGTGCCGTGACTTTCTTTTCCAGCCGGAAGTCAATGTACGGCCCTTTTTTGAGTGAACGTGCCATATATTACTTCTTGCCTTTGCGGCTCACAATCAGGTTCTCCGAATACTTGTTCTTGTTACGGGTCTTCTGGCCCTTAGCCAAAATGCCGTTACGGCTACGCGGGTGCCCCCCCGACGATTTGCCTTCGCCACCACCCATGGGGTGGTCGACAGGGTTCATTACCACACCACGAACGCGGGGACGACGACCAGCCCACCG
>JANNDE010000593.1:0-3165 GCA_031387395.1 Hymenobacter sp.
TGGTGGGCGTCATCTCGCCGGTTTCCACGGTCCAGAGCTCGGGCAGGAGGACGATTTTCTTCACCTGCTCCCACTGGGCGAAGCTCTGGTTGTACTTCTTCACCAGTCCTTCGTAGAGGTCCACGATTTTGGGGTTTTTCACCAGCTCCTCGTTCGGAGCCTCGGGCACGCCATTGCGCTTGCACCAGCCTTTAAGGTCGGCGAAAGACGGGATAACCAGCGCGGCGGCAAACTTCTGGTCGGCGCCCACCACCATGGCCTGCTCGATGAGCGGGTCTTCCTTCAGCTTGCCCTCGATGACCTGCGGAGCGATGTACTTGCCGCCCGAGGTTTTGAACATCTCCTTCTTGCGGTCGGTGATTTTCAGGAACTTGCCATTCACCAGCTCGCCAATATCGCCGGTATGAAACCAGCCTTCCTCGTCGAATTCCTTGGCCGTAAGCTCGGGCTGGTTGTAGTAGCCCTTCATCACGGAAGCCGATTTGGTCAGAATCTCGCCATCGGCGGCAATTTTCACCTGCATGTTGTCGATGAGCGGGCCCACGGCCCCAATCATGTTGTTCTCGGGCTCGTAGCCACCCACGGCAATCACGGGCGAGGTTTCAGTCAGGCCGTAACCCTCCATTACGTGAATGCCGGCGGCCCAGAACACGCGGGCCAGGCGCGGCTGCAACGCGCCGCCACCGCTCACGATGCAGCGCAGATTACCGCCCAACGCCTCACGCCACTTATTGAAGATGAGCTTATTAGCCAATGCCAGTTGGGTGTTGTAGAAGAAGCCCTGGTCTTTCTGAGTGTCGTACTTGAGGCCCAAATCGAGGGCCCAGAAAAACAGGCTTTTCTTCACGCCTTCAAGCTCGTGGCCTTTGGCGACAATTTTATCATACACTTTTTCCAGCAGGCGGGGTACGGTGGTGAAGATTTCGGGCTTCACCTCGCGCAGGTTGTCGGCGATGACGTCCATGTTCTCGGCGTAGTAGATGCTCACGCCGTTTATCATGTACAGGTAGGTCACCATGCGCTCAAAAATATGGCAGAGCGGCAGGAAGCTCAAGGCTTTGTCGCCGCTGGTGACGGGCACGAAACGCTGCGAGTTGCGACAGTTGCTCAGGATGTTATCGTGCGTCAGCATCACGCCTTTGGGCTGGCCGGTGGTGCCGCTGGTGTATATGAGCGTGAGCAGGTCGTCGGGCTCGACGGCGGCTTTCAGGGCCTCCAGGTCGGCGACGTTGCCTTTTCTGCCCATTTCCAGCAGCTCGCTGAAGTGGCGGGCGCCCTCGATTTTATCGAAGGTGAAGATGTTGGCGACCGGAATGTCGAGGTCGCCGATGGCTTCGTGCACCTTGTCGAACAGCTTTTTGTCGGACACGAACACGGCCCGCACGCCGGCATCGGTGAAGATGTACTTGTAGTCTTCGACGGTGATGCTCGGGTACATTGGCACGCTGGTGGCCCCGATTTGCGAAATGCCGAAATCGGCCAGCATCCACTCCGGGCAATTCATGCTGATGATGGCAACTTTATCGCCGTGCCTGAGGCCGAGCGACACGAGGCCGAGCGAAACCAGGTTGGCCTGGTCCTGCAGCTCCTGGGTGCTGATGGGCACCCACTGGCCATCGATTTTAGAGGCCAGAGCATCTTTTTTGGGGGTTTTGGCTAGCTGGTGCGGAAGTATGTCGAAGGCGCGGCGAACGTCCATGGGTGGGCTGGATAAGGCGTGTCAGGTGAAATTCAGCTTAAATAAAGCGCTTTTTTTGAGTCCGCACCAGCGGGCCGGCCCGGCCGGTGGGCGCGGGCTCCTGATGAGCCCAAACCAAATGAGTAGCAAAAGCCCGCGAAAAGCCCCAAAACCCGGCTTTTTTCGGCGTAATTTTGGGGCCCGTGCATTTCCGCTCCCAATGAATCTGGCCCTGTTTTTTGACCCGCTGCCGGAAACGCTGACCGAAGCCGCCCCCGCCCCTACCACGCTGGCCGCCTACGCCACCCGCTTCACCGAAGCTTTCCCCGACTGGCGCACCGCCGACCTGGCCATCATCGGCCTGGATGAGTGGCGCGGCAGCGCGGCCGGCCCGCCCCGCGCCCGCCGCCACGGCCCCAACGAGGTACGCCAACGCTTCTACCAGCTGCAAAAAGGCAGCGGCCTGCTGCGCCTGGTCGACCTGGGCAACCTGCGCCCCGGCCTTACCCTGGAAGATACCTACCAGCGCCTGCGCGAAATCATCGGGGCGCTGCTGGAGGAAAACACGGTGCCCATTCTGCTCGGCGGCAGCCACGACCTAGACTACGGCCAGTTTCTGGCCTACGAGGCCCAGGACCGCACCATCAACGTGACGGTGGTGGACTCGCGGCCCGACATGGCCGAGCCCGGCCCCGGCACCCCGCCCGAGGAAAGCCACCTGCGCCGCCTGCTGGTGCACGAGCCCAACATCGTGTTCAGCCTGGCCCACCTCGGCCACCAGCAGTACCTCACGCCGCCCGAGGTGATGGTGGCCCTCGAAAAACTGCATTTCGACACGATGAGCGTGGGCGAGGTGCGCGCCGACCGCCGCCTGGCCGAGCCGCTGGTGCGCCAGGCCGATTTCATGAGCGTGGACATTGCCGCCATCCGCTGGCAGGACTCGCCGGGCTACTACCCGGCCAACCCCTTCGGCCTGGGCAACGAGGAAGCCACGCAGCTGTGCTGGTACGCCGGCCACAACGAGCAGCTCAGTTCCTTCGGCCTCTACGGCTACCGCGCCGACGTGGACCCCAACGGCCTGGCCGCCGCCACCATCGCCACCATGCTCTGGTACTTCGTGGAAGGATTTTATCACCGCCGGCCCGAAACCGGTTTCGGCACCTTCCGCTTCCTCACCTACACCGTGGTGCTGCCCGGCAACCCCGACAAGCTGGTGTTCTACAAATCGCGCCGCGCCGAGAAGTGGTGGATGGAAGTGGAACGCCTCGGCGATAACGCCACCAAGCGCGTGGTACCCTGCACGTACGAGGACTACCTGAACGCCTCGCAGGGCGACCTGCCGCAGCGCTGGATTCGGCTGCAGGCGCTGCTGAGCTAGGCTTTTGTTGGAAAGATTATTCAGAACGTCATGCAGAGCGCAGCGAAGCATCTTTACCGCAATATTAATCCAATCGATTGAATTGCGTTGGGCGGTAAAGATGCTTCGC
>JANNDE010000605.1:0-3440 GCA_031387395.1 Hymenobacter sp.
TGGTGGGCATCATGGAGCGGGAGCTAACCTTGCGCCTGGAGCTGGTGGCCAACAACGATAAGCTCCTCTTTCTCAGCGGCACGGGGGACCGAGCCTCGCCGACGCTGAGCGACAACAATAAAAATTTGCTGCTGGGCGAGAATCAGGCCAACATCAACCGCATTATCGGCGATGCGAACTACGACTTAGGCCACCTCATCAGTAGTGGCGGCGGCGGCGTGGCCAATTTAGGAGGATTGTGCGGCCCGAGCAAGGCCCAGGGGGTTTCCGGGGATGATGTCAGTACCATTGCCCACGAGATGGGGCATCAGCTGGGAGCCAACCACACATTCAATGGCTTAAGCATTAACAACAACTCGCTCACCACGGCCTGGGAGCCGGGCGCGGGCATCACCATCATGTCGTACGGCGGAGGCAGCGACCCCACCAGCAACGTGCAGACTTACCGAGAACTCCTGTACCACACGGGCAGCTACGAGCAGATTCAGGCCGTTATCAACGCCCGGAGCTGCGGTACCAACACGGCCACGGGCAACTCGGCCCCGATGGTGACGGCCCCGGCCAGCGGCAAAACCCTACCCGCCAACACGCCCTTCCAGCTCACGGCCACCGCCACCGATGCCGACAACGACCCCCTGAGCTACTCCTGGGAGGAGCTCGACCTGGGCCCAATCGGCGACCTGAACATGCCCCAGGTGACGAACGAAACCCCGCCCCTGTTCCGCTTCTGGCGGCCGGTGAGCAGCCCCACCCGCTATTTCCCCCGCCTGGCCGAGCTGGTCAACAACACCGCCCCGCTCGGCGAGCGCCTGCCCACCGTCACGCGCGGGCTCAAGTTCCGCTGTACCGCCCGCGACCTGCACAACGGGGCGGCCGGCGTGGTGGGCGGCATCAGTTACAGCGCCCTGGTGAACCTGAGCGTGAGCACGGCCGCCGGCCCCTTCGTGGTGACGGCCCCCAACGCGGCCGGTACCAGCTGGGCCGGCGGCAGCACTCAAACCGTGACCTGGAACGTGGCCAACACCAACACGGCCCCCGTCAGCTGCGCCAAAGTCAACCTGCGCCTGAGCCTCGACGGCGGCCTGAGCTACCCGCTCACCCTGGCTACCGGCGTGGCCAACTCGGGCTCGGCCAGCGTGAAGCTGCCCAATGCGCCCACCACCGCGGCCCGCATCATGGTCGAAGCCGCCGACAACTACTTCTTCGACATTTCCAACGCCAACTTCGTCATCACCCCCGCTCCCGGCCCCACCATCACCAGCTTCACGCCCGCCTTCGGGCCGGTGGGCACGAAGGTGGCCATTACCGGCACCGGCCTGGCCGGGGCCACGGGCGTCACCATCAACGGCACGGGGACGACCCTCGTGGCCGGGGGCACGGCCACGAGCCTGACGGCTATCGTGACAGCGGCCAACACGTCGGGGCTGATTACGGTGGCCACGCCCACTGGCACCGTTAGCTCGGCCACGCCGTTTCTGGTGGGCAGCCCGCCCACCATCACCCGCTTCACGCCCACCAGCGGGCTGACAGGCACCACGGTTACGCTCACGGGCACCAACTTGCTGGGCGCGACCCGGGTGCTGGTCAATGACCGCGAGGCGGAGACTACCTTTATTTCGGCCACCGAGCTCCGGCTGACCGTACCGGACGGGGCCACTACGGGCCCGCTGACCGTGACCACGCCCTTCGGCACGGTCGTCTCGACCGGGGTCTTTACCGTGCTGCAGCGGCCGGTCATCGACTCGTTCACGCCCGACCGGGGGACGGCGGGCACCACGGTGGTGCTGGCGGGCCGCCATTTTACCGGCGCGACGCGGGTGGAGTTTGGCGGTATTGCCGCCACGCCGTTGTCGTTACCGAGCAACTCGGATACGCAGCTCACGGTGAAAGTCCCCACCGGGGCCATCACGGGACCAGTCTCGGTCATCACGCCGGCGGGCCTGGGCGTGTCGGGCGGCTCCTTCACCGTGCTGCCGCCACCGGTGCTCACGACGATGAACCCCACGAGTGGGGTGGTGGGCACCACGGTCACGCTCACGGGCACGTCCCTGGACTTGGTAGCCACCCTCACCATCAACGGGTTGGCCACGACCATTCGCTCCCAGAATGCCACCACCATCACCTTCGTAGTGCCGGCCGGGGCCAGCACGGGCCCGGTGGTGGCCGCCACGGCGGTCACCAGCGCCAGCGCGGGCACTTTCACCGTGCTGCCCTCCGCGCCGGGGCTTCTTATCACGGGCGTCGTGCCCGCGCAGGGCATCACCGGGGCCACCATCCGCCTTACCGGCACGGGCCTGAGCGGGGCCACCCGCGTCGCCTTCACGGGCGGCAACGGCAGCACGGTGAGCAGCGGCTTTGCCGTGAACCCGGCTGGCACCGAGCTCACCGGCCTGGTGGTGCCGGTCGGCGCCGTAACCGGCGTGCTGACCGTGACCACGTCGGCGGGCACGGGCGTGGTCAGCAGCCAGGTCTTCACCTTGTGCGCCAAGCCCACCGCTTCGGCCCAAAACGCGCGGCTGGCACTTGGGGCGGGCGGCACGGGCACGCTGAACCCCACGGCCGTGAGCACCGCCAGCACCGCCAACTGCGGCGTGGCCGCAGCTTCTACACTGAGCGTGGTGCCCAATGCCTTCACCACGGCCGACATTGGGCCGGCGGTGGTGGCCCGCGCGCTCAGCTTCAACGGCAACGGCCAGTACGTGGCCATTGGCAACAGCGCCACCGTGCCGACGGGCAACAGCAACTACACCATCGAAGCCTGGATTAAGCCCACGACCATGGGCGGCAACAGCATCATTGGTTGGGGCACCTACAATGTGGTCAGTGCGTGCAACGCCCTGCGCCTGAGTAGTAAGGGGTTGGTGAACTACTGGTGGGACAATGACCTGGAGGCACCCACGCCCAGCCTGGTCGGGGCCTGGCACCACGTGGCTGCCACCTGCGACGGCACCACCCGCACCCTCTACCTCGACGGCGTCGCCATTGGTTCCGACCGGCCTGGGCCCCACAGCGGGTTCGGGACCGACAACCTGCGCATTGGCTCGACCAACAACAGCGAGTACTTCAACGGCAGCATCGACGAGGTACGGGTCTGGAACGTGGCCCGCACCGCCGCCCAGCTCAGCACGGCCCGGGGCGCGCACCTGTTGCGCAATCCGGCCGGGCTGGTGGCTTACTACCGCTTCGGCGAGGGCAGCGGTACCACCACGGCCGACGCCAACGGGGTGGCCGCCAACGCCGGCACCCTCACCGGCGGCACGGGCTGGACCACCGACGCGCCGACCATCGTCAACGGCGTGCCCGTGGTGCTGACCGTGACTGATGACAGCAAATACACCAGCACGGCCCCGGCCGTGGTGACGGTGCTGCCCGCCTCGGCCACGGCCACCACGGCGGCCACCGCCACGACCTTCAACGTGTGGCCCAACCCAGTGGGCACC
>JANNDE010000630.1:0-1006 GCA_031387395.1 Hymenobacter sp.
CGGCCCACGGCTGTACCAGGGTGGTGGTGAGGTCGAAGCAGCTGATGACGATGGGGGAAGGCATAAGGAATTAGTAGGGAGGCTGGTCGAATTGGGAGGCCGGAAGTGAGCCATGGCCGGCGGTGCTGGGAGGCAAGTCGCTGAACACGCCCCGGCGGAGGTTGCATGCGGCTACTACCTCGTCGGGGGCGCCGTTGCGGTGTTTGGCCATGTCGAATAGGATGGTATCGGCGGTGGCGGTGCCGTCCTCGTACTCGGCGATGTTGTAGTACTCGCCGCGCCAGAGGAAAACGATGCAGTCGGCGTCCTGCTCCAGGCTGCCGGACTCGCGTAGGTCGGAGAGTAGCGGGCGCTTCTCACCGCCGCGCTTCTCCACGTCGCGGGAGAGTTGGGAGAGGGCGATGACGGGGGCGTTTAGCTCTTTGGCCAATTCTTTCAGGTTGCGGCTGATGCTGCCTACTTCCTGCTCACGGTTGCCTTTCGTGTCGCCGCGCATGAGTTGGATGTAGTCGACCAGGACCAGGCTTAGAGGCTGCTGGGCGTGGAGGCGGGCGCACTTGGCGCGCAGCTGTTGGATGCTCAGGCCGGGCGTGTCGTCAATGTGCAGCTGGTGGCCGTGGGTGCGCAGGCGCTGGGCCTGCTGGCGGATATGGGCCACCTGCTCCAGACCGCCGGGGAGGTTGCCGCGTCGTAGGTCGGAGTTGGAGTAGCCGGGGACTTCGCTGGCCACCATCCGCTGCATGAGCTGCAGGGTGGGCATTTCGAGGCTGAAAATGGCGGTGTGGTGGCCGTGGTCGAGGGCGGCGGTGCGGGCGAAATGCAGCAGGGCAGCGGTTTTGCCCATCGCGGGGCGGGCGGCGAGAATGATAAGGTCGCCGGGCTGCCAGCCGCCGGTGAGGCCGTCGAGCTGGGTGAGACCGGTGGGTATGCCGGTCAGGCCCTGCTGCTGCACGGCTTGAGCTAGGCGGTCGAACGTAGCGTCGAAAGCGGCGGCAGCCGTTTGGCC
>JANNDE010000712.1:0-12169 GCA_031387395.1 Hymenobacter sp.
AGAAGCCATTAAAATAAAGTTACCTAAAAAATTACTTAAAGTTAACGGCGGTTTAACGCTGCGCGACACCGCGTGAAACAACGGCTGGAAGGTCTACGGAAGATTTGGGTAAGGACAAGCACCGGCGCCCGGGTTTTGCCCGGCGCTTGAGCGCCGGAATGCGGGTCCTCGGTGGGGCTGGCAGGGCTTTAGCCCCTGCGCGGCGCCGAGCGAGCAGGAGCAAAAGCCCCCAAGCAAGGGGCCAACCCACTATCCCGGCCCTGAAGTGGTTTCGGGTTTGGTGTACACGTTACGGTTGAATTAAAAAATTCAAGTCATTGATTTACAAATTTTTAATTTATCATTTTTAATTTTTAATTCTCTGTCTGTTAGCCCGAAAACCGCCCGGCGTCGCACGGAGCAAAACCAGGAGCAAAACCAGGAGCAAAACCATTGGAACGGTGCGGGCCGCCAGCGGGGGCGAGCCCCGCACCCTGCTTCGTTTTGGGGCGGTGGCCCGGCGCTTTGGCACCGGGGTTCGCGGCCAACCCTTTGCTGGGGGCTTTTAGCCCGGGGTAGTGCCCAGCCGCGCAAGGGCTAAAGCCCCGGCGTGCAGAACCTGAGCCGCCATCCCGGCACTGAAGCGCCGGGCTAATGCCCAATATTTTTTTGGCGCGGAAGCCCTATCCAAACGCAAATAGTTAAATATATTTATAAAAATATTTCTATCTTTGCCCTACCTGCGGAGACTGCATTCTCCGCACCTCAACAACCGGCCGGTTTCTTTAGTCAGGAAACGGGCCCGGGGCATTTACCAGACTGATTTTCCCCTTCCCAATGAAAAAAAGCTACAACCCGGCCGGGCACGCGACCTGTGCCCCCCTACCCTATTGCTGGCTAGCTGATGGCTTGCGGGCGCTGCTGCCAATGCCGGCCCGTGGGGCCTCCCTGGCCAAATGCCTGATGCCGCTGCTGGGGGCGGCCATGCTGCGGGCCCAGCCCGCCGCCGCGCAGGAAGTAACCAACGGCGGCACCCTCTCGGTGGGTAGCAGCGCCACGCTTTCCATCGGAGCTGGCGGCCTTCGCAACGCGGTGGGGGCCACCCTCGCCAACGCCGGCACGCTGGTAGTGGCCGGCCCCCTCACCAACGCCGGCACCCTGAACCTGGGCCCGGCCACCAGTGCGCTGGAAGTACGCGGCGACCTCACCAACACCGGCACCGTGGTGCCCGGCACCGGCACCACTACCTTCAGCGGCCCGGCCGACCAGCTGCTCACGGCCGGCGGTGCCAGCTTCTACCGCATGGTGGTGAACAAGCCGACGGCGGGCGCCAACACCCTGCGCCTGGCCGACGACCTGACCGTGACCAACGCCCTCATGCTCGCCAACGGCCTGGTGCACACCCGGCACGCGGGCCGCGTGCACACGCTGCGCCTGCCCAACGGGGCCACGCTCGGCGGCGAGGCGGCCGGCCGCTACGTGCTGGGGGCCCTCGAAATTACGCGCGATGCCGTGCGCGGGGCGGCGGTTGATTTCGGCCACGGGGCCGTGCTCGACCCCACTACCAACAACCTGGGCACCGTGACCATTACCCGCGTGGCGGGCCTGCGCACGGCCGACCTGAGCTACGGCCAGGACCTGGGCAATACCGACTTGCAAAGCATCGACCGTACCTGGACGGTGGCCCCCGCCACCCAGCCCAGCGCCGCCGTGCAGCTCACCCTGCGCTGGCTCGCCGACGACGACCACGGCGTTACCGGCTTCGACCAGGCCCGCGTGTGGGAGCAAACCGCCGCCGGCCAGCCCTGGGCCGGGCGCGGCCCCGTGGCCGATGCCCGCACCCGCAGCCGCAGCATCCGCCCGACGGTGCTCAACCGCTTCACGGTGGGCACCGGGGCCGCCCCGGCAGCCGGCTTCGTGGTGTATCCCACCCGCGTGCCCGTTGGGCAGGCGGCCGCCTACCGCTACACCGGCCCGGCCGAGGCCGGCACGCTGGAAATTGTGAACGTGCTGGGCCAAATGATGCGCCGCGTGGCCCTCGACGGCCGCCCGGCCGGGGCCGTGCCCCTGGCCGAACTGGCCACGGGCGTGTACTTGCTGCGCTACACCGGCCCGGCCGGCCGCTTCACCACCCGCTGCGTGGTGGAGTAAGCCGCCGCGCCCGACTACTCACTTCACTCATTGCGTTTGCTCATCCATTTCTTTTTCATGAAACACCTGTTTTCTTCTCGCTACGCCCTCGTATTACTCGCCCTGCTGGCCGCGGGGCATCTGCCGGCCCTGGCCCAGACCGGCGTGGGCATCGGCACGAAAGCCGCTGACGCCTCGGCCGCCCTCGATGTAGTATCGTCGAGCCAGGGCGTGCTGCTGCCCCGCATGAGCAGCGCCGAGCGCCAGGCCATTGCCAGCCCCGCCGCCGGCCTGCTCCTGTACCAAACCGACGCCCCGGCCGGCTTTTACTACAACGCCGGCTCCCCCGACGCCCCCACCTGGACCCCGCTTAGCGCCGCCGCCGCTGCTGCCGTGGGCGACAACCTGGGCAACCACACCGCCACCCAAAACCTAAACCTGCAAGGCTTCGCCCTCACCGGCACTGGTGCCAGCATCACGGGCGTGGGCGTGGGCATCCGCGCCGACGGCGGGCTCAACCTGGGCCAGAATACACTCCGTAACAACATCTTCCTGGGTTTTCAGGCTGGACAAGCCACCACGGGCAAGGCCAACTTGTTCAGCGGCTACTACAGCGGCTACAGCAACACCACAGGCAGCGCCAACGTATTCAGCGGCGCCAACAGCGGCTACTCCAACACCATCGGCAACTCCAACGTGTTCACCGGTACCAACAGCGGCTTCAGCAACACCACCGGCAACAACAACGTGTTCAGCGGCAACAATAGCGGCTATTCCAACACCACCGGCAACAATAACGTGTTCAGCGGCAACAATAGCGGCCTGAGAAACACCACCGGCACCAACAACGTGTTCAGCGGCACCAGCAGCGGCTTCAGCAATATCAAGGGTGCCGAAAACGTGTTTAACGGCTACCAGAGCGGCTACAGCAACACCACCGGCAGCGCCAACGTGTTCAACGGCCTTCAAAGTGGCTATTCCAACACCACGGGCGGCGGCAACGTATTCAGCGGCACGGGCAGCGGCCGCAGTAACACCACCGGCAACAACAATGTGTTCAGTGGAACGGGCAGCGGTGGCAGCAACACCACCGGCGACTACAACGTGTTCACCGGTACCAAAAGCGGCGGAGCCAACACCACCGGCGCCAACAACGTGTTCAGCGGCGCCGGCAGCGGCAACAGCAACACCACCGGCTACAACAACGTATTTAGCGGCGCCAATAGTGGCGTCAACAATACCACTGGCGTTAACAACGTGTTTAGTGGCATCAATAGCGGCTACGGTAATGT
Organism: Hymenobacter sp.; assembly: GCA_031387395.1. GTDB lineage: Bacteria > Bacteroidota > Bacteroidia > Cytophagales > Hymenobacteraceae > Hymenobacter. Next base: position 3,402 of record JANNDE010000712.1, read on the forward strand.
CACGGGCATCGGTAACGTATTCAACGGCGGAGACTGCGGCTATTTCAACACCACCGGCAGCTACAATGTGTTTAGTGGCAGTCAGAGCGGCTACCGCAATACTGGTGGCTTTGCCAATGTATTCAGCGGCAGCAACAGCGGCTTCAATAATACCATGGGCTACGACAACGTGTTCATCGGCCGCGAAAGCGGCGCCATCAACACCACCGGCGCCTACAACACGTTCAGCGGCTCCTACAGCGGCCAGCAGAACACTACCGGGGAGAATAATACGTTCAGCGGCGTGAATAGCGGTTTTGGTAATACTACCGGCATCAAAAATGTGTTCATCGGCAACAGCACCGGCGGCTACAATTCCACGGGCAACTTTAACACGGCTCTGGGCAACGATGCCGGTCCTACTACGGGCGCGCTCACCAACACCACCGCCTTGGGCAACGGCGCCGTGGTAAACACCGACAACACCGTCCAGCTCGGCAACGCCAGCATCACCTCCCTACGCTGCCAGGTGGGCCTCACCATCACTTCCGACTCCCGCTTCAAGTACGACGTGCAGACCAACGTGCCCGGCCTGGCTTTCATCACCGCCCTGCGCCCCGTGACTTACCGCTTCGACGATGCCCGCCTCGGCCAGTTTGAGCGCACCGGCACCCTGGCCCCCCGCAGCGCCCCCGATGCCACCGCCACCGTGCATACCGGCTTTCTGGCCCAGGACGTGGAGCGCACCGCCCAGGCCCTCGGCTTCCACTTCGACGGCGTGCACGCCCCGGCCAACGCCCGCGACCATTACGGCCTCGGCTACGCCCAGTTCGTGGTGCCCCTCGTGAAAGCCGTGCAGGAGCAGCAAGTCCAGATTGCCGCCCTCCAGGCCCAGAACGCCGCCCTGCTCACCGACCACGCCGCCCTGCTCGCCGACCACGCCTCGCTGCTGACCCTGCAAGCGCAGCTGGCCCGGCTGTTGGGCGAAGGAGCCCAGGCACAGAAGTAGTTTTTACCCATGCTTTAGCCGCCGCCGCTTTCCTAGCGGCGGCGGCTATCCTGTTTTTCACCCCCACGGAAACACCTGTTCTTTTCCCGCCACGCCCTGGTATTGCCTGCCCTGCTGGCCACGGGGCACCTGCCGGCCCTGGCCCCGACCGGCGCGGGCATCGGCACGAAGGCTGCCGACCCCTCGGCCGCCCTCGATGTGGTATCATCTGCTCCTGAGCTACCCGGCCGGGCGCGTGCACACGGGCTTCCAGAACGTGTGCGGCGGCTACCAAAGCGGCGTTATACTCATCGCGAAGTAGCATGCGAAAACCGGCCGGCCGGTGTAGAGACGCGACCCTTCGCGTCTCGGCGTTCGCGCATTTCTCTTCGTGACAAGTATAACAGGCAATTGCCGGAACAAAATATTCAGGACTTACGCACTCTTCGTTTTTTTAGCCCCAGCGGGGTTCTGGAGTTACAGGTTAAGTAACTGGCCAGAATTAACCGGACAGTGTTAGGGGGCAAATTGGATGGTGTATTGCTTCCCGACGCGGTCCAGGATATGCCAGACGGCGGTTTTCAGGGTCTTGAATGTCAGATAGGCTTCTGGGCGCAGCCACTCGTACTTGATTTTGCGCCACAGGGTCTCCATTTTGTTGAGGTGAGGGCTATAGGCAGGCAAATAGAACACGTATACGTCTTGGTCTTCCCACGCGCTCAGCCGCGCCTGAAAGGCGGCCGCGTGATGGATTTTGGCGTTATCGAGCACCAGCACCGTGGGGCGGGTGCGGGTGGCGGCCCAGGCATCGAGGGTATCGATAACAAAGGCCGCGTCCAGGGCGCCTTCGCGCGCAGCCGTATGCAGGTCGTTGGTGGTCGCGTTGTAGAAGCCCAACACGTTGAATCGCTGGCTGTGGCGGGGTTGCGTGGCGACCTGTTCGCTGGGGAATTGCCCGCCGTAAGGCAGGGCGGAGGTCAGGCAAAAGCCCGATTCATCGCCGTAGTAGAGGTCAATGTACCCCGCTTTTTCCACCTGCTGCAAGGCGGTCAGGCGTTCGGCCTTGTCGGCGTAGTCCTCCGGGTCCTGGGCCATTTTCAGGCGGTGGCGGAACCGACGCCAGCGCCCACCACGCTTTTTAAAAAACGTTTCAACGTCCTGGGAGAGAATTCTTTGTTTAACTCCTGGCGTAGCGTGGCCGTCACCTCTTTGAGTTGCTGGCGGTTGGCACGCGCGGCCGCGCGCACCTGCGGCTCGTCGGCCGCCGTGAGCACCGACGGCCGGCCCTGGCCCGCCGCGTTGGCCAACCCGGCCAGCCCCCCCGTTTCCCAGCGCGTGAACCAGGCGTACACCGTCGCCCGGCGCACAGCCAGCACCTGCATCAGGGCTGAGACCGGGTGGCCGTCTGCGCTGAGCAACAGGGCCTGGCAACGCGCCCGGAATTGGTGTTGTGGATGATGGTGCCGACCCGCCTGCAAGGTGGCCCGTTCGTCCGAATCCAGGATGACAAAGCGTTTACGCATTCCCAAAGATAGACCGTTTAATTATGGCTAGTTACTTAAAGTATTTAAATAGTCAGTCATAAGTAATCAGTAGTCGGACTTTGTTTAATGCGCTCATAACCAAATTTTTATTATCTGACTACTGACTACTCCATTCTGCCTACCTACTTACCATCTGGTTTTAACTTTTAACACCGTACACTGACCTCGAAACCGCTCCAGGACTTCCGCACCAAAATCAATCAATTGTATTTGCCCGGCCCTTCAGAGCCGGAATGGTGGGTTAGCCCTTTGTGTGGGGGCTTTAGCCCCTGCTCGTTCGGCGTCGCGCGGGGGCTGAAGCCCCGCCAGCCTAATTCGAGGACCCGCATCCCGGCGCTAAAGCGCCGGGCAAAACGCCGGAGCCGGATTAGTGCACAAGTCCTGATATTGCTGTTTTTTCCTGCCGTCCTGCTACTCAAAACGGGGCCACGCGGACGGGGCCGCAGGTGCTACCAATCAGCTGCCACCCCAAAAACAACATGTTTATGTCATGGCGCCGCGTGGGTTTAAGCCGGACCTTTGCGCCATGCAATTTCCCCTCGCACTGGCTATTATCGAAGACCAGGTTTCCATCCGCGAAACGCTGCATGAGTACCTGGGCACCCAGCCCGAGTTTCGCTGCGTGCTGCTTGCCGAGTCGGTGGAGGAATTTCTGGCGCGGCTGCCCACGGCGGCCATCCCGCCCCAGCTCATCCTCTCCGACATCGGCCTGCCCGGCCTGACGGGTATCGAAGGCCTGCCGTTGATTTTGGAACAGCTGCCCGAGGCCCAGGTACTCATGCTGAGCGTGTACGCCGATGCCGAGCGCGTGTTTGAGGCGCTGCGGGCCGGGGCGGTGGGCTACCTGCTGAAAAATACGCCCCTGGCTCAGCTCAAAGAGCATTTGTTGCAGGTGGCGATGGGGGGCTCGCCCATGAGCCCCGGCGTGGCCCGCTTCGTGGTGCAGGCGTTTCGGCGGCAGCCGGTGGCGCGGCCTGCTATTGCCCTGACCGATTTGCTACCCGAGGAGCCGCTCACGGCGCGGGAGCTGGAAATCGTGCGCGGCATTGAGGACGGCCTCAGCTATCAGCTCATCGCCAACCGTCACCACATCAGCCTCGACACCGTGCGCAACCACATTCGCAGCGTGTACCGCAAGCTCCAGGTGAACTCGCGCGGCGAGCTGATGGCCCACGCCCTGAAGCGGCGACGCGACTAGCCCGCCCGGTACGGACGCCCCCAATATGACATGTTCATGTCATACCGCCGTGTTGAAATGGTCCCGTGCTTTGTGGCCGGCAAATAGCGTCATTTCCATATCTGAATCAGCGGTTGCATGAAACACCTTTTCTCTCCCCTGCTCGGGGCGGGCCTGCTGCTGGCGGCCTCAGCCGAAGCCCAGGACCTGGCCAATACCGGGGCCACCATCACCGTCCAGGCCGGGGCCTTGCTCTACGTGGGTACCGGCGGCCTCAGTAACCAGGCCGGCGGCGCCCTCACCAATGCCGGCACCCTGCGCGTGGACGGCCCCACCACCAACGCCGGCACCCTGGACCTGGGCGCGGGCACGCTGGAAGTGAAGGGTGACCTGACCAATACCGGCACCCTCAAGCCCGGCACCAGCCCCGTCACCTTCAGCGGCGCGGCCGACCAGCTGCTCGCCCCCGGCGGGACCACCCTCTACCAGCTGCTGCTGAACAAGCCCACGGCCGGGGCCAACACCCTGCGCCTGGCCGGCGACCTGACCGTGAGCAACCTGCTCAGCCTGACCAGCGGCCTCATCAACACGAAGAACGGCAGCAGCGTGAGCACCCTGCGCCTGCCCAACGGGGCCACCCTCACCGGGGAAGCCTCCGGCCGCTACGTGCTCGGTGCCCTCGAAATCACGCGCGGCACCGTGAGCGGCGCGCCCGTGGACTTCGGCCACGGGGCCCTGCTCGACCCCAGCACCAACAACCTGGGCACGGTGGTCATCACCCGCGTAGCCGGCCTGCTCACCGACGACGTGAGCCGGGGCGTGAACTTCGCCAACGCCGCGTACAAGGGCATCGACCGCATCTGGACCGTGGCCCCCGCCACGCAGCCCGCCGCCGGCAGTCCCGCCCAGCTCACCCTGAGCTGGCTGGCCGACAACGACAACGGCCTGGCCGATTTCAGCCAGGCCCGCATCTACGCGCAAGCGGCCGCCGGCCAGCCCTGGGCCGGGCGCGGCCCCGTAGCCAACGCCAGCAGCCGCAGCCTCACGGCCAGCTTCGCCACGCTGGCCCGCTTCTCGGTGAGCAACGCCGCCACCCCGCTGCCCGTGACCCTGCTCGATTTCGCGGCCCGCGCCGAGGGGCCGGCCGCCGTGCGCCTGGCCTGGGCCACGGCCCAGGAGCTGAACAACGCCGGCTTCACCGTCGAGCGTAGCCTCGATGCCCGCACGTTTGCGGCCGTCGGCACGGTGGCCGGGGCCGGCACCAGCCCCGTGCGGCACGACTACACCTTACTCGACCAGCAGCTGCCGGCCGGGGCCACCCTGCTCTACTACCGCCTGCGCCAGACCGATGTAAGCGGCAACTTCAGCTATTCGCCGGTGCGCGCGGTGGCCCTCGCGCCGCTGGCCGCCGGCTTCGTGGTATACCCCACCCAGGTGGCCATGGGCCAGGCCACCCACTACCTCTACACCGGCCCAACGGAAGCCGGCATGCTGGAGATTCTCAACGTGGTGGGGCAGGTGCTGGGCACCGTGGGCCTGGATGGCCGCGCCCAGGGCGAGGTGCCGCTGGCCGGGCTGGCCACCGGGGCCTACTTCCTGCGCTATACCGGCCCGGCCGGCCGCTTCACCACCCGCTGCGTGGTGGAATAAGCGCCCGCTTTTTCAATTCGTCGACTTCATATTTTTTCCCTTTCAAATGAATAATCGCTTTACCAAATTGCGTCAGGGCCTGGCTCTGACGGTTTTGCTGGCTGCCGGTAGCCTGGCCGCCCGGGCCCAGAACGTGGGCATCGGCACCACGGCCCCCGATGCCTCGGCCGCGCTCGACATCGTGAGCACCACTAAGGGCGCCCTGCTGCCCCGCGTGGCCAGCACCGGCAGCGTGAGCAGCCCGGCCACGGGCCTGATTGTGTTTCAGACCGGCGGCGCGGCCGGCTACTACTACAACGCCGGCACGCCCGGCACACCCAGCTGGCAGCAGCTGGCCACGGCCAGCGGCGCGGCCGTCACGGCCGGCAACGGCCTCACCAAAACCGGGCAGAACATTGCCCTGGGTGGTGCCCTCAGCGGAGCCACCACCGTGGCGCTGGGGGCCAATAACCTGACCTTTAGCAGCACCAGCGGCACGGTGGGCATTGGCGCGAGCAGCGCTGCCCGCCTGCACGTGCGGGGCACCGGCAACGCCTACCCCGCCATCACCGGTACCACCCAGAGCGCGGGCCTTATCAGCCGCTTCCAGACCAGCGACAACGCCATCCTCGACCTGGGCGGCAACAGCGGCAATGGCCTCTGGCTGCAAAGCACCGATATCACGGCACTGAACCTGAACTATCCGCTACTGCTCAACCCCAACGGCGGCAACGTGGGCATCGGCACCACGGCCCCGACGGCCCGGCTGGACGTAGAAGCAGGAGGCCTTCTGGTGGGTGGCTTCGCGGCTATTGCCAGCCAGGGTGCCCACCTACAGTGGAACCGCACGGGCTTCGAAGGCGAAACCTGGCTCATCAACCAATATGGCGTCGGCACCGCCCAGAACTTTGGCATTCGCTTCGGCAATTCGGACCAGAGCAACAACCTGACCGAATGGGCCCGCTTCGATAAACTTGGCAACTTCAGCATCGGCGTACCCTTTACGGCGGGCCAGGGTCCCGGTGCCAACAAGCTCGACGTGAACGGCAGCACCCGCCTGCGCGGCCTCACCACGGCCGGCGTAGTGACCACCGACGCCAGCGGCAACCTGGGCAGCGCCACTGCTATTACGGCTTTTGGCACAAACTTTATTCAGAATACCACCACCCAGCAAACCGCTAACTTCAACCTGAGTGGCGCGGGCACGGTGGGCGGCCTGCTCACGGCGGGCAGCGCTACCGTGGCGGGCAACATTCAGTCGTCGGCCAATATTGCCGTAGATGCCGGCAACGCCAATACCGGGACCGTGGCCAACACCCTGCGCTTCGGGCCGGTGAACAGCGGCGAGGCCATCGGCAGCAAGCGCACCAGCGGCGGCAACCAGTTCGGCCTCGATTTCTACACCACCAGCACGGCCCGCATGAGCATTACCACCGCCGGCAACGTGGGCATCGGCACCACGGCGCCGGTAGCCGGCCTGCAGGTCGATATGCCCCAGGCCCCAAGTGCCGCTGGCCTGGGCGTCATCCTTTCGGGCGGCACCAGCGGCAACCCCAGCATCGAGCTGCGCGGCAACGGCGACACGCCCTTCGTCGATTTTTCCGAAACCACCGGCGTCGACTATTCCACGCGCCTCATCAGCAGCGGTGGCACCCTCAGCGTGAACAACGCCAACGCCGCCGTGCCCGCCCTGAACGTGGCCGGCTACACCAAACTTACGGGCCCGGCGGCCATTACCGGGGCCACGGTTCCGGGCATTGCCACGGCCTTGTTTACCGGCAACCTGCCTGCTGCGGATAACACCAACGTGGGCGTGTCGCTGGGAGGCATTGCCACCAGCCGCGTCCTGTCGGTATCAGTTACGGCCCTGTCTCCCAACGGGAACTACTTTCCGCCCAACCAGTCTACCGCGATTGGCTTTGGTACGGGCTACGAGTACGGCTACTACCTCGAAACGAGCAGCAACACCCTCCGCCTGGCCATTGGCACTAACGCGGCCAACGTGAAGAACGCGGCGGTGGGAGCGGTGAAAATTCTAGTAACGTACCAGCAGTAGGCGCAGTCCGCGCCCGTTGCAACGAACGAAGCCTCCGGCCACCTGGTCGGGGGCTTTATTGTGGATGACGCTAAAGCGCCGGACAAAACTCGGGAGCCGGTGTGGTACGGAAGTCCTACTATAGAGCGGTTTACGGGTTGGTATACGTGATTGTAGGGGCGGGGCTTGCCCCGTCCGCCTCGTTGAACGGTTACCACTGAACGATTTCGGCCCGTCAGCCAATATTTTTGATTTCGACGCCAGTAAGGCGGTACTGCTGATACCGCCTTACTGGTGGGCGGCTTGCGGTTGAGCTTATCTTGCGACCTAATCCGGCGCTGACGGGTTAGCCCCCGCGTCCACAACCTCCCCTCTTTAATCCCGCCTTGCTGTCCGCCTTGCTTTTTCGTGTGTTGCTGCTGCTGGGAATCCTATTGGGCAACCGGGCCGCGCAGGCCAATACCAGGCCCACCGCTGATACCACCCGCTGGATTGATGCCGACGACACGCCATGGCTGCGCGAAATCCGCCGGCAGCCGGCGGCGCACGAACACAGCCCGGCCTACTGGCGGGCGCAGGTGCGGGCCCACCCCCAGCCCACCATAGAGGGGGTGGTACTACTCGACCGGCTGGCCGAGGCGCAGACGGTGCCGGACATGGAAAGTGCCTACTCGGCCCACCTGGCCGCCCGGCGGCTGGCGTTTCGGCTGCCCTACCCCCAGGCACGGGCCGAAACCCTGCTGGCGCTGGCCGACTACCACACTCAGCTGGCGCAGTACGACTCGGCCGCGCACTACCTGCCGGCCACCGAGCACCAGTTTCGGCTCGACCACAACCTGGGCGGCGTGGTGCGCTGCCTTATCCGGCTGGGCCGCATCAGTGAGCAGCAAGGGCGCTACGCCGCCAGCCTGGCCTACAACCAGCAGGCCCTGGTGCTGGCCAACACCGGCAACACCCGCCGCTTCCGAACCACCGCCCAGATTCAGCTCGGCACCCTCTGCGCCCGGGTGGGCGACTACGCGGCGGCCCGCCGCTACCTGCTCGATGCCCAGCGGGTTGCGGCCCACTACAACTACCCCGACCGCACCAACCTGGCCCTGGGCGAGCTGGGCGAAATATGCCGCCAGGAGCACCAGTGGGACCCGGCCCGCCGCTACTTTGCGCGCAGCATTGCCATCAGCCGCCAGATTGGGGAAGTTCCCTACGCGCTCGACAAGCAGCTCAGCCTGGCGCGCCTGCACGAAGACCAGGGCCAGTACCCGACCGCCGCCACCAAGGGCCTCCAGGTGCTGGCCCAGGCACAGGCGGCCCGCCTGCCGCTGCTGGTGCCGCTGGCCCAGGCCCTGCTGGCCCGCGTGGCCCTACGCACCGGACAGGTAGACGCCGCTGTTGCCTACGGCCGCCAGAGCCGGGCCG
>JANNDE010000764.1:0-10480 GCA_031387395.1 Hymenobacter sp.
CGAAGCATCTTGCCCGCCACCACTAATCCTGTCGATTGGATTGCGTTGTGCGGTAAAGATGCTTCGCTGCACTCTGCATGACCGTTCTTTGTGGCCCGTCTCCACTACTGCTGCTCCCGCCTATGCCGGCCCCCTTTGTCCTCGAACTGCGCACCGTCGTACTCACGCGCTACGTGACTCCGCTCCGCGAGGGCGGCTCGCTGCCGGCCCTGATGGAAGCCGACGACGGGTTCCTCTACGTGGTGAAGTTCCGGGGGGCGGGGCAGGGCGTGAAGGCGCTGATTGCGGAATTGATTGTGGGCGAGCTGGCCCGCGTGCTGGGCCTGCGCATGCCTGAGTTGGTGTTCTGCGAGCTCGACGAGTGCTTTGGCCGCAGCGAGCCCGACGAGGAAATTCAGGACCTGCTGCGGGCCAGCACCGGCCGCAACCTGGCCCTGCACTACCTCTCGGGGGCCATTACTTTCGATTCGCTGGTAACCACCGTGGAGCCCGGCCCGGCCTCGCTCATCGTGTGGCTCGATGCCCTGACGCTGAACGTGGACCGCACCGCCCGCAACACCAACCTGCTGATGTGGTACAAAGAGCTGTGGCTGATTGACCACGGCGCGGCCCTCTACGTGCACCACGCCGGCCCCGAGTGGGCCGCGCCGCGCCCGCGCCCCTTTCCCCAGATAAAAACCCACGTGCTGCTGCCCCAGGCCACCGAGCTGGCCGCCGCCGATGCCCTCGGCCACGCCCGCCTCACGCCCGAAGTCATTCGTGGCATCGTGGCGCTGGTGCCCGACGAGTGGCTGGCCCACGCCGCCGGCACCCCCGCCGAGGAGCGCGCCGCCTATGTCGGCTTTCTCGAAGCCCGCCTGGCGCAGTCCGCAAGCTTCCTTCAGGAAATTAACGACGCCCGCCATGCACGTATTTGAGTACGCCGTGCTGCGGGTGGTGCCCCGCGTCGAGCGCGAAGAATTCCTGAACGTGGGCGTGGTGCTGTACTGCCGGGGCCTGGGCTTTTTGCAGGTGCGCTGGCTGCTGCCCGAAGCCCGGCTGCACGCCTTCGCCCCGGCTCTCGACCAGGCCGAGGTAGCCGCCCGCCTGCGGGCGTTCGAGCATATTTGCAAGGGCCGGGCTGGGGGCGGGGTTATCGGGCAGCTGCCGGTGGCCGAGCGGTTTCGCTGGCTCACGGCTACGCGCAGCACGGTGGTGCAGTGCTCGCCGCTACATCCGGGCCGCACCGCCGACGCGGCCGCCACGCTGGAGCAGCTGTTTGCGCAGCTGGTGGGGTAGGGCAATTGGACGTCATTTGGGCTGGGGAGCGCGGTTTTTCAGCCAACACTCATCCGAAACGGTTAAGTTTAGAGTAGTTTCCCGCTAGGTGTTCAGAGTTAAAAGTTGAGAGTTAAAAGTTAAAATTCAGATTTAATGGTTTTTAACTTTTGACTCTCAACTTTTAACTTTTCCAGAAGCTGTACATCAACCTACTAAACCGCTGTAGGTGCTTGCGCGCCGGTATGGGCACGGTACTTTCTATTTCATCATTACCTTCATATATGTCAATTGCTTCGGAGCTAAATCGCAAAGAATTTCTCAACCTCTTCGGTAAAAGCGCGGCGGCGCTGCTGGCCACTGCCTGCCTGGGAGCCTGCGGCAGCAGCAACGACCCCAGCCCCGGCGGCAGCGGCGTGGCCCCGGTGTCGGGCGTCGACTTCACCATCGACCTGACGGCCAGCAGCAGTGCCCCGCTCGACAACCCGGGCGTGGGCTACATCTATAACTCCACGCGCGATATCATCATCGCCAAAACCACGGCCGGCGCCTATCTGGCGCTGCAGGCCCCCTGCCCACACGCCGGCACCAGCGTATACTTTGCGCCCGGGCAAAGCCAGTTTATCTGTCCCAACCACAACGCCATATTCACCACCACGGGCGCGGTGGTAAGCGGGCCGGTTGCGCGCGGGCTGAAGCAGTTTACGATAGTGCAAACGGGCAATGTGCTTCGCATCACCGGCTAAGACGGCGGTGGCCGCCTGGGCCGGCAACCCCGCTTCCCGGCCTTAAATTGCTGCATGATGCCACGATTCAACCCCTATGAAAGCCGACTGATGGCCATGGTCTGGGCCATATTGCTTGTGTGGGCCGGCCCACTCCGCGCCCAGAAGCAGCCAGCCGCCGTGCTGCGCAAAGACTTGAAAACCGACTTTGGAGCCGTCGGCGACGGCCGAACCAACGACCAGGCCGCCTTCGAGCGGGCGGCCGCGTTTTTCAATCAGCGCGCCCGGACGCCCGCTGGCACCTGGGCCGCCGTGCTGCGCATCCCCAGGGGCGTGTACGTGGTGGGCCGGCAGGACGCGGCCGGTGTGGGGGCCAATGTATTGGCGCTGAATGGCTGCCGCAACCTGACCGTGACCGGCGACGACAGCGCCACCACCGAAATCCGCTACGCCAGCGGCATGCGCTACGGCTCGTTCGACCCCGCCACCCAGCGCCCGTTCGAATCGCCGAATGCCTATTTCACCGAAGGCCGCTATGCCGCTTCGGGCGGCACCTGCTTCGTGCTCCAGAGCTGCGATAACGTGCAGATTACCAACCTCGCCTTCAACGGCAACAGCGCCGGGCTGGAAGTGGGCGGGCACTGGGGCGACACCGGCATCCAACTGCAGTTCGACGGCATTTTCGTGAGCGACTCGCGCCGGATTTCCCTGCGGCGGCTGGCGCTGCACCACTTCGGGCGCGATGGTATTCAGGTGCTCAACCACCTCGCCAAAAGCCTCGACGACCCCAGCCGGGAAGATATTCTGCTCGAAAACTCCACCTGCAACTACAACGGTCGCCAGGGCCTGTCGCTCACCGGCGTCAACGGTTTCCGGGCCGTGAACTGCAGCTTCAGCCATACCGGGCGCATTGTGCCCGCCTCCACTGGCAAAGCTCTGTTCTCCAACCCCGGCGCGGGTATCGACCTGGAGCCCCAGGACGGCTACGTGACCAACGTAAGCCTGGAAAACTGCTGCTTCGTGGACAACGCCGGCCAGGCCATCGTATCCGACTGGGTCGACGAAAGCCACCCCTCGGGCACGCGCAACATCGTGGTATCCGGCAGTCTCCTCTGGAGCACCACCAACTGGTCGGCCTGGGTCACGCAGAAAGGCTTTTTGTTTAAAAACTGCCGCATCTATGGGGCCTTCGTGCATGGCTGCCACGCGGCCACGGCCCGCGAGGCCACCCGTTTCGTGGGCTGCACCTTCGAGGACCGGCCCTACCACGGGCAGCCGGCCTACGGGCCGTTTACCATGCATTCGGACTCGCACGCCACCTGCATGAGTTTCACCGACTGCCGCTTCATCGGCACCCATGGCTACCTCATCCACGTTATCCCGGCCGCCACCGACACGGCCAGCCTGTTCCACTTCCGTAGCTGCGCGTTCATCTACGACTACACCCAGCCGCCCCAGGGCTCCTACGATAAAATCCTGGGCGGCGTGTTCAGCGGCAACACGGTATTCCGCGACGGCCCACGCCGCACCAGCCCGCACCGCACCGATTTCATGCTGGGCAGCAGCAGCGCCCCCGGCACCACCGTGCTGCGCGCGCCCGGCAGCCTGCAGTTCCTGGCTCCCAATTCCTATTACCTGGTGGTGGGCGGCCTGGATATCGGCCGGCAGCCAGCCCGCACCCGCGATTCGGCCAAAGTAATCGTAGCGAACAACAATGCCCTGGTCATCAACGAAATGCCGGGCAAGGTGGCCGAGCTCTACATCGGCCCCACCTCGCGCCTGGTGGTAAAGAAGGGCGGCGCGCTCGAAATCCTGCGCCACACCAGAGTCACCATCGCCGGGCAGCTGGTGGTGGAGGAAGGAGCCTACTTCTTCCGCGACCCGCTGGCCGAGGTCACTACCACCGGCAGAGGCCGGCTGCGCGTCAGCCCCAAAGCCCTGGCCACCAAGCACCCGAAGCTATACTCCACCTACTATTGACGTGAAGCCGCCGAGCCGGCGTACACAAAAACACTCCGGCGGAGCCTGGCCATCAGGTCCCACCGGAGTGTTTTTGTGTGCGATAGTCTTACCGCCGGCCGCTACCGTGCCTCCACCACGCTGATGGCGTAGCCACCGCCCGGCGCGCAGTACTGCGCCAGCCTGGTCTTGCGCGTCACCGGCATTTTGCGGATGGTGTAGGCCTGCGGGTTCTTCTCGTAGTGCGCGTCCTTGGCGTCGGCGTAGATGGTGGCCGTGTACTTCTTGCCGGGGTCGAGAAAGCGCAGGTTGATGTTCGAGGTGCGGCCGTTTTCGTCGCAGGTGCTGCCGATAAACCAGCTGCTTTTACCCTTGGCCTTGCGGGCAATGGTGATGTAGTCGCCGGGCTCGGCTTCGAGCACGTGGGTGTCGTCCCAGTCCACGGCCACGTCTTTGATGAACTGAAAGGCATCGAGGTGCTGGTTATAGTTTTCGGGCAGGTCGGCGGCCATTTGCAGGGGCGAGTACATGGTCACGTACAGGGCCAGCTGCCGCGCCAGCGTGCTGTGCACGAACGACTTGTTGCTGGGGTTAACGGCGCTGATGCGCGTCTGGAAAATGCCCGGCGTGTAGTCCATCGGCCCGCCGATGAGGCGGGTGAAGGGCAGGATGGTGGTGTGGTCGGGGTTGCTGCCGCCGAAGGCTTCGTACTCGGTGCCGCGGGCCGCTTCGTTGCCAATCAGGTTGGGGTAGGTGCGGGCCAGGCCGGTGGGGCGCACGGCCTCGTGGCCGTTCACCATGATGTGGTGCTGAGCCGCTTTCTCCAGCACGAAGTTGTAATGATTAATCAGCCACTGGTCGTAGTGGTGGTGGCCCAGCGGCACGATGTCGCCCACGTAGCCGGTTTTCACGGCGTCGTAGCCGTACTTGTTCATGAAGGTAAAGGCCGAGTCGAGGTGCCGCTCATAGTTGCGCACCGAGCTGCTGGTTTCGTGGTGCATAATCATCTTCACCTTCTTGCCGGCGGCGTACTGCTGCAGCTCGGCCACGTTGAAATCGGGGTAGGGCGTCACGAAGTCGAACACGTAGTCCTTGTGCTTGCCGAACCAGTCTTCCCAGCCGGTATTCCAGCCCTCCACCAGCACCGCGTCGAAGCCGTGCAGGGCCGCGAAGTCGATGTACTCCTTCACGTGGGCCGTGGTGGCGCCGTGCGTGCCGTTGGGCTTCACCTGCTTGTAGTCGATGGAATCGAGCTTGATGTTGTCCAGGCTAGTGTACGACCACGTGTTTTTGCCCGTAATCATCTCCCACCACACGCCCACGTACTTCACCGGCTTAATCCAGCTCGTGTCCTTGAATTTGGTGGGCTCGTTCAGGTTCAGCACCAGCTTCGACTCCAGAATATCGCCGGCCCGGTCGCTCACAATCACCGTGCGCCAGGGCGAGCGCGCCGGCGTCTGAATCAAGCCTTTGTCGCCCACCGCGTCGGGCGTGAGGTGCGATTCCAGCACGAAGCTTTTGTCGTCGAGCTCCAGGTTCAGGCACGAGTAGTCAATCAGCGCCGCCTCGTGGATGTTGATATACAGCCCGTCCTGGCTCTTGAGCATGAGCGGGGTTTGCACGCCGGTGGGCGAGAAAGTGGTCTGCGAGGCGTTGCCGGTCACGGCTGCTTTCATCAACCCGCGCACTTCCGAAAGCTTTGAGGTGACGGTGCTGTACTCCTGCGTGTCGTAGTCGCCGGGCAGCCAGAAGGCCTTGTGGTCGCCGGCCAGCGCAAACTGGGTGCGCTCCTCCTTGATGGTGAAGTAGTCGAGCTTGGGCTGGCGCGGGAACTCGTAGCGGAAGCCCAGTCCGTCGTCAAACACCCGAAACCGCACCCGGATGCTGCGGCTGGTGGCGGCCTGCGCCAGCGTCACGGCCAGCTCGTTGTAGTGGTTGCGAATGGTTTTCACCTCGCCCCACACCGGCGTCCAGCGCTCGTCAAACGTGCGCTGCTGGCTATCCGCCACGGTAAAGCCGCTGGTGAGCGCCGGGGCGTTTTTCAATTCCAGGCCGAGCTTACTGGTTTTGATAACCTCGCGGCCCTTATAGCTGAGGCGGTAAGTAGGTACGCCGTCGGCTTGCAGCGCGAACTGCAGCGTGAGCCGTCCGTTGGGCGACTTGATAGTCTGGGCCTGAGCGCTATTCCAGAACAAAATCAGACCGCAAAGTGTCAGCAGCCGGCGGGTATGGTTCAGCATCGCAAACGGGAAAAAAAGGATGGAAACAGCGTGTGTAAACGGTTGGCTGCGGCCCGGGCCGGAAACCAAAAACCCCCGTTTGCACCAGGCAAACGGGGGTTTAGAGTGGAGATGCAGGAACCCACCGATGATTTGTAAAATGCTTGTTTATAATATGTTGTAGCATTTTAAAAATTGTAGGTCCCTTCAGAGGTCCCCTGAAAAAACTGTTGAGGTGAGGCCAAATAAAATGGGCTTGTGGCCATTTAGTGAATAGTTGCTTGGCGTATCTAGAAGGTTACGAGGGAGGAATTTTTGCCGATAAACCTGGGGGTTTGAGAAGGCGGCGGCATCAGAACCCGCTATCACTCACCGGCACTTTTCGTGCTTTATGTCCGACGTATGTCCGGAGAATGGGCGATTCATCTGGGAGTGAAGTTAGTTCAAGAGAAACTGTTCTACGTCTTCGGGGCGCAGGCGGGTGGCCTGGCAGACGTCGTGGACGGTGACGAGGTCGCCGCGGGCCTTGCCGAGGGTGGTGCGGATGCGGCTGAGCAGGGCGCGGCGCTCACTTTTGGTGATGTTGCTGACATCTTTCGAGTAGATGCAGATACGGCGGGGGATGTGACGGGTTACGGAAAAGATGACGGGTTGTGGCAGCGCATTGCTTACGGGCACGTTGTTTGCGCCCTACGACGTGACCATCGACCGGGTGGGCGGGCTGCACCAGGTGAGCCTAGCGGGGTTCGTGCCGGGCGCAGCCGTGGCCGCGCCGAGTGGGGCTACGCACTGCAAAATCATCGCGGCTGCGGCCAGCATTGATTTCGAGCTGGGCACCTGGGACGTGAAGCAGGCCGAGACGGCCTTCCTGGTGCTGGGGCCGCAGGACCAGGCGGCGCAGACGCTGGCGCTGCCGCTGCTGGCGGCCAGCACGCACCCCATCGTGGTGGTGCTGGGCATCGAGTTCGTACAGGAGGTGAACGGCAAGAAGTACGACCTCAAGAATGGGGCGTACAACGCGCTGGCCATCGCGAAAGTGCTGGGCATGTAAGCTCGGAAAGAGCTTTTAATAATGGCAACGGGCCGGTCGTCTTCGTGACGGCCGGTCCGCTTTTCTTGGTGGGCAGCGTTGCCGTGGGATATGGAATTTGCAACCTGCCGGATAAGCCGATTGGTAAGCGCATCAATTTATAATATGTAAAAGGTATCTGGTTGGTATGTTTTGTCTATTAATTAGATATACATGATTCATGTAAAGTTTCGCAGCGGAAAAATTTTACACAAACTGAAA
Organism: Hymenobacter sp.; assembly: GCA_031387395.1. Taxonomy (GTDB): domain Bacteria; phylum Bacteroidota; class Bacteroidia; order Cytophagales; family Hymenobacteraceae; genus Hymenobacter. The sequence continues at coordinate 7,452 of JANNDE010000764.1, forward strand.
CATTGCATCTTTGCAGCACCTTCTCCTCTTATGGCCATCTCTACGCTCACTACCCGCGAAAAGCTGCTCAAGCGCCTGCGAAAACCAGGGGCGGGGCGGGTGGTGCAGTATGCCGCCTTGCAGGAAGTGGGGCCTTCGGCGGGGGCGGTGGCCGCCGCGCTTAGCCGCCTGGTGCAAGCGGGGGTAGTGGAGCGGGTAGCAAAGGGGAGCTATCGGATTCCGGTGCAGGGGCGGTTTGGGGTCTTGCCCGTGTCGGACCAGCAGGCTCTGAAAACGCTGTTGCAGAAACCAGGTCAGCGGCTATCGGGGTATCCGACCGGTACGGCGGCGTTCAATCGGCTGGGCCTTACGACTCAGGTGCCCCGGGAAATTGCCATTGCCACCCCCCGGCCCAAGCGGCCGCAGAAGGTGGGCAATGTGCGGGTGCGCTACGTGCGCAGCAGCGGGGACGTGCGAAGCGGCGAAGTAGTGCTACGGCAGATGCTGGACGCCCTGAAGCACCTGAAGCGGCTGCCCGATACCGACCCTAAAAAGGCACTGCGGCAGCTGCGGGCGCAAATCAAGCAGCTGCCGCGAACCGACTTGTCGCGGCTGGCGCGGCTGGCGCTGCACTACAATCCGGCTACCCGGGCGCTGCTCGGGGCCGTGCTCGATGCCCAAGGGGAGGAGGCCCTCACGAAGGCGCTTTATAAAAGTTTGAACGCGCTGACCGTGTATCGTTTCGGAAGCATTGGCCTGTCATTACCTGTCCGTACCAAATGGCGAATTCGATGACGTTGCACCTGGACCCGGCTGCTTTTGGGGATGCCGTATCGGCAGCGGCCGGTGCATTGGGTATTTCCGAAACCTTGGTCGAAAAAGACTATTGGGTGACGTGGGTGCTGCGCAGCTTGGCCGCGTCGCCCTGGGCCGACCAGGTGGTGTTCAAGGGCGGTACGTCCTTATCGAAAGCATACCGGTTGGTGGAGCGGTTTTCGGAGGACGTGGACTTAGCCGTTATTCGGGAGGCGGGGATGACCGATTCGGCCGTGAAGCGGCTGTTGGGCCAGGTGCACCACGCCGCCGCCGGCGACTTGCCCGAAGTAGTCGAATTAGGCCGGAAATGGACCAGAAACCGGGTGGTGTACCATCGGTACCCGCAGGTGTTTTCGAGTGCTATTCCGGTGGCTACCGAACACCTGCTGCTGGAAATAACGGCGTTTGGGCAGTCTCATCCTTACCAACGGCTGCCGCTTATTTCTCACGTGGGCGAGCACCTGCTCGCGGCGGGCTTTGCCGACGCGGTGGCTGAGTATGGGTTGGAGGCGTTTGAGTTCAACGTACTCAGCCTGGAGCGCACGTTTGCCGAGAAGATTCTGGCGCTGGTGCGGGCCTCCTACGCCGATAATCCGGCGGCGGAGGCGGGGCGCAAGGTGCGGCACCTGTACGATTTGCACCACCTGATAGGGCAGCCTGCGGTAGTGGAAGCGTTGCAGGGGCCGGCCTTCTTCGAGCTGCTGGCGGCCGTGCAGGCCGATGATGCCACGGCAGGGGTGGAGGGGCCGACCCGGGACTGGAAAACGAAGCCCCTCGGGGCCAGCTGGGTGTTTGTGGACGATGCGGCGAACGTGGTGCAGCTGCGGCGCGCCTACGAGCAGGACTTGCCGGGGCTGCTGCAAGGCCCGGCCCCGGCGTTTGCTGACGTGCAGCGGACGATGCAGCAGATTGCGGCGCAATTGCAGGCGTACGACGTGCAGATGCGTCAGCTGAACTAATGGTGGTGAGGGCGCAGGGCGAGGGCGGACTCAGCGCGGGTTACTTGGGTGCCGGAAGGAATAAGCACCGGGCCGGCACTGGCGAACCCAGAGGCGCAGGGCCACCAAGCCGCAGTTGTTGGTTAACCAAGTTCGCCAACAATCAACCAATTATCTGACTGATTAGACTCTTAAAAATATATATAATTCTTTCAATATTGCAAAAGAATAAATAAAAATTACTAACTGATAACCAATAGCTTCCACTCTTCTTTGGCGAAATGCATTAGGCCCGCCAAATCATTCACTGTACTTTGGTTGGCACAACGGCTTTCTACCTCTATTGCCGATTCCCCTTCCCCACATGGACAGAACACGCGTACGCTCCAGTAATATTTCTTCCATTGGCTACGCGGAAGATTCCCGCACGCTGGAAGTAGAGTTTAATACGGGCACCATTTACCAGTACAGCCGGGTACCTGAGTCCGTGTACAACGCTTTGATGGGAGCCCGCTCGCATGGTTCTTATTTCAATGAGAACATTCGGGATAATTACTCCACGCGTCAGGTGCGGTAGTAATGAAAATCAAGAACCTGGAAATACACAACTGGCGCTCGATTAAAAGTTTGAGCCTGGAGTTGCAGAATTTGGCCATTTTTATCGGGCAGAATAATAATGGCAAGTCCAATATTCTGAACGCGCTATTATTCTTTTTCGGCGAAATCAAGCACACCGAGAATGATTTTAACGACTGTGATGCCGAGTTGTACGTGGAGGTCACCTTTTGCTGCCTCGACGATTTCGACCAAAAACAGTTTCAGAAATATGTGACGGCCGCAGGCGAAATCAAGGTGCGCAAAACGGGGAATCGGGAGGGAGTAACGGACCTCTGCGGCTACTTGGAATTGCCAAGGGATGAGAATTTGCGGGAGGAGGCGATGGCAAACTTTACCACTATTGAGAAACGCCGGAGCTTACCTTTTGCTGACCAGCTGCCGGCTGGCAAAGTCACACAAGAGCAGTTGAAAACCTGTCTGGCCAGCTACGTGGAAGCCAATCGCGCCGCGCTGACGTTTGATTACCAACTGGAAACAACGCCTTTCTTCGGGGCCAAAAGCATCGGCCAAAGCATGTTTGGCGAAATTCTCTACATCCCGGCCGTGACGGTGGCGGCTTCAGAGCTGGCCGTTAAGGGCAACTCGATGTTCAACAAACTGTACTCGCGGGTTGCGACCAAAATTTCGGAAACCAATCCCCTGTACCAACAGGCCAGCGCGGCGCTGGCGGCCCTGGTG
>JANNDE010000774.1:0-1329 GCA_031387395.1 Hymenobacter sp.
CCTGAACATCTTCGACGTGGTGCTGACGGGCAAAACCGTGCGCGGCTCCATCGTGGGCACCCGGCAGGACCTGGTGGAAAGCCTGGCCTTCGCCGCGACGGGCCAGGTGAAGGTACACTACCACCTCGACCAGCTGGAAAACATCAACCAGGTCCTCGCCGACCTCGGGGACGGCCGCGTGGACGGCCGGGTGGTGCTGCATTTCACGCCAAAGTAAGCCGGGGCTGGACTATCCCGGTCGCCACCCAATGCCCTTTCCCTATGAAAATCGCCTATATATCCACCTACCTGCCCCGCGAGTGCGGCATTGCCACCTTCAACCAGAATGTGGTGCGCGCCATTGCCCTCAACCTGGCCCGGCAGGGCCAGACCGGGCCGGAAAGCGGCTTTGGCGTGGCGATGAACGATTCGGACGACGAGGACGAATACGCGTATGGCGACGAAGTAAGCGTCGTGATTCGCCAGGACGAGCAGAAGGACTACATCCAGGCCGCCACCTACCTCAACACCAGCGACGCTGACGTGTGCTTATTGGAGCACGAATTCGGGATTTTTGGGGGCGAGAGCGGCATTTACCTGCTGCCGCTGCTGCACCGGTTGGAAAAACCGCTCGTCACGGTGCTGCACACCATCCTGCGCGAGCCCTCGCACACCCAGAAAATCATCATCCAGGAAATTGCCCGCCGCTCGGCCCGATTGATTGTGATGAGCCGCCGGGGCATCGACTTCCTGACCGAACTCTATGACATCGCGCCGGAGAAAATCCAGCTCATCGAGCACGGCGTGCCCGATTTAGAAGCGCCCAAACGCAACCCGCTGCACACGCTGGCCCCCTTCCGCAACCGCCGGGTGCTGTTCAGCTTCGGGCTGCTGAGCCGCAACAAGGGCCTGGAGACGGTGATTCGGGCGCTGCCGGCCATCGTGGCCCGCCACCCCGACGTGGTATACGTGGTGCTGGGCAACACCCACCCCGGCGTGGTGCGCCGCTCGGGTGAGGAGTACCGCGAGCAGCTCAAACGGCTGGCCGTGGAGCTGCAAGTGGATAAGCACCTGGTGTTTATCAACAAGTTCGTGGAGGAAGCCGAGCTGATGAACTACCTCACGGCCGCCGCTATCTACATCACGCCCTACACCAACGAGGCCCAGATTACCAGTGGCACCTTGTCGTACGCCGTGGGCGCGGGCGCGGCGGTGGTGTCCACGCCTTACTGGCACGCCCAGGAGCTGCTGGCCGAAGGCCGGGGCCGGCTGTTTCCGTTCAAGGATGCCGAGGCGCTGGCCGACACCGTGAACGAGCTGCTCAGTGACGCTACGCAGCTGACGGCCCTG
>JANNDE010000041.1:0-9597 GCA_031387395.1 Hymenobacter sp.
CGAGCGCGAGCACAGCGAGCATTCGCGCGAAAATAAATTAACATCAACCAACCGCGGGATGCTCGCTGCGCTCGCGGCTCGGACTCGCAGAGTCCAAGCTACTTTGAAAACGCTCTTCCTCATCCCCACTCCCCTCGCCGACGATACGGCCCCGCAGGTGCTGCCGCCGCAGGTGGTGGCCGCCGTGGCCGCCCTCCCCTACTTTCTGGTGGAAAATGCCCGCACGGCCCGCCGCTTCGTGAAAAGCGTGGCCCCGCACCGCGTTATCGAGGATATCCGCTTCGTGGTTATCGACAAAGACAGCACCGATGCGGAGGTGCGCGCCGCCCTCGCGCCGCTGGCGAAGGAGGGCATTGATGCCGGCATTCTGAGCGAAGCGGGCTGCCCCGGCATTGCCGACCCCGGCGCGGCGCTGGCCCGGGAGGCGCACCGGCAGGGCTTGCGCGTGGTGCCGCTGGTGGGGCCATCGTCGCTGCTCCTGGCGCTCATGGCTTCGGGGCTGAATGGGCAGCAGTTTGCCTTCCACGGGTATTTGCCCATTGAGAAAGCGCCCCGCGTGGCGGCCATCAAAGCCCTGGAAAAGGAGGCGCAGCAGCGGCAGCAGTCGCAGCTGTTCATCGAAACGCCGTACCGGAATGGGTCGCTGTTCAGCGACTTGCTGGCGCATTTGCAGCCCGGCACCCGCCTGTGCGTAGCGGCCGATGTGACCGGGGCGGGCGAGTTTATCAAAACCCTGACGGTGAGCGACTGGAAACGCCTGCCGGCCCCGGAGCTGCACAAAATTCCGACGGTGTTTGTGCTGGGGACGTAGCGCAGTCAACATGCTCCGGATGACAGGCGGAGTGATTACGAACAAGACTTACGCAGCTGTTCACAAGCGTTATTGCACGCCATGTTTCGCCGTGTTTTGTTCGATACGCACGGCGAAACACGGCATGGCTTAGGTGATGGTTGCTGGCTTCGTGGGCGGCGTTTAGCCAGCTGATTATGGAGACGGTGGCAACCATGTCCGGCAGGCGGTGGCCGCCAAAGATGAACACCCGGACACCGAGGCCAGCGCACCGGGGTGGTACCACGGCAGCGTGCCGCAGCCAATGACGGCCCGGCGGGCTTATTGGGCGAAAACGGCGATGACAAACACACCCATGCGACCACCCGCGCCGGGGCCAGGCAACTGGGGCATCATCGAGCGGCGGGGGGCTTTGCCAGTACAGCTTCCGTTTCAGAAATCAATACTAAAAGCGGTGCGCCCCGCATCATCCGTTGCCAGCCGGAAGCGGAAGCCGTGGGCCAGCAGCACATCGCGCACCAGCGTGAGGCCAATGCCCTGCCCGTCGCGCTTGGTGCTGAAGAAAGGCGTGAACAGCCGCTGGCTAACCTCGGGCGTGAGGCCGGGCCCGTCGTTTTCGATGGTGAGAGCGGGCGGGCTGCGCGTGGCCCGGACCCAGATACTGCCATCGTGGCCAATGGCTTCGAGGGCGTTTTTGGCCACGTTCAGCAGCGCTTGCTCCAGCTGCTGGGCATCGAGGCGGATGATGAGCGGCTCGGCGGGCAAGTCGAGGTGCCACCGGATGCGGCGCTCGGCGCTCTGAGGCTGCAGCAGGCGGGCGGTGGCGCGCAGCAGGGCGCACACATCGGTGGGCCGGGGCGCGGGCGGGGGCAGGCGCACCAGCCGCGCAAAGCCACCGATGAAATTGGCCAGCTGGGTGTTGCGGGCTATGCTCACGTCGAGGGCTTCGGTGAAATCGGGCCGGTCGGCGGGGGCGAGCTGGGGGGCGTAGTGCTGGAAGCTTTGCAGAATGGAGTTGATGGCCCCGATGGAGTTGTTGATTTCGTGGGCCATCATCCGAATCAGCTGCTCGTAGGCCTGCTTTTCCTGCCGGATGAGCTCCTGCGTCAGCTCCTCGAGCACCACGAAGCGGCGGGTGAAGCCCCGGTCGAGGAAGTGGGCGGCGGTGGCGCGGTAGGTAGCCAGGCCCGAGAGGCGCAGCGCCTGCGGCTGGCCCTCGGCCAGGGCGGCCAGGGCCGGGCCCCAGGCCCCGGGCAGCGCGGCGGGCAGCTGGCCGGCCAGCCCGGCGGCCGGCGCGCCGATGAAGCGGGCGGCGGCGGCATTGGCGCTTTCGATGCGGCCCTCAAAATCGAGAATGAGAATGCCAGCCGGCGAGGCCTGAATGAGGCGCTCCAGCAGCACGCTTTTCTCGTGCTGGCTCACGCGCTCGCGGCGCAGGGCGTCAATCATCTGGTTGTACACGCCGATGAGCTGGTCCATCTCGCGCTGGCCCACGGGCACGAACTTCAGGCTGAAATCCTGGGCCTGCATGGCCGCCGTGCCCGCCGCGATGAGCTCAAATGGCCGCACGAATCCCCGGTACAGCTTCGTAGTGAGCACTATACTGAGCAGCAGCAGCACCTCACTCCCCAAAAACAACGGCACGTTGGTGGTGCGCAGCTGGGCCGCCACCGCAATCAGCACGGCATGTATGAGGAAGGCAAATAGCAAAAACTGGACGCGGAGGGACATGGCAGCGAGTGGCGTAGGAACGCGCCATGGCGCGTTCGGTTGACGGGCACCTGACGGAGCTACGATACTCCGCGACAGGTAAGTAACGACGGGATGACGCGCCGCACAACGACCGAACGCGCCATGGTGCGTTCCTACGCGTCGAACGGGATGCCGTGCTTTTCCAATCTTCTATAAAGCGCCCCCCGGCTCAGCCCCAAGGCCTTGGCCACGCGGCTGATGTTGCCAGCGTAATGCGCCAGACTCTGCCGAATCATGTGGGCTTCGAGCTCGTCCAGCGTCATCGCGCCGGGGGCGGGCAGCTCGCTGGGGGAGAACGAGCGGGGAGAGGCGGGCAGAGCATTGGCCTGAAAGTCTTCGGGGCCGAGTTCTTCGTGGCCGCTCACGAGCACGGCGCGCTCCACCAGGTTTTTCAACTCGCGGATATTGCCGGGCAGCGGCTGCTCGCGCAGCCAGTGCAGGGCGCGGACCCCTACTTTGAGGGCGGGGCGCTGGTAGGTGGCGCGCAGCTGAGCGATGAAGTGCTGAGTGAGCAGCGGAATGTCCTGTGGGCGCTCGCGCAGAGCGGGCAGGCGCACGGCAATCAGGTTAATGCGGTAGAACAGGTCTTCGCGGAAGCGGCCCTGCTGCACCATTTCGGCCAGGTTGCGGTTGGTGGCGGCGATGACGCGGATATCGAGCCGGCGCGGCTTCGAGTCGCCGAGCACCTCGTAGGTGCGGTCCTGCAGCACGCGCAGCAGCTTCACCTGGCTAGCCAGCTCCAGCTCGCCGATTTCATCCAGAAAAATGGTGCCGCCATTGGCCAGCTCGAAGCGGCCCACGCGGTCGGTTTTGGCATCGGTGAAGGCTCCGCGCCGGTGGCCGAACATCTCGCTCTCAAACAAGCTACTCGAAATGCCGCCCAGGTTCACCTTCACAAAGGGCTGGCGGGCACGGTGGCTGTTGCGGTGGATGGCCTCGGCAATAAGCTCCTTGCCGGTGCCGCTCTCACCCTCGATGAGCACGGCGGCATCGGTGGCAGCCACCTGGCCCACCTGGCGCAGCACGTGCAGCAGCCCGGCATCGTGCCCGATAATTTCCCGGAAGGCAAACTGCTGGTCGAGTTGGCGGCGCGGGCCGGCGGCAGTAGCTGGGGCAAATTCGGCCGCGGCGGGCGCTTCCCGTAGGGCCAGCACCGTGCCGATGGTCTGGAGCAGCGAGTCGTTGTGCCAGGGTTTGGTGATGAACTCGGCGGCGCCGGCCTTCATGCCGGCCACGGCCAGCTCGATGCTGCCCCAGCCGGTGATGAGCACCACGGGCACCTGCGGGGCCAGCTGCTTCAACTGGCGCAGCAGGGCCAGGCCGTCGTGGCCGGTGGTGGCGAGCGAGAAGTTCATATCCAGCAGCACCAGCGCGGGCGGGGCTTCGCGCACGGCGGCCAGGGCCTCGGCGGGCGTGGCCACGGCCTGCGCGGGGTAGCCGGCCTGCTTCAGCAGCAGCTTCAGCGAGGTGCGAATGGCGAGGTCGTCGTCGACGATGAGGAACATGGCAGTTTGGGCGGCGAACTGGAATTTGTAGCGTAGAAGAACGTCATGCAGCGCGCCGCAGAGCATGACGGACGTTTTGTTAAGTAGTCAGTCATAAGTATTCAGTAGGCAGACTTTGTATAATGCGTTCATAACCAAATTTTTATTACCTGACTACTGACTACTCCATTCTGACTGCCTACTTAGAGCGGTTTCCCGTTCAGTGTACAGAGTTAAAAGTTAAAATTCTAATTTAAAGGTTTTTAACTTTTAAATTAGAATTTTAACTTTTCCAGAAACTGTACACCAACCCGGAAACCGCTCTAAGGGCAATGTTACCGCCCTTTCACGCTGCCGCCGCTGCTGGTACGCTTGCTCAGGCGGGGCGAGCCACTGTAGCGCACGTCGCCGCCGCTGCTGGCTTTGGCCGTCAGGGTTTCCTGCACGGCTACGTCTACGGTGCCGCCGCTGCTGGCCGAGGCGTCGCAGGCGCGGGCCGTGAGCTCACTGCCCTTAAAGACGCCACCGCTGCTGGCGCCCACGTCGAGGCGCTCGGCGTTGCCGGCCAGCGTGGCCACGCCGCCACTGCTTACCTGGGCGCGCAAATCGGTGCTGGCAAACCGGGCCCTAAGCGTGGCCCCCGACGACACGGCCACGTCGAGCTGCCGGGTGGTGAAGGCGTCCGCTACCTCGACGCGCGCGCCGCTGCTGGCGTGCAGGGCGTCGAGGCTGGTGGCCGTCACGCGCACGCGCAGGTGGCGGGTTTTGCTCATGGTCCAGGTTTCGGTCAGCTTGCGCTCGAAGCTGATTTTCAGCACGCCATCGCGCACTTCGGTTTTGAGGCGTTCGAGCTGGTCGGCATCATCGGCGCTGGCTTCCACCCGCTGGGCGGGGCCGGACGACAGACTCAGCTCGATGCCATTGCTTACTTCCACGGCGTGGAAGCTGGCCACGGTACGCACCTGCGGCGCGGTTTGGGCAAAGGCGGCCCCGGTGCTCAGGAGGCAGAAAAAGGCGGTGGCGGGAAGGTTTTTCATAACTGGAACAGAAAAAAGATGAGAAAAGCAGCAGGTTCTGAAGCGACAGATGCCACTGGCCGGGATTTGGTTGCCCGGCGGGGTACCGGGCAAGGGGGCAGTTCGTTACGGGAGGAGGTGCAGGAAATTATTCGGCCCCTACTCCTCGCGTAGCGCCACCGCCGGGTGAATGCCCACCGCCAGCCGGCTGGGATAGAGGGCGCACAGCGTGGTCAGCACGTAAATCAGGCCTGTGGCCAGCAGCATGGCTTTGGCGTACACGCCGGGGGGTACATCGAGCACGTGCAGCAGCGGAAACTGTGCTGCTACCAGCAGCCCCAGCACCAGCCCAAACGTGGTCACGACCAGGATTTCGCCCACCACCTGCCCGCTGATGCGGCCCGCGCTGGCCCCAATGGCCCGGCGCAGCCCAATCTCGCCCCGGCGCTGGTTGATGGTTTGCCACAGCACTCCGAACAGGCCCAGGGCCACGTTCAAGACCAGGAATACGCAGACAATCACCAGGGCCACCAGCGGCGTGAGCACCCGCTTGAGCTGTTGGGCCCGCTGCTCGGGCAGGGAGATAATGCCCACGTTCCAGCCCTTGCCGATGGCCAGAATTTCGGTGGTCATCTGGCGCTCCAGGGCAGCCCCGGCACCCGGCCGCACCAACACCAGCAGCGGGGACATGGATTGAAAACTCGTATCCTGCAAGCCAGTGCGGATGAATACGGCCGGTTTGGGTTCCGCCAGGTCGCCGTCGGCCCGGTAGGGAGCCATCACGCCGATGACCTGCTTCTCGCCGTCGCCGCGGTGCAGCAGCTTCCCCAGGGCCGACTCGCCGGGGAACAGCCGCTGCTGCAAGTCGCGGGAGATGATGATGCCCGGCCGGGAGCTGCCCTCGTCGCGCCGGTCGAACCAGCGGCCTTCCTCCACGCGCAGGTCCAGCACCTGCCGGCCGTCGTCGTCGAGTTGGTACTCGTTGCTGTTGATGGCCGCGCTTTCCTTGCCGGGCCGGTACACGTCGCCAACGTTGTGGCTGTCCAGAAACGGGGTGTTCGACTGGCTGCGCGTAACGGCCTGCACGCCCGGCAGCGACCGCAGCCGCCGGATAACCTGCTGGCCGGTGGCGTATAGCCCGGCCTTGGGCTGGGCACCGGGGTCGAGGCTCACGCGCCACACGTTCTGGTAGGCAAAGCCCAGTGGGCTGCGGTAGCGCTGCTGGTAGTTGACGAGCACACTGCCCACCACAAACAGCACTACGAAGGCCAGGAAAATTTCGGTAATGAGCAGGAAGTTAGCCCGGCGGCGGTTCCAAATCAGGGTAAACAGATGCTGTATCATGCGGTGAATCCTCCTCCTTTTAGAGCCTGCATGGCCGGTAGCTTCGACATTTTGTAGGCGGGGTACACCCCCGACAGAACCCCAAAAAAGAACACGGCCCCCAGGCCGGCCCCAAACACCCGCCCGTTGAGCCCAAACTGCGTGTAGGCAATCAGCCCGCTGCCGTTGAGCAGGTGCAACACGCCCGCCGCCAAGCCCAGCCCCAAGGCCCCGCCCACTGCCGTCAGCACCAGGTTTTCGACCAAAAACTGTCCGATGAGCACGTTGGCCGTGGCCCCAAACGCCTTGCGCACCCCAATCTCCGAGCTGCGGTCGAGGATGCGGCTCACGTTGATATTGACCAGGTTCAGGGCCGGCAGGAGCATAAAGAGCAGGGCCAGCCCCGCCACCGCGCCCAGCAGCTTGGCCACGCCATCGTCGGGCCCGTCGTCGCCAAACTCGTCGCGCACGGTGGTTGAGAGCAGCGAGCCGGCATACACGCGCACCTGCTTGAACTCGCGGCCATTTTCCTTCGGAACGGGTATCTGCCGGGCCACCTGGCCAAACTCGCGCTGCATGGCCGGCACTGCCGCCACCGAAGGGGCCAGTAGTATGGCCACGCACGAGCCCAGGTAGCCCGGGTCGTGGATGTTCTCGGTACTGGTGGTGATAGGCATCCAAATTTCGGCGTAGCTAAAAAGGCGGGTGGCCGGCACGTCGCGCACTACGCCCACCACCCGGTAGCGGATTTCATCGGTGACGATGGTGCGACCCACCACCCCGCGCGCCGTGCCGAAGTAATTCCGGGCGCTGTGCTCGTTCAGCACTACTACGTGGGCACCCGCCCGCACCTCGGCCGGGCTGTAGGCGCGGCCTTCCAGGAAGTCAAAGTCGAGCACCTGCCAAAATGCTGCGTCGGTGTACTTCTGGTCCAGCTTCAGCTTGGTGTTGCCCACGTAGGCCACCGTAGAGCCTCCGCCCGTGCTCACAGACACCCGCTCCGGCGTGCGCATAGGCCGTACGAAGCGTTCCAGAAACGAGTAGCTGGGGTTAGTCTGGCTCGACGTGTTGGGGCCCCACAATGTAATCGAAGTAACAAAAAGCATGCGGTCGAGCCGCCGCTCGGGCATTTGCGGCCCCAGCGTATGGTCGAACATGGCATACACCACCAGCAGAATCATCAGCGTAAAGCTGATGCCAAACAGGCTGATGAAGGTAAAGAACTTGCGGCGCTGCAAGACCTTCCAGGCAATTTTTAAATAAGAGAGAAGCATGGGGTTGAATTAAAAATTATGAATTAAAAATTAAAAGCGAGAGCAAATCGAGCCTGTTCGGAATCGTCCGGTCGGCTTTTTTTAATTCTTCATTTTTAATTTTTAATTACCCTATCCCACTTGGCTGCCGTCGAAAAGGCGCACCAGCCGCTGGGTTTTCCGGGCCTGCTGCTCGTCGTGGGTCACCATCACGATGGTCACGCCGGCCTCGCGGTTCAGGCCCAGTAGCAGCTCCATAATCTCCTCCCCCATCACCGAGTCGAGGTTGCCCGTCGGCTCATCGGCCAGAATGATTTCCGGGCCGCCGGCCAGCGCCCGGGCAATGGCCACCCGCTGCCGCTGCCCACCCGAAAGCTGGCTGGGGAAGTGGCCGGTGCGGGCATTCAGCCCCACTTTGTCGAGGGCGGCTAGGGCGCGCTGACGGCGCTCGCCGCCGCCCATGCCCTTGCGGTACAGCAGCGGCAACTCCACGTTATCCACCACCGAGAGGTCGTTTATCAAATGGTAGCTCTGGAACACGAAGCCGATTTTCAGATTGCGCAGCCCCGCCAGCTCCTTGTCGGAGTACGAAGTCACGGCCCGGCCATCCACCTCAATCGTGCCGCTGGTGGGCTCGTCGAGCAGGCCCATCAGGCTCAGCAGCGTCGATTTGCCGCAGCCGCTCGGCCCCATAATGGACACGAACTCGCCCCGGTTCACGGTTAGGTTCACGCGGTTCAGGGCCACCGTTTCGATGGTTTTGGTCTGGTACACTTTTTCGATGTTGGTGAGGCGCAACACGGGCGCGGCGCGGTCGGGCGCGGCGGCAAGGGGTTGGCGGAGGTCGGTTTCCGGGCTCATTTGAGGAGGGGCGTTTGGGTTTCGAAATCGAATAAAGTGAGGGCCCGCAGGCGGTAATAAGCCACCCAGCCGGCGCGCAGGGCGAAGATGTAGCCACGCCGCGCCCCGTCCTTGGCCCCCGAGGCCAGGGTCAAATCCGTCAGGCTGATGCGGCCCAGCAAATAGGTAGCGCGGGCAATGTCGTAGCGGCGCTGGGCCAGCGAGTCGGCCCGGCCGGCCAGCGCAATCTGCCCGGCCAGCGCGGGCTGCTGCCCGGCCTGCGTGAGCACGGTCTGCTCGAAGCTCTGGGTTTCCTGGGCCACGTCGTGGCGGGTCTGGTCGCGGGCGAGCTCGGCGGTTTTCACGAGGGCCTGGCGACGGCCCCAGTCCACGAGCGGCAGCGAAAAAGCCAGCCGCACCTGCTGCTGGTTTTGCAGGTTCAGGTAAGTGTCGGCGAAGTTCGGGGCTTGGTTCACGTAGCCCAGGTTGGCCGTGAGGCTGGCCTGAAAGCCAGTGGTGCCGCGCACCTGGACCACGTCGCGCTCGGCCTGCAGCAGCCGGCGGCGCAGGGCCAGCGTGGTACTGCGGTACTGCCGGGCCTCGGCCAGCGCCTGCGCCGGGGCCACGGCCGGCTGCGGGGCCGGCGCGGGCACGGCCAGCGCGAGCGGGCCACTGGCAGCCGGCTGGCCGGTGTAGGCCTGCAGGGCCACGGCCGCAATCTCGGCATCGAGCCGGGCCTGGTTCTGCGCTTGGCGGGCATCAAGCAGGTTCAACTCCAGCTGTAATAGGTCGCTCTGCGACAGCCGCCCCAGCGCAAACCGCTCGCGGCCGATGCGCAACAGCTCGGCCGTGGCCTGGGCATTCTGGCCGGCCACGGCGGCGTTCACCTGTTGCAGCAGCACGTCGAAATACAGCTCCGTTACGCGCTGAGCAACGGTTTCGCGCTCCTCCACGTAGCCGCGGGCACTTTCCTGGTAACGCAGCGGCTCGATGGCCCGCGCCCATTTCAGGCCATTGAACTGGCCCAGCGGCTGCACGATTCCCAGCGTGAAGGGCTGGTTGTTGTAGCGCTTGAGGTTGCCGTTGAAATCATCGAACCGCTGCACTTCCGCCCCCACGAACACCTGCGCCCCCGTCGG
>JANNDE010000120.1:0-1302 GCA_031387395.1 Hymenobacter sp.
CGCATTGAGCGCCCGCTGAGTCTCCGCCGGAGCGTAGCGCTACCGTAACGGGAGCGTACCGGAAGCGTACTGATCGTATTCGACAGTGCATAAAAAAATGGCCCGTCCCCAAAGGAGCGGGCCATTCATTTTTTACACCGAATACCAGTAGTAGCAGGAGTAGAGAAGCCGCCATATCGGGCACGTCGAACCCCGGTATTAGCCCCGGAAAGACTATGCAGCCCGACGTTGAAGCAGTTGGGTAGCGGTGCCCCAACCGCCACTTACGCTGCCGCCTGGCCCTGAATAGGCACAACTCCCGCTTCCGGGCCGGATTCAGGCACTACCGCGCAAATCTCCTTGGCTTGAATCTCGGAGCCATCAGCGGGGCCTGTGGCACTCCCTTCCCAAATCCGGCGCATGGTCTGGTGCTGCAGGTCTTCCACCACCTGGGCATAAATCATAGTCGTTTGAATCTTGGAGTGCCCCAACACCTTCTGCAGCACTTCCACCGGCATCCCGCGCAGCAGGCTTTGCGTGGCAAACGTGTGGCGGGCCGTATGCATGCTCACCAGCTCCCATTTGGCCACCGGCCGCTTCATAATCTGCCCGCCGATGGTTTCCACCACTTCCACCAACGATTCCACGCCGGCCAGCCGGCAAATGCGCTTCAGGTAGCGGTTCATCACCTGGTTGGCCGTCGACGGCATCAGCCGCGTCCGGGTGCCGGCGTACTTGTCCAGCAACGCCCCAGCCGGTGGTGTGAGGTAAATGCTCACGCCCGTGCGCGTTTTGGTTTGCGTCAGCCGCAGGATGCGCCCGCCATCCCACTCTTTCACGTTGCCCTCGTGCAGGGCCGCCAGGTCCGAGTAGCGCAGCCCCGTGTAGCAGCAAAACAAGAAGGCATCGCGCACCTGCACCAGGTTGGCCGGCAGCAGCGCCTTTTCCAGCTGCGTTAGCTCCGCCGCCGTCAGCCAGACCTTTTCAATATCCTCCCATTCCACTTTCAGCTTGGCCGGGTCCACGGCCAGCGCCTGCCCCCGGTCGTCCCGCGCCCACGCCAAAAATGGCTTCAACTGCTTCACCACGCCCGCCACCGTGTTCTGCGCCGACCCGCGCACGTCCCGCAGGTGCCCCAATAGCCCGTCGTGCATCCCCGCGTCGTAATCCGCCGTTGTCAGCCGCCCCGGTAGCGTCTCCGCGAATTCAAGAAGCGTATTGTGCGCCGTTTTATAGCCCTTCAAGGTGTGAAACCGAAACCCCCGCGCCCGCAAAACCTCGATATACGCTCCGAATAAATCCGTAAGAAGCGGCGCGGGCGGC
>JANNDE010000129.1:0-9318 GCA_031387395.1 Hymenobacter sp.
AGTGCCCAGTATGCCTGGGCGCAGGAGAGCGTGGAAAGCAAGCAGCGGGAGCGTTTTCTGGAGGTCGTGGCCTTCTACCAGCAGTTCATTGATTCCTACCCGCAAAGCAAAAACCTGAAAGCGGCCCTGACCATGTATGACACCAGCCAGCGCGAAATTACCCGGCTGAAGTCGGTGCCCACGGCCGCCGCCAATTAATCTTTAGTTGTTAGTTGCTCGTTGTCAGTTGTCAGGTCCTATCTCCTGCTCCATTCGACACTAACAACTGACAACGAATAACTAACAACTAAATTTATTGCCCATGAAACCGAATCCCAACACTCCGTCGAGCTCCATCGTGACGCGCAACATCGCCGACATCACTGGCGACAATGGCAACGTGTACGAGGCCATCGCCGTGATTTCAAAGCGTGCCAACCAGCTGTCGATAAAGCTGAAAGAGGAGTTGAACGACCGCCTGGCCGAGTTCGCCTCTACCGTCGACAACCTGGAGGAAGTATTCGAGAACCGCGAGCAAATCGAGGTGTCGAAGCAGTATGAGCGCATGCCCAAGCCCACCAGCCTGGCCATCGAGGAGTTCCTGCAGGGCAAGGTGTACTATACCACGCCCGAGCCGGAGGAAGTTCCGATTCCGCGCGAGCTGTTCTAGGCTTCCATGGCCTGATTGTTTGAAAGAACGTCATGCTGAGCGTAGTCGAAGCATCCCTACTGCCCGAGTAATTCAGTTACTATTGCGGTAGAGATGCTTCACTGCGTTCAGCATGACGTTCTTTTTGTGTTCTCCTGCTACCATGCCCGACCTCGCTTCCCCAAACTCCATCGCTACCTCGCTCGCCGGCCGCCGTATTCTGCTGGGCGTGAGCGCCAGCATTGCCGCTTATAAGGCTGCCCCGCTCACGCGCCTGCTGGTGCAGGCCGGGGCCGAAGTGCAGGTGATTCTCACGGAAGCCGCCACGGCTTTCGTCACCCCGCTCACGCTGGGTACGCTCTCAAAAAAGCCCGTACTCACGGGCTTTCTACGGGATGCCGCCGCCGGCGAGTGGCACAACCACGTCGAGTTGGGCCTGTGGGCCGATGCGCTGCTGATTGCGCCGGCCAGCGCCAATACCATCGGCCAGCTGGCCAACGGCCTGTGCCCCAACTTGCTGTGCGCGGTTTATTTGTCGGCGCGCTGCCCGGTGTTTCTGGCCCCGGCCATGGACCTCGACATGTACGCCCACCCAGCCGTGACGCAGAACCTGGCCCGGCTGCGCAGCTTCGGCAACCACGTGTTCGAGTCGCCCAGCGGCGAGCTGGCCAGCGGCTTGCGTGGCCCCGGCCGCATGCTGGAGCCGGAGGACATCGTAATAAAACTGCTGGAAGGGTTGAGTTTTAAGGGTTGAGGGTTGAGTGAAAATTGCTCTTTTAGCTCAATATCCAACCCTCAAAACTCAACCCTCAATCCTTAAAACTCAACCCTTCCAACTTGCACGTTCTCCTCACCGCCGGCCCCACCTACGAGCCGCTCGACCCCGTCCGCTTCCTCGGTAACCGCTCGACGGGCAAGATGGGCTACGCGCTGGCCGAAGCCTTTGCCGCGGCCGGCGCGCAGGTAACGCTGGTGAGCGGCCCGAGCCAGCTGCCCGACCCGGCCAGCCCGCGCATTCGCACGGTGCGAGTGGAAACGGCGGCCGAGATGTTTGCGGCGGCCGAAAAAGTGGCCGCCGACGCCGACGTATGGGTATTCGCGGCCGCCGTGGCCGACTACCGGCCCGCCCACGTTGCGGTGGATAAAATCAAGAAATCGGGCGAAACGCTCACGCTGGAGCTGGTGAAGAACGTGGACATTGCCGCCACGCTGGGCCAGCGCAAGCGGGCTGAACAATTTGCCGTCGGTTTTGCGTTGGAGACAACGAACGAGCTGGCTCACGCCGAAGGCAAGCTGCGCCGCAAGAACTTCGACCTCGTGGTGCTGAATTCACTGCGCGACGCGGGCGCGGGCTTCGGCCACGACACCAACAAGGTGAGTGTGCTGGATGCCGCCGGCCAAATCGTTAATTTTGAGTTGCAGTCCAAGGCCGAGGTGGCCCGCGGACTGGTTAGCCTGATTCTGGCCCGCCGGCCTTCTTCTTCTCAGCCTTTATGATGCAAACCTTTCTTGCGGCCCGACTGCTGCCCGCGCTGCTGCTGGCGTTGCTGCTGGCCGGCCCCGCCCGCGCCCAGGAGCTGCTGGCCGAAGTGCGCGTGTCGACCGAAAACGTGACGATTTCGGACCCCAGCATCGTGCAGCAGATGCAGAACGACATCCGCAACCTGCTCAACACCCAGGCCTGGACCAACCTCACCTATCAGCCCACCGAGCGCATCCGCCTCAAGCTGTTCATCGGCATCACGGCCATTCCGGTGAACGGCACCTACAACTGCACCATGCGCCTGATTTCGTCGCGCCCGGTGTACGGTACCGGCTACGAAACCAACCTGGTGAGCCTGGTGGATAAGAACTTCAACTTCAATTACTCGCCGCAAAACCCGCTCGCGTACTCGGCCAACAGCTTTACCTCGAACCTGGCCTCGCTGCTGGGCTTTTATGCCAACCTGGTGATTGGGCTCGACCGCGACTCGTTCTCCCGCCTCGGCGGCACCACGTACTACGAGCAGGCCCGCACCATCGTGAACTACACCGCCAACCAGACCCAGACCAGCGAGCCCGACGAAGGGTGGCGCGGTAGCGGCTCGCGCGAGCGCCACTTCGTGCTCGACAACCTGCTCGACCCGCAGCTCGAAGCCTTCCGTACCAGCCTGTATGGCTACTACCGGCAGGGCATGGACATTTTTATCGAGAAGCCCGAAGAGGCCCGCGCCTCGGTAATGGCCGCCCTGACGGGCCTGCAGAAAGCGGCCCTCACGCGCCCCGGCACGCTGTTCGTGCGCGCGTTCTTCGATGCCAAAGCGGATGAAATCACCAATATTTTTCGCACCAGCACCGATGCGCAGCTCAAGCATCAGCTCGTGACCATGCTAACCGATGTGGACCCCACGAATTCGGCTAAATACCAGACGCTACTTAAATAAATGAGGAATGAAGAATGAGGAATGAAGAATTGGTTGCGTCCATATTCTCTAATTCCCCATTCTTCATTCCTCATTCTTCATTAAAAATATGCTTGTCGACTTACGGATTAATAACTACGCGCTGATTGAGCAGCTGGAGCTGCGTCCGTCGCCATTGCTGAACATTATTACGGGCGAAACCGGGGCCGGTAAATCCATTATGCTGGGCGCCATTGGCCTACTGCTGGGCAACCGGGCCGACTCGCGGATGCTGTTCGACACCGCGCGCAAATGCGTGATTGAGGGCCAGTTTGACATTGCCAACTACCAGCTCCAGGATATTTTTGAAGCCGAGGATTTAGACTACGATACGCACTGTATTCTGCGGCGTGAAATCAGTCCCAACGGCAAGTCGCGCGCTTTCGTGAACGATACGCCGGTGACGCTGGAAGCCCTGCGGAAAATCGGGGCCAACCTGATGGACATTCACTCGCAGCACGACACGCTGCTGCTGGGCGACGGGGTTTTCCAGTTGAACCTGCTGGATTTGTACGCCGGGCTGGTGCCGCAGCGGACTATGTACAGCCACGCCTTCCGGCAGTACCGCAAGCTGGAAACCGACCTGCAGGCGCTGGAAAGCCAGGCTGCGCAGGCCAGCAAGGAGCTGGATTACAATAGCTTTCTGCTGAATGAGCTGGAAGAAGCCCGCCTCGATACCGAGGACCAGGACGCGCTGGAGCAGGAAATAAAGCAGCTGGAGCACGCCGAGGAAATCAAGTACAAGCTGAGCCAGGCGTTGCACGGCCTGCGTGATAGCGAAACCTGCGCCACCGGCAACCTCAAGGAAGCTGTGAGCCTGCTGGGCCAGGTGGCGAGCTACGCCGACAATTTCCGCGAGCTGCGCGAGCGATTGAACAGCTGCCTGATTGAGCTGCACGACATCGCCGACGAGGTGGAAACCGCCGAGCGCCGCACCGAGGGCGACCCCGCCCGCGCTGAGGAGCTGCAGGACCGCCTGAACGTGCTCTACACCCTGCAGCGCAAGCACCAGGCCCGCGACCTGCCCGCGCTGCTGGAAGTGCGCGACGACCTGCGCCAGAAGGTGAGCTCGGTGCTGAGCCTGGACAAGGAAATTGCCCGCCTGCGCAAGGATTCGGATGCGGCGCTGGCCGCCGTCACCAAGCAGGGCAATAAGCTGTCGGAGAGCCGGCGTAAGTCGTTTCCGCACTTCGAGAAGCAGCTGGGGCTGCTGCTGGCCGATTTGGGCATGCCGCACGCCCGTATCGTGGTGCAGCACAGCACCGGCGCGCCGGCCACCAGCGGCATCGACGTGGTGAGCATCCTCTTCACCGCCAACAAGGGTGCGCAGCCCCAGACGCTGAGCAAGGCTGCCTCGGGCGGCGAGTTCTCGCGCCTGATGCTGTGCATCAAGTACATGCTGGCCGATAAAACGGCTTTGCCCACGATAGTATTCGACGAAATTGACACCGGTATCTCGGGCGAAATCGCGGTGAAGGTGGGCCGGATGATGCAACAGATGGCGCAGAAGCATCAGCTGGTGGCTATTTCGCACCTGCCCCAGATGGCGGCGGCCGGCGACGTGCACTACTTCGTGTACAAGGAGGACCGCGCCGACCGTACCATCAGCCGCATCCGCGAGCTGAGCGCGGAGGACCGCATCAAGGAAATCGCGCACATGATTGCCGGGGCCAAGCCCAGCGAAAACGCCTTCCAGAGCGCCCGCGAGCTGCTGGCGCTGCGGGGCGAAACGGTAAATGAGCAAGTGAGTAAATGAGTAACTTGCCGCCCAAATCAGACCAGATGCGGGTAACTGCTCATTTACTCACTTACTCATTCACCCATTCACTCAATGCCTAATAATCTCCTCGCCGGCAAAGTCGGCATCATTTCCGGCGCGCTCAACGAACATTCCATTGCCTGGAAAGTGGCCCAGCGGGCGCACGCCGAAGGGGCGCGCTTCGTGCTCACCAACGCGCCGCTGGCCATGCGGATGGGCGAAATCAACAAGCTGAGCCAGGAGTGCAACGCCCCGATTATCCCGGCCGATGCTACGTCGACGGAAGAGCTGGAGGCGCTGTTTTCAGGCGCGCAGGAGCAGCTCGGCGGCAAGATTGATTTCGTGCTGCACAGCATTGGCATGAGCGCCAACATTCGCAAAAAGAAGCATTACGGCGAGCTGGACTATAAATTCTTCCAGCAGACGATTGACGTGTCGGCCATGTCGTTTCATAAGATGATGGCCGTGGCTGAGAAGCAGGACGCCATGAACGAGTGGGGCAGCATCGTAGCCCTGAGCTACATCGCCGCCCAGCGCGCCTTCCTCGACTACACCGATATGACCCAGGCCAAGGCCATGCTCGAAAGCATTGCCCGCAGCTACGGCCAGCGCTTCGGCAAGCTGAAAAAGGTGCGCGTGAACACCGTATCGCAGTCGCCCACCAAAACCACGGCCGGCACCGGCATCACCGGTTTCGACGCGTTTTATAACTTCGCCGATATGATGTCGCCCCTCGGCAACGCCCCGGCCGAGGCCTGCGCCGACTACTGCATCTCGCTCTTCTCGGACCTCACGCGCTACGTGACCATGCAGAACCTGATGCACGACGGCGGCTTCAGCACCACCGGCATCTCGGCCGAGATTGTGGACATGATGACCAAAGCGGCCGGCGTGGAAAGCGCGGAGTAAATTCGATTTGTTCAGATATTTTTAAATAGAAAAAGTCCGGCCAATTGGCCAGGCTTTTTTGTGGGAAGGCGGACATGGTTTCCCCTACACTTAAGCAGTGGTGCATAAATAAACGTAATAAGAGCGTCATGCAGAGCGGAGCGTCTTGCATGTGCCAGTAAATCAATTGTTAACAGAAATTACTGGTGGCGGGCAAGATGCTTCGCTCCGCTCTGCATGACGTGCTACTTTTGTACGACTACTCAATATCCCCGGCTCAAATCCACCAGATTCTCTAGTGGTCGGCCGTGGCGCAGGTTTTCTAGGTTGCGCAGCAGCATGTCGGCTTTGTTTTCGTCTTCCAGGGCCTGGCCGCCGCCGGTGTGCTGGGTGAGTAGCACGTTGGGTAGGGTCCAGAGGGGGTTGTCGGCGGGCAGGGGCTCGATAGCCGTCACGTCGAGCACGGCCCCGCCGAGGTGGCCGGCTTGCAATAGGCGCAGCAGGGCGGGCTCGTCGGTGGTGTTGCCACGGCCCACGCTGGCGTAGAGGCTGCCCGGGCGCATGGCCGCCAACAGCTCGGCCGAAACAAAGCCCTCGGCGCTGCCGGGCAGGGTGTTTATCACGATGTCGGTTTCGGGTAGTACCGCTTTCAGGTCTTGTGGGGAGCGCAGCCGGGCCCCGGGGTGGGTGCGGGCCAGCAACTGCACGGGGCATTCGAAGCCAGCGAGTTGCTGGCGTAGGGCCAGCGCAATGGCCCCCGCGCCCAGCACTACCACACGCTTGCCGCGCAGCAGGCCGGCGCGGTTGCGCACGTAGGCCCCGCCCACCCACTTGCGGTGGGCCTGCAGCACGGCCAGCTCGCCCAGGTGGCGGTAGAGGGCCAGCAGGCCGCCCACCATGGTTTCGGCGCAGGGCCAAGCGAAAAAGTCGCCCATGTTGGCCACGGGCAGGGCCAGGCGCAGGTGGCGGTAGCGCTCGAAGCCGGCCGAGTCAATCTGCCAGAAGCGCAGTTGGGGCGAGGGGCCGGCCGCCAGCCAGGTGGGCGGCGGGTTGCCGAGCAGTACGTCGGCTTCCTGGAAAGTCGGGAACTGGTCTTCGGGGGCTAAATCGGAGCTGAACGTGACCTCGACCTCGGTCGGAAGCTGCTGCTGAAGGTAAGTGCGAGCCGAAGCGCTGAGGGGCGAATAAACGAAAAGATGCATGAGGGAGCGGCCGGTACGGCCACAATCGATGGGCAAGCGTGAGCCCCCTGAAACGGAGCGATGAACAAAGTTGCTGCCCGGGCGGCGTACTTTTCGTGAAGAACCGGCCCGTCCGGTAAATAAAAGCCTTTTCCTGCGCCCTTTGGTGCTTTTCGCCTTCCCGTTATGCGCGCCTACCTGCACCAGCACGCTCACCTCACCGCTGCCGAGCTGGCGCAAACCCTGGCCGCTTTCCGGCCCTGCACCTTCCGCAAAGGCACCGAGCTGTTTCACCCCGGTCCGCCGCCCGACCGCCTTTATTTCATCGAAACCGGCCTGGCCCGGGCCTACCGCCTCGTGCGCGGCGAGGATATTACCAGCGCCTTTTATGGGGTCGATTCCTTCTGCTTCGACACCCTGAGCATCGTGGCCCAGGTGCCCACCGAGCTCTACGTTGAATGCCTGACCGACGTGCAGGCCCACGAAATCCTGATTCCCGACCTTAACCGGCTGTTTCGCCGGGTGCCGCCAATCGAGCGGCTGGGCCGCCGCATCAACGAAAACCTGGTGTGCGGCCTCACCGAGCGCCTCCGCGCCTTCCAGATGGACGACCTGCGCACCCGCTACCTCGCCCTAATGCACCAAAACCCCGAGCTGATTCGGCAGGTGCCGCAGCGGCACATTGCCACGTATCTGGGCGTGAAGCCAGAGAGTTTGAGCCGCATGCGGGCGCAATTGTGAGGGGGGGGAGGGTATTGGGGGTAGGAGGATAAAAAACGGTCATGCAGAGCGCAGCGAAGCATCTTTACTGCCACCACTAATCTAATCGTGCGGATATTATTGATTACTTATTGCGGTAAAGATGCTTCGCTGCGCTTTGCATGACGTGCCATTATACTGCCCGCCGCCTTTCTTAACCTACGTCATTTGGCCCGCTGCCGAAATCGGGTACTTTTACCCGCGCTTCTTTCCCACCCAGCTTTCCTCTAATGGCCAAACAAGCCTATTCCCGCCGCGACCTCGCTTTCCAGCTCCACGAAGTGCTACAGGTCGAAGACCTGAACCGCTTCCCGTATTTCCAGGACCACGACCGCGGCTCCATTGACCTGGTGCTGGACACCGCCGGCCAGTTTGCCGACCAACTCCTGAAACCCCTGCTCACCGAGCTCGACCGGCAGGAGCCGCAGCTCGTGGATGGCACAATCCGCGTGCATCCCGGCGTGAAGAACATCGTGCGTCGCTTCGGCGAGGATGGCTGGATAAACGCCCCGTTTTCGTACGAGGAAGGCGGCCAGCAGCTGCCCGGCACGGTGTACAACGCGGCGGTATTTGCCATGCAGGCCACCAACTATTCGGCCAGCGTGCCGCCCTTTCTCACGCTGGGGGCCGCCAATCTGCTGCGCAGCTTTGCTACGCCGGAACTGGTGGCCGCCTTCACGCCGCACATGTACGCCGGCCGCTGGCAGGGCACCATGGCCCTGACCGAGCCCGATGCCGGCAGCTCCCTCTCCGACATCAGCACCTCGGCCGAGCCGACGGAGGATGGCTACTACCGGATTCGGGGCCAGAAAATCTACATTTCCTCCGGCGACCACGATGCCTGCGACAACGTAGTGCATCTCATGTTGGCCAAAATTAAGGGCGGGCCGGCCGGGGCCAAGGGCATTTCGCTGTTCGTGGTGCCGCGCCAGCGCGTGGCCGGGGGCCTGCCTAACGAGGCCACGAAGCTCGGGGAATTGATTTCGAACGACATCGTTACGGCCGGCATCTACCACAAGCTGGGCTGCAAGGGCGCGCCCATTGCCCACCTGATGATGGGCAGCGACGGCGATTGCCGCGGCTACCTCGTGGGCGAGCCCAACAAGGGCCTCAGCTACATGTTCCAGATGATGAATGAGGCCCGGCTGGCGGTGGGCGTGAGCGCGGCGGCCATCGGCACGGCCGCCTATTACGCGGCGCTGGAGTACGCCCGCGCCCGCCCCCAGGGCCGGCCCATCGCCAACCGCGACGTTGCCCAGGCCCAGGTCCCCATCATCCGGCACGCCGACGTGAAGCGCATGCTGCTCTTTCAGAAAGCCACTATGGAGGGCGCGCTGGGCCTGCTGCTCAGTTGCAGCTACTACCTGGACGTGGCCAGGATGGGGGAGGGTGCGGAAAAAGACCGCGCCGAGCTACTACTCGATTTGCTGATGCCCATCGCCAAAAGCTACCCCTCAGAAATGGGCGTGCTGAGCACCAGCGCCGCCATTCAGGTGCATGGCGGGGCCGGCTACACCACCGATTTCCCGGTGGAGCAGTTCTGGCGCGAGTCGCGCATTCACCCCATTCACGAGGGCACCACCGGCATTCAGGCCCTCGACTTATTGGGCCGGAAAATCACCCAGCACGGCGGCCGGGCCGTGGGCCTGCTGCTGGAAGAAA
>JANNDE010000177.1:0-4067 GCA_031387395.1 Hymenobacter sp.
AGCTCGGCCCCAAGCGCGTGCTGGACCTGGGCTGCGGCGAGGGCAAGCTCTTGCGCCTGCTGATGCGCCAGCACAAGATTGAGTTCATCCTCGGCATGGACGTGTCGCACCAGGCGCTGAGCCGGGCGGCGCAGCGCCTGCACCTGGAGGAGATGCCCCCGCGTCAGCGTGCGCGCATCGAGTTGATTCAAGGGTCGCTGCTGTACCGAGACGAGCGTCTGGCCGGGTTTGATGCGGCGGCGCTGGTGGAAGTGATTGAGCACCTCGACGAAAACCGCCTGGCCGCGTTGGAGGCCGTGGTGTTCGGGCAGGCCCGGCCGGCGCATGTGTTTGTGACGACGCCCAACGCGGACTACAACCAGCTGTTTGAAAAGCTCAATGCCGGCGACTTCCGACACGACGACCACCGCTTCGAGTGGACCCGCGCCGAGTTTGCTGCCTGGGCCGCGGGCGTGGCGGAGCGGCACGGGTACCAGGTGCGGGTGGTAGCGATGGGCGAGGAAGTGGAATCCGTTGGGCCGCCCTCGCAGATGGCCGTGTTTGAAATCAGCGGGTAAGAACTATTCTATCCAAGTTCTTTTGCTTGTTACCAGTACCCATTGGCCGTTCTTCTTTTTCAAAACAGCTTCGCCGCCTTCGTAAACCATTCGAAAGTCGACGCGGGCGTAAAGCATGCGTTTGTCAAACGTAATGGAGTAGACCACCGGGTAAGAATCAAGCTGCCAGTAACTACCCCAATGGCCGTACCAAATTTTAATATCGTTCTCTAAGAACGCCTTACGTTTCTCACTCTCGCCGGACGAACGCGCCGGATTCATTATTCCACCTGCCCCAATGGGGAGGTGTTTGTCGCCAAGAAATGCTCTTAACGTTTCTATTCGCTTTGGTGTCAAATAAACGGCTTGCTTGCCAGGCACTTTTACAAGTGGACGAAAATCCACTATCGAATCAGCTGCGGATTGGCGGTCGCTGGGATTATGAAATGAGAAGGCGTCTTCAAAGCCAAATTCTTCCCGAACCTGCTTATTTAACTTGCCATTCACTTTTTTAAGCCGACGCTGCTTAATTGAATCCTCTTTTTCCGTCCGGGAGATGACTCCGGTTATGACGCTGTCCATATAAGCATCCGAATAAAATATCCGCTCAGTCGTGCGAATCTTGAGGTCGTTTTGAACCAACAAGAATTTTGCCTTGGCATAAATGCTGTTTCCCCATTCTGACCCGCCTAAACTGTCAAGTCTGTGCGGCTTGTAGAAAGCCGTGAATACCCGGTAGGCTTCTCTCTGCCGGTTATTTAGCTGGGCCAACTCTTTCTCGCTGATGGCCGGAATACTAGCACTCCACCCGCGAAAAAACTGCGTTAATCGTGCTTTAGACTGTGCTTTACAGGCTTCTTCTAACGGACTTGTCGTTTTACCGGAAAGTTGAGGTTTTCCCGTTTTCTGAGAAGAGGCGGGTGTAGAAGCATACGCAACGAGCAAAATGAGTAGAAATACCCGAGTAAGTTGTAGCGCCATGTACCTAAGATGACAATCAGCGAGTAGTTGCACACCGTGTTTTAGAAATTCTTCCGTTCCAATGTCCCAAGATACCCTCAAGCTTCCCGAACTCTCCCTCATTCTTCTCATCGGCAGCACGGGCGCGGGCAAGTCCACATTTGCGCGGCGCCTGTTCAAGCCCACGGAAATCGTCTCGTCGGATGCCTGCCGGGGGCTGGTGGCCGACGACGAGAACGACCAGTCGGCCAGCAAAGACGCCTTTGAGCTGCTGCACTACTTGGTAGCCAAGCGCCTCAAGCGCGGGCTGCTGACGGTGGTGGATGCCACCAACGTGCAGGCCGAGGGCCGCAAGCCGCTGGTGGCCCTGGCCCGGCAGTACCACGTGCTGCCCGTGGCCATCGTGCTCGACGTGCCTGAGGGCGTGGCCCACGAGCGCAACGCCCAGCGCCCCGACCGCAAGCACATGGGGCCGCACGTGGTGGCCCGTCACCGCCAGGAGCTGCGCAAAAGCCTGCGTAATCTTAAGCAGGAAGGGTTTCGGCACATTCACCATTTGCGCGGTGTGGAGGAAATTGACGGGGTGCAAAGCATCGTGCGCGACCGGCTCTACAACAACCGCAAGGAGGAAACCGGACCCTTTGACATCATCGGCGACGTGCACGGCTGCTACGACGAGCTGCTGACGCTGCTCGGGGAGCTGGACTACCGCGTGGCAGCCGAGCCGGTGGCCGACGACCGCGACCTGGGCGTGCGGGTAATGCCACCAGAAGGGCGGCGGGCCGTGTTCTTAGGGGACCTAGTGGACCGCGGGCCGGCCTCGCCGCAGGTGCTGCGTCTGGTGATGAGCATGGTAAAAGACGGTAGCGCGCTCTGCGTGCCCGGCAACCACGACATCAAGCTG
This sequence comes from Hymenobacter sp., assembly GCA_031387395.1. GTDB lineage: Bacteria > Bacteroidota > Bacteroidia > Cytophagales > Hymenobacteraceae > Hymenobacter. Next base: position 2,401 of record JANNDE010000177.1, read on the forward strand.
CTGCGCCACCTCAACGGCAAGAAAGTGACCGTGAACCACGGCCTGGGCGAAACGCTGGCGCAAATGGAGCTGGAGCCGGCCGCCTTTGGCGGGCAGGTGCGACAGTTCCTCGACGGACTGGTGAGCCACTACGTGCTCGATGGCGGCAAGCTCGTCGTCGCCCACGCCGGCCTCACCGAGGAGATGCAGGGCCGCGGCTCGGGGGCCGTCCGGGCTTTCGCGCTGTTCGGCGAAAGCACCGGCGAGATTGACGAGTTCGGCCTGCCTGTGCGCTACGAGTGGGCCCGCGAATACCGGGGCCGGGCTATGGTCGCCTTCGGCCACACGCCGGTTCCGGACCCGGAGTGGCTCAACAACACCATCGACCTGGACACGGGCTGCGTGTTCGGCGGGCGGCTCACGGCGCTGCGCTACCCCGAGCGGGAACTGGTGACCGTGCCAGCGGCGCGGGTGTACTGCGAGCCGGCGCGCCCGCTCAACTACCGCGCCGCAGCCCTGCTGGCAGAGAGCGCAGCCGGCGAGGGCGAGTTGACCATGCAGCAGCAGGACGACGACCTGCTTGACATCCGCGACGTGACGGGCAAGCAGTTCATCGAAACCCGGCTCATGCGCGGCGTGACCATTCGGGAGGAAAATGCCGTGGCGGCCCTGGAGGTGATGTCGCGCTTTGCCCTGCACCCCAAGTGGCTGCTGTACCTGCCTCCCACCATGTCGCCCACCGAAACCTCGGAGCTGCCGGACCTGCTGGAGCACCCCGCCGAAGCGCTGGCCTACTACAAGCAGCTGGGTGTGGAGCGGGTGGTGTGCGAGGAAAAGCACATGGGCAGCCGCGTGGTCGTCGTCATAGGTAAGGACGAGGAAGCCATCCGGCGGCGGCTTGGGCTGGTGGGCGAAGGCATCGGCAAGTGCTATACCCGCACCGGCCGCAACTTTTTCACCGACCCCGAATTGGAAACCGCGTTTCTGGCCCGGCTGCGCGACGCGCTGACCACGGCTGACTTCTGGGAGAAATTCGACACCGACTGGGTGTGCCTGGACGCGGAGCTGCTGCCCTGGTCGGCCAAGGCGCAGGAACTGGTGAAAAACCAGTACGCCGCTGTGGCAGCGGCTGCCGGCGCGGCATTGCCCCAAGTGGAAGCGGTGCTGGTGGAAGCGGCCGCCCGCGACCTGGATGGGGCTGAGGCCCTGCTGGCTCGCACGGTGGCGCGCCGCGAGGCCGCGACCCACTACGCCGACGCCTACCGCCGCTACTGCTGGCCGGTGCATTCGCTCGAGGACCTGAAACTGGCACCTTTCCACCTGTTGGCCACCGAGGGCAAGACGTACTTCGACCGCGACCACGCCTGGCACATGGAAACCCTGCGCACGCTCGCCCTGGCCGACCCCGGCCTGCTGCGGGCCACGCCCTACCGGGTGGTGCCCCTAGCCGACCCGGCCGAGGTGGAAGCCGCCATCCAGTGGTGGACTGAGCTGACGGCGGCTGGCGGCGAGGGCATGGTGGTCAAGCCCTACGACTTTGTGAGCAGCACCCGCAAGGGGCTGCTGCAGCCGGCGCTCAAGTGCCGGGGGCGCCAATACCTGCGCATCATCTACGGGCCCGACTACCTGTTGCCCGGCAACCTCGAGCGCCTCAAGAAGCGCAACGTAAAAACCAAGCGCAACCTGGC
>JANNDE010000229.1:0-3516 GCA_031387395.1 Hymenobacter sp.
AGCAGCGGGCCTCGGACCGGAAACCAGCCCGTGCGCGGCCACGCCCTGAGCCTGCGCTTTGCCGGGGCCGCGCCCGCCACTATTGCTCCCGAAACCCGCACCGCCGAGCACCGCAGCTACTTCCTGGGCCGCGACCCCGCCCACTGGGCCGCCGACGTGCCCGCCTACCGCGCCCTGCGCTACGACGGCCTGTGGCCCGGCATCAGCGCCCGCCTCTACGAGAGCCGGGAGCAACAGCTGGAATACGATTTTGTGCTGGCCCCCGGGGCCAATGCCGCCGCCATTGGCCTGCGCCACGAAGGGGCCAACGCCCTGGCGCTGGATGAAGCCGGCAACCTGGTGGTGCAAACCAGCGTGGGCACCGTGGTGGAGCACGCCCCCCGCGCCTGGCAGGCCACTGCCACCGGCTACCGCCGGGCCGTGCCCTGCCGCTACGTGCTCGCGGCCGGCACCGTGCACTTCGCCCTGGGCCAGTACGACCACCACCGGGCCCTCACCATCGACCCGGTGGTGGTATTTTCCAGCTACTCCGGCTCGGTGGCCAACAACTGGGGCTTCACGGCAACCTACGACCCGGCGGGCAATCTATACTCGGGCGGCATTGCCTTCGAAGTGGGCTACCCCACGACGCCAGGAGCATTCCAGACCTCCTTCAAAGCCCTGATTGATATAGCCATCATCAAGTTCGACACGCACGCGAACGGGCCGGCGGCGCGGGTGTGGGCCACCTACCTGGGCGGCAGCGGGGCCGATTTTCCGGCCAGCCTGGTGGTGAATAGCCGGGGCGAGCTGCTGGTGCTGGGCTCCTCGAGCTCCGCCGACTACCCCGTCGCGAGCAACGCGGCGCAGCCAAAGTTTGCCGGCGGTACGTCCGACGGCTCCGACCTGGTGATTACCCGCTTCAACGCCACGGGCACGGCCCTGGTGGGCTCGACCTACCTGGGCGGTACCGACGACGAGGGCCTGTTGCCGGTAGATGCCAGCATTTCGGCCAGCGGCACCGCCCTGCAGCTGGTCCACAACTACGGCGACGAGGGCCGGGGCGACATTTTCGTGGACGCGGCTGATAACGTATACCTGGCCTCGCACACTACTTCGACCGATTTTCCGGTGGCCAGGGGGTTGGGCGGCGCGTACCGCGGCGGCACTTCCGACGGCGTGGTGGTGAAGCTCGCGCCCGGCCTCGACGCGGTACGCTGGGCCAGCTACCTGGGCGGCAGCGGGGCCGATGCCGCCTATTCGCTGCAGGTGGAGCCCGGCAGCGGCGACGTGTACGTGGCCGGCGGCACGCTCAGCGCCAATTTTCCGACTACCGCCGGAGCCTACCTACCCACCCGGCCCGGCAACGTGGATGGCTTTGTGGCGCGCATTGCGGCCAGCGGCACCAGCCTGCTGCAGGCCACTTACGTGGGCACGGCAGCCTACGACCAAGCCTACTTCCTGCAGCTGGGCACCGATGGCGGCGTGTACCTGCTGGGCCAGACGCGGGGCGCGTTTCCGGTGTCGCCGGGCCTCTATACCACACCCGGCGGCACGCAGTTTATTCAGAAGCTTGATGCCAACCTGGCCCAGAGCCAGCTGGCCACCGTGTTTGGCAGCACGGCTCCGGGCAGTGCCGGTCAGGTCAACCTCGACCCCTCAGCGTTTCTGGTCGACCGCTGCGACCGGGTGTACGTGTGCGGCTGGGGCGGCAATGCGAACGGCCGGGCCACGCCCACCTCGCCCCCTTCCATCCCCTGCCTCGACGGCAACGGTACCACCCATGACCTGCCTATTACCAGTAACGCCGCCCAAACCACCACCGACGGCTCGGATTTCTACCTGGCTCAGTTTTCGGCCGGCCTCACCCGCCTCGACTACGCCACTTACTACGGCGATACCACACCCGGCACCATAGGCGAGCACGTAGACGGCGGCACCTCGCGCTTTGACCAGCGCGGCGTTGTGTACCAGGCGGTTTGCTCGTGTTTTGCAAAATCGGGCTTCCCCATTCCGCCCGGGGCCAACACCTACTCCACGGTGAACAGCAGCGGCACCCTAGCGGGGGCCACCTGCAACAACGCGTCTTTCGTGCTCGACTTCCGCCCCGAGGTAGCCGACGCCGGGACCAGTCAGGATGTATGCGTCACCGCCGGGCCGCAGGTGCTGACCGGCAACCCCATCGGTGGCATCTGGACCGGGCCGGGCGTGAGCGGCAGCCAGAGCGCGGGCTACGTGTTCACGCCCTCGGCGGCCCTGGTGGGCGTGCAAACCCTTACCTACACGGTGCCCAACACGGGGCTGTGCACCACCACGGGCACGCGCCGCATCACGGTAATAGGGCCGACGGTAGTGTTCACGCCGCTGCTGCAACCCGTGTACTGCTTGGGCACAACTAACCCAACGCCCGTGCAACTAACGGCCACGCCCGCTGGTGGCATCTTCAGCGGGCCGGGCGTGAGCGGCACGGCGGCCACCGGCTATTTCTTTACGCCTAACCTGGCCGTGGGCACTTACCAGTTGGTTTACAAGGTTATGGTAGGCACCTGCCCCGTACAGGCCAGCAAGACCGTGACGATTACGACGCAGCTGACCGCCACCCTGGGCGGTGATACCGTCCTTTGCCCGGGCAGCGCGCCGGTGGCATTGCGCGGCAGCCCGGCGGGGGGCATTTTCAGCGGGCCGGGCGTGCGCGGCAGCATGGCCACGGGCTTCACGTTTGCGGCACCGGCCGGGCAAGCGGGGCCGTTCACGGTGAACTACAGCGTAAATACCGCAGGTTGCACGGCCACTGGCACGCAGCACTTCGCATTGGCAACGGTTCCGGCCATCGGCCCCACCCGGGCGGCGGTGCCGTGCCCCGAAACGCAGTTTGCGCCCCTTATAGTGCAGTTTGCACGGGGCAGCAACGCTGCCGGCCTGGCAGTGAGCTGGGATTTTGGCGATGGCCGCCAGTCGGCCGAGGCCAACCCGGTGCACACCTACGACACCCCCGGCACCTACCAGCCCCGGCTGCGGGCACGCTACTCCCAGGGCCTTTGCGAAACGGTAGTGGAGCTGGCCCCCGTGGTGGTGCTGGAGCGTAAAATCCCGAACATCATCACCCCCAACGGCGACGCTAAAAACCAAACCTTCAGGCTCGGGCCCGACTGCGCGCCGCACCTGCAGATGTATTCGCGCTGGAGCCAGCTCGTGTTCGACAGCCCCACCTACCACGACGACTGGAGCGCCAGCGGCCAGCCCGACGGCGTATACTACTACATCATCACCTACCCCGATAGCCACCGCGTGAAGGGCTGGGTGGAGGTACGGCACTAGCCCCGGACCGGGGGGGCAGGGGCATCGGCACGAGCGTGCGCGGCAACGGGGCCAACCACGCCAGCGTGACAGCCGCCAACACCCTCGCTATCAACGGTGTGGTGCCCATCATCAGCCGCGTACGGCTACTTTAGAGCAGTTTCCCGTTCGATGCACAAGCTTAAAGGGGGAGCATTAGAAGTTAAAACACGTGAAAACTGTGTTTTAACTTCTAATGCT
>JANNDE010000301.1:0-1397 GCA_031387395.1 Hymenobacter sp.
ACCGGACGCCGGGCACACCTTGGCATACTATTATGCTGAATTTTTATTTGGACCCGCGAGTACCGGCCTCTGGCTATGAGGTGCTAGCTGTTCTGTTTCGCCGAGCGACACAGCGGTACACGATGCCGCCACGAGATGCAGATATGCAGCTTGATGAATAGGTTCTAACCATCAGATTTGTCCGGATATACCACCCGGAAACAAACGATACGAACGCTGCTTAACCCAATCTCCTGGCCATTATGGAAGACAATATTTCGCCCATGAGCTACGAAGCCTTCATTCGCCGTGCCCACGGGTGCGAGCGTAATCAGAAAGGCGCTTCGTGCGACTACTTCAGCAATTTACAAAACACCGAGTCGGGTCGGTTAAAATTGCGGGGGCTCGGTACGGCAGAGAAACAGCTGGCGGCTGTAAAGGGGCATATCGCCAAAGCCATCCAGGCTTTTCTAAAGCCCAGAAGGGGCCGCAAGCTTACTGCTGATGAAGCCGCGCAGCTGGAAGGGTTACAATTGTCGGTCGAACGTAGCTATGGTTCCGCCGACCTCATCCCCATAATCAGGCGGGGCCTGGACATCACCCAGCCCTACAAAGAAGCCTAACCAATTCGTAGATAAATTACTATGATTTCCATCGTAACCGAAAAAGCTCGGGTGCCGGGCAGTTCAAGTGACTTTGCCAAGCAGATGTACGCTGACGTTTCCAATGACGCAGCCGAAAGCTGGGCTAACGACCTGCGGGCCGGCGATTTGCCCCGGCAAGCGTGTACCCAACACCCGAACCACACCAGTACCGTGGCAATAATAGCCACGGGCAATGACCAGCTGATACGGGTGGAAAAGCGGAATTTCTGCTGTCCAGCGTTTGAGCAGCAAATTAAAGTTTCGGTGCAGCGGTGACAGTGGCTTAAGTATGGGCCGGTAGACGCCTCCAGTCAGCATCTTCGCTACAATGCAGCGTCCAGACGGCTTTGCAATGATTGCAATTGAGTTGCGATGGGCATTAATTCCGGATAAGCCGCGTGCGATGAGCGACTGGCGGGCGGTGAAGGAGGCAGCGGGGGAGCAAATAACGGGGTGCCTCCATGAATGGGTGTGATGCCTGTTCCTCCCGAGAACTCGTGCGGCAGGCGTGTTGCCGGCACGTAGAGTACGTTTTTGGCGCGGGTTAGCGCCACGTACAGCAAGTTGACTTCTTCTATAACCTGGGCCAGCAAGCTGGGTTCCACTGGCCGAAGTGCCAGCTCCCGTACCAGCCGGTCGATGGATTCGGGTCCGACGAAGTCATCGGTTAGCTGCACGGCATCGTATTCGAGCCCTTTGCTCTTGTGCACCGTCGAAAAGCAGATTTGGGCTTGGTGGCGGGCTCCGTCGGCCACCTGCCGGCGCTTTAGTTCC